>NZ_CP039904.1:1337500-1637500 GCF_005221385.1 Agrobacterium tumefaciens | reverse complement strand
AGGACCAGATCAACCGCGGCGGCGAAAAGGTCGCTTCGGAGGAGGTGGAAAACCTGATCCTGCGGCATCCTGATGTGACGCATGCCGCACTGGTGGCGATGCAGGACGAACTTCTCGGTGAGAAAAGCTGCGTCTTCGTCGTCTCCCGCAATCCCGCGCTGAAAGCGCCGGCCATCCGCCAGCATCTCGCCGGTCTCGGCGTCGCGGATTACAAGTTGCCGGACCGGGTGCGTTTCATCGACGCGATGCCGCTCACCGCCGTCGGCAAGATCGACAAGAAGCGCCTGCGCGATTTGTTGACAACCCCCGTCGCCATCAGCGCCTGACAGGCAACGCCAATCGAAGGGACGCTCTAAAGGGCGTCCCAAACTCCAAAGATTACGCGCCGCCCGAGCCGGCGCAGCACAAAACCGAGGTCATCATGACAATCCCCACCATTTCCGACTATCCGATGCCGGTTGCCGCCAGCTTTCCGGCCAACAAGACAAAATGGCAGCCCGACGCCAAGCGCGCCGTGCTGCTCATTCACGACATGCAGCGTTATTTCCTTCGGTTCTACGAGGCCGACGGCAAGCTGATGACGACCCTCATCGACAATCTCGCCAAGGTAAAGGCATGGGCGGTGCAGAACGGCGTGCCGGTCATCTATACCGCCCAGCCGCACAACCAGCCGCCGGGCGACCGGGCGCTGCTGAACGACATGTGGGGACCGGGTCTCACCGTCGTTGATCCGGAATTGCAGAAGGTGGTGGACAAGCTGGCGCCAACGCCTGACGACGTGGTGCTGACCAAGTGGCGCTACAGCGCCTTCCAGCGTTCCGATCTTGCCGAACGCATGAAAGGCTGGGGCCGCGACCAGATCATCGTCGGCGGTGTTTACGCCCATATCGGCTGCATGATGACGGCGGTGGAAGCCTTCATGAAGGATATTCAACCCTTCATGATCGGTGACGGCGTCGCCGATTTTTCCGAAGCCGAACACCGCATGGCGCTGCAATATGTGGCGACGCGTTGCGGCGTGGTGATCGACACCGCAAGCCTGACCGGTACCGAGCAGGCCACCGGCACCCGCGAATGGCTGAAAGCCCGCGTCCTGCAGATGGTTGAGGATGAAAGTGACATCGACCCCGACGAGAACCTCATCTTCTACGGGCTGGATTCGCTGCAGGTCATGAAGCTTGCCGGCGAGTTGAAGGAACGCGGCGTCACCGTCGGTTTCGATGAGCTAGCGCGTGTACCCACACTTTCCGCCTGGTGGGCACTGATCGAAGAAAAGCGGCTCGCAGCCTGAGCGGACGGACAAGATGACGCAACAGAGATTTACCGGGCGGCGTGTGCTGGTGACAGGCACGGCCCAGGGCATTGGCCACCGCATCGCCGAACGTTTCATCGAGGAAGGGGCCGAAGTCATCGGCCTCGACCTTCTGGCCGGCACAACGGAAGCACCCTTCCGCCAGATAGCGCTCGATATCACCGACGCTGCGGCGGTGGAGAGAGTATGCAAGGCAATTGAAAGCGAATGGGGCGGCCTTGATATCCTCGTCAACGCCGCAGGCATTTTGCGTCTTGGCGACAGCGAAAGCCTGACGCCGGAAGACTGGAAAGCCTGCATGGATGTCAATGCCGCGGGGCCGTTCTATCTGCTGCGACAATGGAGCGGCGTCTTCAAACGGCAGCGGCGTGGCGCGATCGTCAACGTCGGCTCCAACGCCGCCGTGGTGCCGCGCATCGGCATGATGGCTTATTGCGCCTCCAAGGCGGCGCTGGTCAGCCTCAGCCATTGCGCCGCCCTTGAGCTTGCGCCCTATGGCGTGCGCTGCAACGTTGTCTCGCCCGGCTCCACCGATACGCCGATGCTGGCCGGTATGTTGAGCGATCCCACAGGCAAGGAACGGCTCGTCGCCGGCCTGCCGGAGCAGTTCAAGCTCGGCATTCCGCTTGGCAAGATTGCAAGACCGGATGATATAGCCGACACGGTGCTGTTTCTCGCCTCCGATCAGGCTGGCCACGTGACGATGCAGCAGATCGTGGTCGACGGCGGCGCAACGCTCGCAGCCTGATCCGGCCGGCCGAACGAGGGACAGATATGGCGATCGTGCCGGCATTGCATCGCGAGACTGTTTCCGGCGACCCACCGGAAGCCGTCTGGCCATGGCCGGATGACAGCAGCGATTGCCATTGCCTCACCCTTCGTTACAGCCCCCACCACGAAACCGGTGCCAACATCACCCCTGCCCTGCCCGCGCAGCTGCTACGGGCAGTGCCGAAACGCAAGGCGGAGTTTTTGGCGGGACGCAAATGTGCGGCGGAAGCCATACGCCGCCTTACCGGCCACGCATTCTTTCCCGGAATGGGAGAGGACCGAGCGCCGATCTGGCCCGAAGGCGTAGTCGGCGCGATTTCTCATAGCAGTGATCGGGCAATCGCCCTTGCCGGCTCCGGCAGCAGGTTTCTCGGCATCGGCATCGATATCGAGAAACGCCTGACCGAAGAGGAAGCCCGCGACATCGCTTCGCAGGCCTTGACGGCGCATGAGCTTCACAGCCTCGGCAACATTGTCGACCCGTTCATGACCGGGCTTATTTTTTCGGCCAAGGAGAGCCTGTTCAAGGCGCTTTATCCGACGGTAAAGCGGCTTTTCTTTTTCGAGGCGGCCGAATTATCCGCTTACGATGCGGATGGCTCAGGGTCGCTTCGCCTGACCGCCGACCTGAGCGGCGATTGGCTTGAGGGAACGGAGATTTCCTTCCGCTTTGGCCATTTCGAAGGCCTCCTGCTCACCCGTATCCTCCTCCCGCAATGAGGGAAAAAGCACAGATTCTGTTCTCATAAACTCATATTTAAAGCCGCTCCTCCCGTCATCCGTGTGAAATACTCAAACGGTACGCAGCTTGTTGGAATGATTCCAAACATGCAAACGGTGGAGACACGACATGACCGACATCGATACGAGCAAGCTGTCCTGGGACGAATGGGACGAACTGCAAAACCCGCCGCCGGCCGAAACCGATTTCGACCGCGTGGTCGAAACCGCGATTTCCCGCCGCGGTTTCCTCGGCGGTGTGCTGGCCTTCGGCTCGGCCGCAGCTGCCATGGGCACGCTCGGCAACCTGATGGCAAGCACTTCGGCCGAAGCGCAGGAAGCAGCCGCCGGCCGCTTCCCCTTCAAGCCGGTGGCCGCCGCAACCGACCACACCATCCATGTGCCGGAAGGTTATAGCTGGAAGCCGGTTGCCAAATGGGGTCAGCCGCTGTTCTCCAACGTTCCCGATCTCGACCCCGCCAAGGGCGTGAGCGTTGAGAATTCCGACAAGGTCTTCGGTGAAAACACCGACGGCATGGAACTCTTCATGGTGGGCGCTCATCAGCTGATCGCCGTCAACCATGAATACGTAAACCCGGAAATCAACCTGCCGCACACTGACAAGGGCAACCCGAAGACGGCCGACGACGTGAAGATCCTGCAGAACATGCAGGGCGTCACCGTCATGGAAGTCGCGGAAGGCAACGAAGGCTGGGAAATCGTTCTCGACAGCCCGTTCAACCGCCGTATCCATCACAACACGCCGATGAAGCTTTCCGGCCCGGCCGCAGGCTCCGATCTCGTCAAGACCGCCGCCGACCCTGATGGTATCAACTGTCTCGGGACCTTCAACAATTGCGGCGCCGGCCGCACGCCCTGGGGCACCTACCTCACCTGCGAGGAAAACTTCAACGGCTATTTCGGCACCGCAGATGCCGCCTTCAAGCTGCCGGATGATTACAAGCGTTACGGCATCGTCGCCGAGACGCGTTATGCCTATGAGAAGTTCGACGCACGTTTCGACGTCGCCAAGAACCCGAACGAGCCGCGCCGCGCCGGCTACGTGGTTGAGATCGATCCTTCGGACGCCTCCTCCACCCCGATCAAGCGCACTGCGCTTGGCCGCATCAAGCACGAAAACGCCGCCGTGGTGATTGCCCGCGACGGCCGCGTCGTCGTTTACATGGGTGACGACGAGCGTGGCGAATTCCTCTACAAATTCGTCTCCAACGGCATTTACGTGCCGGGCGGCGACACCTCGAAGCTGCTCGACGAAGGCACGCTTTACGTCGCCAAGTTCGCCGATGACGGCGCCGGCGAATGGCTGGCGCTGACGCCTGAGACCACCGGCATGAAGATCGATGAAATCTGCGTCTTCACCCGTCAGGCCGCTTCCAAGGTGGGCGCAACGACGATGGATCGCCCGGAATGGGTCGCCATCAACCCGGTCGCCATCGAAGCCTATTGCGCGCTGACCAACAACAGCCGCCGCGGCGAAATGAAGGACGGCAAGCTGCGCGCCAATGCTGGCGGCGACGCCATGGCGATCAACGCCGCCAACCCGCGCGAAAAGAACGAATACGGCCAGATCGTGCGCTGGTATCCGGAAAATGACGACCATGCCGACGGCAAGTTCAAGTGGGACCTGTTCTGCATGGCCGGCAACCCTTCCGTTCACAAGGACGCATTTGCGGGTTCTTCGAACATCAACGAAGGCAACATGTTCAACTCGCCCGACGGCATGATGTTCGATAGTACCGGCCTGCTCTGGATCCAGACCGACGGCGAGGACAGCAATGAAGGCAACTTCGCCGGCCAGGGCAACAACCAGATGCTGGCGGGCGACCCGGCCACCGGCCGTATCGAGCGCTTCCTGACAGCACCGAAGGGTTCCGAAGTCACCGGCCAGACATGGTCCGGCGACAAGCGCACCCACTTCGTCGGCATCCAGCACCCCGACGCGCCCTTCCCGGACGGCGAAGGCAAGTTGCCGCGCTCGGCCGTCATCGCCATCAAGCGTGACGACAACGCGCAGATCGGCTGACGCAGAGGCACAAGAGAACCGGATCGCGGCAAAACGACGATCCGGTTCCATCATTGAAAACGCCGTGCGCCCAAAGGACACACGGCGTTTATTCCATCAAGAAAATCAGAAAACGTTCCGGTGCACATCGCTCATGGCGCGGCGCAGGTCATCGACTGCGGACGCCGTCTGTCCCGGTTCATCGTTGAGCGCTGGCGGCATTTTCCAGCCGGGATCGATGCCTTCCATATTCGGCAATTCATGGGCGATACCCTTGTGGCAATCGATGCAGGTGGCCTTGCCCGTCAGCAGATATTTGGAATGAATGTCTGCGGCACGCTGCGTCTGCTTGGTAAAGTCCATGGCGGCGGAGGAATGACAGTTGCGGCATTCGAGGCTGTCATTGGCCTTCAGGCGCGACCATTCGTGCTGGGCAAGCTCCAGCCGCTTGTCGAGGAACTTCTTGCGCGTATCGATGGTGCCGAAAATCTTGCCCCAGACCTCCTTGGAAGCCTGCATCTTTCGGGCGATCTTGTCCGTCCACTCATGCGGCACATGGCAATCCGGGCAAGAAGCGCGCACGCCGGAGCGGTTGGAGAAATGCACCGTCCGCGTCAGTTCCTCATAAACATTCGCGCGCATCTCGTGGCAGGAAATGCAGAAGGCTTCCTTGTTGGTCATTTCGAGAGCGGTGTTGAAAGCGCCCCAGAACATCACCCCGCCGACGAAGCCGCCAAGCGTGAGAAAGGCAAGGCTGAGCGTGCCGGCCGGGGTGGTCAGAACCGCCCATAACCAGGCGAGAAGTTTTTTCACACGGGCGATCATCATTCGCTACCCGCCGGTTTGACGCCCATCTCGCTCATGTCCTGAAAGGTGTTGGGCACGAGCGGCCGCGTATCGGCCTGCGGCACATGGCAGGCGGTGCAGAAATAACGGCGCGGTGAAACATCCGCCAGCATCTGGCCTTCCCGCGTCATGTAATGGGTGACGCTGATCATCGGCGCGCCGGAATCCTGCGTGAATTCGCGCTTGTGACAGGACAGACAGCGATTGGCGTTGACCGAGAGCTGGTAGCCGTCGATCGAATGCGGAATGACCGGCGGCTGTTCGGGATAGGCGCGCATGCGCCTGAAATCGTCGATCACCCATTTCGGCAGGGGTTTGGCGGGTTCGGTGCGCATGGCATCGCCGCGCGGGCCGGACAATTCCGGCACCATCTGCGCAACGGCCCCCGTCGCCAGCACCACGACCAGAAGAGTGGCGGCGATCCATCCGTGTTTCCTGATCATGCGACTGGCTCTATCTTGACTGCGCATTTCTTGAAATCCGTCTGCTTGGAGATGGGATCGGTTGCGTCGAGCGTGACCTTGTTGATGAGCTGGCTGGCGTCGAACCAGGGAACGAAGATGACGCCGGGCGGCATGCGGTTGCGGCCGCGCGTTTCCACCCGCGAACGGATTTCCCCGCGACGCGAGACGATGCGGATTTCAGCGCCCTGATTGAGCCCTCGCTTGCGCGCATCGGCGGCATTCATGAAACAACGGGCGCCAGGAAAGGCCTTGTAGAGTTCCGGCACACGCATGGTCATGGAGCCGGAATGCCAATGCTCCAGCACGCGGCCCGTCACCAGCCAGGTATCGAATTCTTCATCCGGGGATTCCGCCGGCGGCTCGTAAGGCACGGCGATGATGACCGCCTTGCCATCCTTGTTGCCATAGAATTTCACGCCTTCGCCCGGCTTGACGTAGGGGTCGTAACCCTCGCGGTAACGCCACAGCGTTTCCTTGCCGTCCACCACCGGCCAGCGCATGCCGCGCACCTCGTGATAGGCATCGTAAGGCGCCAGATCGTGGCCGTGACCACGCCCGAAGGCGGCATATTCCTCGAACAGACCCTTTTGCAGGTAGAAGCCAAAATCCGTGGATTCCTGGTTCTTATAATCCGTATTGATTTCGCTCAGCGGGAATTTGCCGACATCGCAATCCTTGTAGAGAACCTCAAACAGCGTCTTGCCGCGATAGTCCGGATTGGCGTCTAGCAGTTCCACCGGCCACACCTCGTCGGTGGTGAAGCGCTTGGAGAATTCCACCAGCTGCCAGAGGTCGGAACGCGCCTCACCCGACGCCTCGACAAGCTGGTGCCAGACATGGGTGCGCCGCTCGGCATTGCCGTAGGCCCCTTCCTTCTCCACCCACATGGCGGCGGGCAGAATAAGGTCGGCGCTCATGGCGGTGATGGTCGGATAGGCATCCGAGACCACGATGAAGTTTTCGGGATTGCGATAACCGAGATAGGTCTCGTTCTTGGTGTTGGGGCCGGCCTGAACGTTGTTGTTGACCTGCACCCAGTAGAAATTCAGCTTGCCGTCATGCAGCATGCGATCCTGCTGCACGGCGTGGTAGCCCGGCTTTTCCGGGATGACGCCGTGCGGGATGCGCCAGATTTCTTCGGCATGTTTGCGGTGTTCCGGGTTGGTCACAGTCATGTCGGCTGGCAGGCGGTGGGCGAAGGTTCCCACCTCACGCGCCGTACCGCAGGCCGATGGCTGGCCGGTGAGCGAGAACGGGCTGTTGCCCGGTTCGGAGATCTTTCCGGTCAGAAGATGGATGTTGTAGACCATCTGGTTGGCCCAGACGCCGCGAACATGCTGGTTGAACCCCATGGTCCACAGCGACATGACCTTGCGTTTCGGGTCGGCGTAAAGCTCGGCCAATTCTTCCAGGAAACCAGCTTCCACCCCGGTCATGGCGGCGGTCTTTTCCAGCGTGTATTCGGAGACGAATTCCTTGAAGGTCTCGAAATCGATCGCTTCCGTCTTGGTCGGATCGGCGGAATTGGCGGCATTCACCTCAACCGGATTGTCGGGCCGCAGGCCATACCCGATATCGGTGACGCCGCGCACGAATTTCGTGTGGTTCCTCACGAAGTCTTCGTTGACGCGGCCGGTCTTGATAATGTGGTTGGCGATATAATTGAGGATGACGAGGTCCGTACCTGGCTTGAAGATGATCGGAACATCGGCCAGATCCATGCTGCGATGGGTAAAGGTCGAAAGCACCGCCACCTTCACGTGGTCAAAGCCGAGCCGCCGGTCGGCGATGCGCGTCCACAGGATCGGATGCATCTCCGCCATGTTCGAACCCCAGAGCACGAAAGCATCGGCATGTTCGAAATCATCGTAACAACCCATCGGCTCGTCCATGCCGAAGGTGCGCATGAAGGCGTAAGCAGCCGACGCCATGCAGTGGCGGGCATTAGGATCAAGATTGTTGGAACGGAAACCGGCGCGCATCAGCTTGGTCGCGGCGTAGCCCTCAAAGATCGTCCACTGGCCCGAGCCGAACATGCCGACGGCGGTCGGCCCCTTTTCTTTCAGCACCCGCTTGCACTGCGCGGCCATCACATCGAAGGCCTCGTCCCAGCTCACCGGCTCGAACTCGCCATCCTTGGCGTAGACGCCGTTTCTCTTGCGCAGAAGCGGGGTCTGCAGGCGGTCCTTGCCGTACATGATCTTGGACAGGAAATAGCCCTTGATGCAGTTGAGGCCGCGATTGACCTCCGCCTGCATGTCACCATGGGTGGCGACAACCTTGCCTTCCTTGACGCCAACCATGACGCCGCAGCCCGTGCCGCAGAAACGACAGGGCGCCTTGGACCATTTGATCTGCAATGCGGAAACACCGCCCGGCACCGGCTGGGCGGCGGCCGGCAGCGCAATGCCCGCCGTTGCCGCCGCAATGCCGGCGGCATGGGCCTTCAATAGATCACGCCGCGTCAGTTCGCTGCTCATCGCCGCCTGTCTCCTCTGTGTCGACGTGTTCGAAAACCATGTTGGCGGCAATCACACCGTCGAGTGTCGAAATATAAGTGAGCGTATCGCCCAGCATGCCGGTGCTCGTGCCGTCTATGACGATGACGATCTTGCCATTGCCCTCGCCATGAACCTCGACATTGTCGAGCGTCAAAAGCGTTGCGAACACGGCGTCCCGCATCTGCGGCATCACCGCCACGACAGCGCTTGAGACATGATACCGGCCTGTATTTTCAGGCATATTGCATCTCCGTGGCTGTTTCCTTGATCTTGATCACACCCGTCGGACAGACGGACACGCAGGCCCCGCAGCCGGTGCAGGCATCCTCAACAAGCTCGGGCACGAAGGGGCCGCCGCGGCGGGGACGAAACCGAATGGCTTCGGTCGGGCACGCATCGCGACAGGCCTGGCAATCAACATTGCCGAAGGCGAGGCACGCATCGCCAATTGCCATGACATGATCGAAGCGCTGCGCCGCAGGGGCGGTAAAAACCGGTTCGGGACAGGCTTTTGCGCATTTGCCGCAAAAGGTGCATTCCCCGGCCGAGAAATCGACCGAAGGTAAGCCACCCGACATGGTGATGATGCCGGTGGGACAGGCTTCAACACATTTTGCGCAACCGCTGCAGGCGGCGAGGTCGCTCAACGCGACCCCGGGGGGACAGATACGTGTTTCCCGTTTTTGTCCGCCGCGCAGAAAGTCACGCCGGCTGAGAGAGACTTCCATCGTCATTTCACCCTCAATGACCGGGTGGTCCCGGCGGCCCGTAAATGATCTGGAACATCCAGACGATGAAGCCATAGGCTCCGACAAATCCGACCGCCAGCACAGGCCAGATCCCAAAGGCCAGGACGGCGAAGGTAATAAGCTCCCTCGTCCGGCTCGGCTTTCCATCTGCATGTAGAGGCGCGACTATTTTGGGCATATTCGCGTTTCCCTGTTCTGTTCGAGTTATCATCGGCCAAAAGGCGGAAATATTCAACCACTTGATTTTATTGATTATTTATTAGAAATAACATTCATCAATAGGGTCGACCTAAGTCACTGATTTCATATTGCGCTTTTGCCGAAAAAATAATCAGGAGATACGAAAGCGTCGAAGGTGAGAGAAACAGGTTGCGCCTCAGCCACAAGCTCCCGCTGCATCAACACCGGGCGCGCACATGAAGGGCAGGAAGCCCTGAAGCCAGACGCCGAAACTTGTCGCCCACAGGATAGCACTGAGGCCGTGATGATAGGGTGACAGGAATGCTGCGAAATCGAATTCCGGCATTATGCGGATCAGCCCGGCCGCCACCATCAAGGCGGCGGCCACATGCGCCTGCCACGGCAGATATGTCAGGTTGCGTCCGGTATGTCGTAGCCCGGCGATGATGAACACCGCCATGATGGCGCAGCCAAGCGCGCCCACCGACAACAGGTGCAGGCCAGCGGCGGGCGTGACGGAAAAACCGAGCCGCACCGCCCCGAGCGCCAGAAAACCCGCACCGGCAAAGGCATTGCCGAGACCGAGCAGCAGAACCTCGGTCTTGAAGGCGGCACGCCCGATGAACCATTCGGCCAGCCGGTCAAAAAACGCCGCACCGGCCGCAAGCGCCAGCCAGGCGCAGACATCGCTTTCCGGAAAGAAGAGTTTCGCCACCATGTATAGCGTCACCATGGCGCCCGCCATGTGCTGGCGGCCGGGATGTGGCCGGTAAGGCGTGGTCTCGCCGCTCGGATCAAGCGCCAGATTGATGACGACCACATTGATGCGCGCAGCCGACAGCGAAAACAGCACGGTGAAGATGCACAGCGCCGCCTCCAGACAGCGGGCTGCAAGTTCCAGATCACCGGTCCACCAGGCGTAGCGCACGCCCGTCTCCATTACCGCAAACAGAATGAGCCAGACGAGGAACGCCAGATGTTTCGTCGTTCGCCGCACCAGCATCGCCTTGCCGATGAGGACGGAGAGCGCGAGCAGAAAGGCCAGATCGAAAAAACCTGCGAGCAGGCTCCACGCATCGGCCCCCACAAAACCGATGAGCCGGCCCGGCAGCCACAGGCCGGCGAGACAAAGCAGCGTGCGCCCCGATGCCGCTTTCGTATCGGTCCATTCAGGGACTGCCGAACCGAGAAAACCGGCGAGCGCCATGCCATAGGTGCCGAAAATCATTTCATGGGCATGCCACTGCGAGGGCGGAACGGCATCGGCGAAAGGCAGGGCGTAGCCGCCGATGGCGACCCACAAGAACGGCCAGACCGCGCCATGCAGGGCGGCCAAAGGGAAAAACAGCCGCAGGGCTTCGGAGAGGATCGGCGGTTGTCTCATCGCATCCGCTCCTTTGCCGAAAACAATTCAGCGAAAGCCGGGCTTTCGGACAGAAATTCCACCTCGTCGAAAACCGCGCGCGCCATGCGCCGCCCCGGCGAACCGGCCGGAGTGTGTACGGCAATGACATCGCCATCGACACCAGAGAGCACGATCAGCCTGTCGGCCACCAACATCGCTTCATGAAGATCGTGGGTGACGAGAAGCGTGGAGAAACCACGCCTGCGCGCGGCGGCGACCAGAAGCTCCTGCAAATGCCGGCGCAGGCCAACATCCACGGCGCTGAAGGGTTCGTCCAGAAACAGCATATCCGGCTCCACGGCGAGCGCCCGCGCCACCCCGGCACGCTGGCGCATGCCGCCGGAAAGCTCGACCGGATATTTTTGAAAATCCGTCTCCTCCAGACCGACTTCCAGGGCAAACTGCCCAGCGGCCTCCCGCCGTTGCCGTTTCGGCATGCCCGCCGCAGCGAGACCATAAGCGATATTGTCGATCAACGTCATCCAAGGCAGCAACCGCGGCTCCTGAAACACCAGACCCTGCCGGCGGTAATTGCGCCGCACACGACCGCGAACCGGATCGATGATACCCGCCGCGATCTGCAAAATCGTCGTCTTGCCGCTGCCGGAGGGGCCGAGCAACGCCACGGTTTCCCCCGGAGCGATGCGGAGATCGAAATTCTCGAACAGGCTGCGGCCGAGAAAGGCGTGACCGACCTGTTCGAAACTCAAGGCGAAATGGTCGCTCATCGTTTCACACCCCATGGCAGTCCGGCGGCACGCCAACGTTCCAGCGCTTCGCGCAGCAGATGCAGCAGGCCGTAATCGGTGATGAGCGCCAGCACGACGGTGATGGTGAGCCAGGCGCTCACCTGCGCGATATCGAACAGCGCCCGTGCGGTGGCCAGTTCACCGCCGATGCCGCCGGAATTCGACAGAAGCTCGGCCATGACGGTCACTTTCCAGGCGCTTCCGGCCGTGGTTGTCCAGGCCGGGAAAAGATAGGAAAGCACATGCGGCATGGTGACAGTGCGCAGACGGTAAAACCACGGAGCGCCAAAGGCCTGCGCCATCACCTCCAGCTGACGGTCCCGCTTGGCCACACCCTCCAGCGCACCTGCGAAGGAAACGGGAGCCGAGGCGATGACAACGGTCATGATGGCCGTGCCGCCGGATGAGCCGAACCAGATGAGCGCCAGCACGATCCAGCCGATGGGCGGCACGCCGAGCAGAACAGTGACAACGGGCTTCATCAGCCGCATGGCGGCAAATGAGTAGCCCGCCGCCACACCCGCCACCGTGCCGATGCCGGCGGCGATGGCAAAACCGGTCAATGCCCTGACGGCACTCTGCGACAGGATGGTGAAGAAATCCGGCCGCGCCGCCAGACCCCCGATTGCCGCGAAAGTCTCACCCGGCGAGGGCAGGATGAAGGAGCCGTAAATCTCATGCCCGGCCTGCCAGGCGGCGAGAAAACAGAAAATGCCGGAAAGCCCGGCCCAGCCCGCCCAGAGATAGCGACCGGTCCAGCCAAGACTTTCAAGAATGCGGTTCATGCCTGCTACACCAGATAAAAGCCGTCATCCGGTCGCCGGCCGCCGATGATTGCCGGGTCGGCCTTGGCGAGTTCATCGTAGAATGCCTCGAGATCGGCACGCGCAGCGCTCGCCTTCAGGGCGCACAGATGACTTGTCGGAAAGGAGGCGGCGATAATTTCCGCCGGGAAACCGAGGGTATCGGCGGCAGCAGCAGCAGCCGTTTGCGGGTCAGCGGCGGCACTGGCGAGCGCGGCTTCCATGCCCGCCTGCAAGGCCTCTATACCCGCCTTGCCAAACTTTTGCTGAACCTGCGACGTTAGGGCAAGGCCAGCCTGCGGAATTTCAGCCTTGCCGGCCACCTTCGCCCATTCCCGCTGAATATCGATGGTGCGATGGACGGTCATGAAAAACGACTTCGCCTTGATGAGCACGGCGGTCGCAGCCGGCTCACTCAGCAGGGCGGCATCCACCCGGCCCGTCAGCAGCAATTGCACGGCTTCCGGCGGCGAAGCGGCATATTCCAGCTTGATGTCGTCGGGCTTCAGGCCGTTTTCGGCAACAAGGCGGCGCAGCACGAAATCGGGCATGTCGTTCTTGAACGGCAAAGCGAGGGTCTTGCCGGAAAGGCTTTGCAGGGAGTTCAATGTCTCGTCTTTCGAAACGATATAGAGCAGGCCGGTGGTCAGCACGTTCATCAGCCCAAGACCAAGCCCGCGATTGTGGAGATTGGCGGCCCCGTAACTCGGCATCACCACCGCCCCCATGGAGCCTGAGGCGACGGCGGCGCGCATTTCATCCGGCGTTTTCCAGGCTTTGAATATGGCCCCAGGCGCGACATCCTTTAGAAACCCGCCCTTTACTGCATGAGCCAGCACGGCGGAGGGCGCGGCCGGAGGGCCATAAAAGGTGAGCGGCGCTTCCGCCTTCGCAACATGCGGTGCGGCAAGTGTCGCAACCGCGAGCCCAGAAAAGGCTGAAAGAGCCTGACGACGGGTGAGATGGGCCATGGTCCTGATCCTTTCGCGCCGGAAGCGCCCAGATACGCGTGACGCCCGCTCAGACCTGTCTTCCGGTCCCGGCGCGTCACCAACCCGGAAATGACATTTTGCAAGCGCCCGCTCTTTGCGCAGGATCAAGCAGGGCCGAAAACAGGGATTTATTCACCCTTCTTGAGTGAGAGCGCGTCGCGCAGAATTCGCGATCCCTCCTGAGCGGCGGCGGCGATGTCGAGAAACATCAGGCTCGCCGTCTCGACGACGCCTTCATCCACCGTGTCGTCTTCGGCGAAATCGCAGAGCATCTCGGTCAGAAGCGTGATCTTGCGCCGCTCCTCGCGGGCGGCGGTCAGAAGCTTGACGATATTGCGCTGGCGCTCAAAATCCTCAAGCTCGCGCAGCGCCTCATGCACATTGTCTCGGCAGCCGCAATCGAGCGCGCTTTCCAAAACGATGTTGCGTACCAGATGGATCGCAGCGGCGATATCCGCCCCGCCCGGCGCTGCCGCAGACAGTGATGGTGGCTCTTGCCCGTCCGTCGTCATGCATTTACCCCATGCGCCGTGTTGCGAGCACGGGCGATCCAGGCCGCCCCTTCCTGCCCGTGGTGAAAACCATTGGAAAAAGGCACGTCCGGATAGATTTCCCCGAGACGTGCAAGGCCATCTTCCGCAGCCTGCCTGCCGGCCAGAACATCGCCATGGATTTGCGCCACGGCCACCATGTCGCAATCCTGCGGCGACAGCCGGAAGCGGGAAATACCGGCAGCGGCCAGATCCTGCAATTCGCCAAGCAGCGACTGGCAGGTGTGCGACACCGTCTGTACGCCGTTCAGCGCCAGAAACGACTGCCGGTCAAGCGTGCGTACCGGCAATCCATCCGGGTCGTCACCGCAGACGAACTGGCAATTATCCTTGATATTGCCCTTGGCGCGGGCATGGGCGCAGCGCGCCGAAATGGCGAGCGGCAGGCGGCCGAAGGCGAAGACTTCGAAGTCCACATCCGGCGTCTCCGCCACGATGCGCTCCACCGAGGTCATCGGCAGTTCCGGCGGCAGGCATATGGCGCTCGCGCCGCGAGATGACAGCAACCGCGCGGTTGCGGCATTATAGACATTCACCGTCGGCCCGACGACATGCGGCGTGTCGTGCAACATGCCGAGCGCGGAAAGATCGTTCGCCTCGACGGGATAAGGGCTGTCGGCGATCAGGCCGCGCAGCTGGCGGCTTTCCCGCTCCAGCGTCACCAGCGAAAGTGTCGAGAGGATCACCTGTTTTCCGGCACCCTCCAGCCGCTCTATCACTTCGGCCAGATGCGGCTCGGTGAAATGAAACCGTTTGGAGCAGACGGTTTCACCGAGATAGACATGGCTGACGGGCGCTTCATCGGCGATACGGAAATAGAAATCGCGCCATTTCTCGCCCTGCCAGAGATAAAGGACCGGGCCGAGCGCCAATGTGGCTTTTGCGTTTTTTGCCATCGCCATCATCTCCAGCGTTTCTCATAAGCACCGACAGTGGTGCGCTGGCCTTCGCTTAAGAGCCGCAGGCGCGACAGCAGCCGTCCCCGTTCTTCGGCGCTGGCGGCCAGCGCCCGGTGCAGGGTGGAAACCACTTCCGCCACATAGGCCTTGCCGCGCTGGCGGCCTTCGATCTTCAGCGCGCTGACCCCCGCTTCGCGCAAGGCATCGATCTGGTCCATCACATCAAGCGAGACCGGATCCTCGAAGGCATAGGACCTGTCATCGGCAATCTCGAAACGGCCCTTGCATAGCGTGGGGTAACCCGCCGCTTCCCCGGCGGGAAAGCGGTTGATGGTGTAATCGCCGAGTTCCGACACCAGCTCCCGCCCATCCTGCCGGTAACGCACATGGCTTGCCGGCGAGCAGACGCCGTTCATGTTGGGTGATTTGCCTGTCGCATAGGAGGACAGTGAGCAGCGCCCCTCCGCCATGACGCAGAGCCCGCCGAACACGAAGATTTCGATTTCACAGCGGATTTGCCGCGCCAGCCGGGCGATGTCGGGAATGGTCAGCGTGCGCGGCAACACCACACGTTTCGCGCCGAAGGCATCAACGAGGAAATTTACCGCATCGGCATTGGAGGCGGAGGCCTGTACTGAGACGTGGATGCGCTGCTGCGGATGGTTTTCCGCCACATGCGCCATCAGGCCGAAATCGGCAAGGATAAGCGCATCCGCCCCCGCCTTCACGGCATCGGCCGCGCCGCGATACCAGATATCCTCACTGCCGGCACGCATGAAGGTGTTAAGCGCCACGAAGGTCTGGACGCCGCGCTTCTTCGCATAAGCGATGGCCTCGGCAAGCTCTTCGCGGGAAAAATTGAGGCCGGGAAAATTGCGGGCATTGGTTTCATCGCGAAAGCCGCAATAGACGGCGTCTGCCCCGGCATCCACGGCCTCGCGGAAGGCGGCGGGCGTTCCGGCAGGACAGATCAGTTCCATGCCTCACCTCCCCGTGTTTCGGATAGAACATGGCCGCGCAGGCGGTTCGCAAGCCCCGTTACCACCGGCGCGAAAGGCCCGGCAAATGCACCGAGGTCACGCGGCAGATCGATGCCGCTATCGTCAAGCGCATTGCGCAGCGCCAGCATCGCCTCCATGTCGCCCGTCACGCTCAGGTCACGCGAAAAGAACAGCGCATCGGCATCCTGCCGCCCCTCCATCAGCGCAAGCAGCATGAAAAGCGGCCCTTCGACCGCCGCATCCACCCTCGGCAGACGGCCCTTGCGGCTGACGGTGATGGCGGGATAAGCCGGTTCGACCATGAAGGCGAAGGGCAGATCGACGGGCAGAAAAGCATAGCGTTTGCCGCTATGCTCACCGAGCCGTGCAAACAGATCAGGGTGCCGTTTCATGATCTGCGCCAGCATCGCCGCCGTCGCTCGCTGCACCACGGCAAGGGGCAGAAAATTCATGGGGCGGGCGATGGCGGCGGGCAAAGGTCTCATGGATGGTCCTGTCAGGTCAGTTGTGGGCAGAAACCTAACCGCAGCGCGCCAGCACAGGTTTGAGCGAACGCAAAGACAGAGAGATTTTCGGGTGCGGCGTCACAAAAGCCGCTATAAATCATTCACTTGCGAAGCGAAGGAGGCCGCCAATGTCCGATGTAAGGATCAAACGGATTTACGATGCCGCCAGCGATGATGACGGCGCACGCATTCTGGTGGATCGGCTGTGGCCACGTGGCATGCGCAAGGAAACCGCACAACTTTCCCTGTGGATGAAGGAAATCGCTCCCAGCAACGAATTGCGCAAGAATTTCTCGCACATGCCGTCGCGCTTTGCGGAATTCACCCAACACTATCATGAGGAGCTGGCGGCCAATCCCGATGCCGTGGCGCGCATGAAGGAGCTGATGGCGAATGGCCGCGTCACACTGCTTTATGCCGCCCATGATACCGAACACAACCACGCCCTCGTTCTCGCCGACTATCTTCGTTCGCACTGAAGCCGCATTTGCGGCAGCGCAAGGACATGCCGCACTACCGCCTGCAAACAGACGGCATGAGAGACGAACCGACAGACACAAAGACAGAGGTGAAGCCCACCCGCGCAGCCGATCTGCGCGGTTTCGTCCGGCTGCTGGAAGAACGCGGGCAACTGCGGCGAATCCGCCAGCCGGTCTCGCTGGTGCACGAAATCACCGAAATCCACCGCCGCGTGCTCGCCGATGGTGGGCCGGCGTTGCTGTTCGAGCAACCCGTCGACCATGAGGGCAAGGTGCGGGACATGCCGCTGCTTGCCAATCTCTTCGGCACGCGGCAGCGGATCGAATGGGGTCTGGGGCTGGAAGCGGGCGGCCTGCCCGCGCTTGGACAAAAGCTCGCCGAATTGCGCGAGCCGCGCCCGCCCAAATCCATGGCCGAGGCATGGGGTAAGCTGCCCCTGCTGCGAGCAGCCCTTTCCATGCGGCCACGCAACGTCTCGCGCGCGCCGGTGCAGGAAAAGGTACTGACAGGTGATGCCATCGATCTTGCCCGCCTGCCGGTGCAATGGTGCTGGCCGGGCGAGCCGGCCCCGCTCATCACCTGGCCGCTGGTCATCACCCGTTCGCCTGATGACCCCGACGATATCAATGTCGGCATCTATCGCATGCAGGTGCTTGCGCCCGACAGGGTGATCATGCGCTGGTTGGCGCATCGCGGCGGCGCGCATCACCACCGCCAGTGGCAGGCGCGCGGGCTGGATATGCCCGTCACCGTCGCCATCGGCGCTGATCCCGCCACTATTCTTTCCGCCGTCATGCCGCTTCCCGAACATATCAGCGAGCTTGGTTTTTCCGGCCTGCTGCGCGGCTCGAAAAGCCGCATCGCCAGAGCCTTGACCGTGCCGATGCCGGTACCCGCCAATGCCGAGATCGTGCTGGAAGGCACCGTCTCAGCAACGGAAACGGCGCTCGAAGGGCCCTATGGCGATCATACCGGCTATTATAATTCGGTCGAATCCTTTCCGGTCATGACGCTGTCGGCCATCACCATGCGCCGCGACCCGATCTATCTTTCCACCTATACCGGCCGGCCGCCGGATGAGCCCTCGGTTCTCGGCGAAGCCATGCTCGAGATTTTCCTGCCGCTCGTGAAAAAGCAGTTTGCGGAAATCGTGGAGCTGTGGATGCCGCCGGAGGCCTGTTCCTACCGCGTCATGGTCGCCTCCATCGACAAGCGTTATCCCGGCCAGGCAAAGCGGGTGATGATGGGCTTGTGGTCGATGTTACCGCAGTTCAGCTATGTGAAGCTCATCATTCTGGTCGATCCCGATATTGATGTGCGCAACTGGGCGGATGTCATCTGGGCGCTCTCCACCCGTTTCGATGCCTCGCGCGATACAACGATCATCGATGATACGCCGATCGATTATCTCGACTTCGCCTCACCGAAAGCCGGCCTTGGCGGCAAGATGGGGCTGGACGCCACCCGCAAGCTTTCGCCGGAGACGGAGCGCGAATGGGGCCGTGTGCTCTCCATGACGCCAGACGTCGTCGCCAAGGTGGATCTGATGTGGCGTGACCTCGGCCTTGGAGAATGGCCATGACCCCTTGCCGCGTTGTGGTCGGCGTCACCGGCGCATCGGGTGCCGGCATTGCGCTGCGCATCGTCGAACGACTCGCGGCGATAAAAAGTGTCGAAATCCATCTCGTCCTGTCGCAATCTGCCAGACGCACCGTGCTGCATGAGGAAGGTGCGGAAGCCATGGGACGGATGTTTTCGCTCGCCAGCGTCAATCATGCTGTCGATGATATCGGCGCGGCGATTGCCAGCGGCTCTTTCCCAACGGCCGGCATGATCGTCGCCCCCTGCTCCATGCGTACCCTTGCGGCCATCGCAACCGGGCTTTCGGACAATCTCCTTACCCGCGCCGCCGATGTGCATCTGAAGGAACGGCGGAAACTCGTGCTGATGACGCGCGAGACGCCGCTGCATCTCATCCATCTGCGCAACATGTGCACGGTCACGGAGGCTGGCGCGATCGTCATGCCGCCGGTGCCGGCCTTTTACAACAGGCCGCAAAGCGTCGACGATATTGTCGACCAACTCGCCGCCCGCGCCATCGATCAGCTCGGCATCGCTTCCGCGCCGCAGGCACCGATATGGCAACCGCATATGGTGAAGGCGCCCTAAGCGATCAGAGATATGCCATGGGGTCCGCGCCGAAGAGCATGACATGGCCGCCGGCCAGCAGCCACCAGACCGTCAACCCTGTCAGCGCCGCGGCAAGCAACATCGGCCCATCCACGGCGATGCGGTTTTTGCCGGAAAGGATCGCCGCGAAGGGAACCGTAGCGCTTCCGGCAGCCACCACGTTCCACGCATTCCCCAGTCTTTTCCGCGCGCGTTTTTCCGTCATCGCCATCCCACCAAGCGAAAACAGCGCAAAGCCGCCGAACAGGATGACGGAACGCAGGTCGCCATTCGGCACGACATGGCCGAGCGACCAGAACAGGAAACCGACGAGCACCGGATGGCGGGTGATGCGCACGATCGCACCGGGCTCTTGCCCCTGCCGCACGGAAATGGAGAGCGGATTGACGCTGAGGAGGCCGGCCAGCACGAAAAACAGGCCAATCGGCGCTGCCACAAAGGTGACATGCGCCTGCCAGGGCACGACATCCCAGAGCGGAATATAATCGACCGACAGCGCGGCATAAAATACCCAGCCCAACGTCAGAAGCGAGACGACGGAATAAGCCCCGAAATAAGCGGGCCTGCCGATGGCCGCGATCAGCCGGCCGCGCACGGCAGGTATGGCGGGAATGGAATGCAGCGCCACGAAAAGCGAAAGAGCGGCGACAAGTTCAAGCATGCGACTGTCTTCTCACTGGTTCAGGAACAGCACCGACGCAATGGCCACGGAGGCAAGCACGGCGGAAACCGCGCCCATGCGCTGCACCACTCCCATACGGTACAACAGCACCGCAAAGCCAATGATAACAGGGGTTGCGACAATCAGCCCGACCTGTGCGTCGTTCATGGGAAGCTCCATTTTCCAGAGTTGCGCTTTGTCATGACAATAGGGCTTTGTGCGCTCCCTTCTTTGACCGACCGCAAAGAAGCGGGGTTTGAGGACGCCTAAGCGTGGCTTGCTGTTTTACAATTACGGACAAGGCCATGGCGACAAATACGGAAGAGGAAAGCGGAAACCTGCTCCTGTGGATTCTGGTCTGGAGCGAACTTGCCGCCTTCGGCGCGCTCACCGGGGCGTTCATCATCGCTTTCGCCCTCGATGCTGAGGGATTTGCCGCCGGCCGCCAACATCTGCAGCCGCAGCTTGCCGGTCTCAATACGCTGATTTTGCTGGCGAGCGGCTGGCAGGCGGCCGTTGCGGCCAGCCGCCACACCGCGCTGCCGGGCAAAAGGCGGGCACTTGTGCTTGCCGGCCTGCTGGGCTTCGCTTTCGTCGGCGTAAAACTCTATGAATATTCCACCGAAATCGCCTTCGCGTCCGATCCCGCCTATGGCTCGTTCTTCGAGCTTTATTTCCTGCTCACCGGCTTCCACCTGCTGCATGTCATCTTCGTGGCCGTGCTGCTGTTCATCATCGCAGTCTTCCCGAAAAACGAGAACGTCACGCTTGTGACGACGCTGTGGCATGTCATCGATCTGGTCTGGATCGTCATCTTTCCCGTTATTTATCTGGTTTGACAATCATGATCCAACGCACCTCCCACCAGCTTGCAAGAAGTTTTGCAGTGCTTGCCATTCTCGTTCTCGCCGGCACGGCCGTCGTCACATCATGGAAGGCGGCGCTTCTGCCGCCGGTTGCCGCCGCCTGCCTGATGCTGCTTTTCGCACTTATGAAATCCAGACGCGTCATCGACGACTTTCTCGGCTTTCGCGAAGAGCGCGGCCTGCTACGCACAGCGCTTCTGGCATGGCCCGCCATCTTTGCCGCCGCAGCCCTTTTGCGGGTGTTCCTGCAGGGCATTTTGTCGCTCTGAAAAGGCGGATCACACCACCTCGCCGCTTGTTTGCCAAATGGCAAAGAACGCCGGCGGCCAGCGGCTAGAAAGGCTTCAGACCCCACCGCATTCCGCCAGCCTGCTGGCAAATCCCGGCAAGAGGGTTCGATCAAGCCAGTCCGCATAAGCGGTCTTCCGGATGGAAAGGACCATTGGCATGGCAGAACGCCTGACCAAAACAGGAGCGCGAAACGTCTTTTACGGCGGCTCCATCTTCTTCTTCGCCATATTCGTCGGGCTGACGGCCCATAGTCATTATTACATGCGCACCACCTCGACGGATGAAAGCACGCTGACGGAAAGCGTCGCGCGCGGCAAGCACGTGTGGGAGAAAAACTCCTGCATCAACTGTCACACGCTGCTCGGCGAAGGTGCCTATTTCGCGCCCGAACTCGGCAATGTCTGGAAGCGTTATGGCGGCGTGGAAGACAAGGAAACGGCCCGCGATTCCATCAAGGCGTGGATGGCCGCCCAGCCCACCGGCATCGAAGGCCGGCGCCAGATGCCTCAATTCAATCTCACCGAACAGGAACTCGATGATCTCGTCGACTTCCTCGAATGGACGAGCCGGATCAAGACGCAGAACTGGCCGCCGAACGATGCGGGTTGAGGTTGACGGCAAGGAGATGACAAGATGAAATACCAGACGCAAAAAGTCGCCATGCTGTATTTTTACGGCGCAATCGGGCTGTTCGTGGCGCAGATCCTGTTCGGCGTCGTCGCCGCGACGATCTACGTGCTGCCCAATACGCTTTCCGAGCTTCTGCCCTTCAACATCGTGCGTATGATCCACACCAATGCGCTGGTCGTGTGGCTGCTGATGGGCTTCATGGGCTCGACCTTCTATCTTCTGCCGGAAGAGACGGAAACCGAGCTTTACAGCCCCAAGCTCGCCATCGCGCAGTTCTGGATCTTCCTGGTGGCCGCCGCGGTTGCCGTGGTCGGCTATATGTTCCGCATCCATGAAGGCCGCGAATTCCTCGAACAGCCCTTCGCCATCAAGGTCGGCATCGTCCTTGTGGTGCTGATGTTCCTGTTCAATATCACCATGACAGCGCTGAAGGGCCGCAAGACCACCGTCATCAACATCCTGCTCTTCGGTCTCTGGGGTCTGGCGATCTTCTTCCTCTTCGCCTTCTACAACCCCATGAACCTCGCGCTCGACAAGATGTACTGGTGGTACGTGATCCATCTGTGGGTGGAAGGCGTGTGGGAATTGATCATGGCGTCGATCCTCGCCTTCCTGATGATCAAACTCAATGGCATCGACCGCGAAGTGGTGGAAAAATGGCTCTATGTCATCGTCGGCCTCGCCCTCTTCTCGGGCATTCTCGGCACCGGCCACCATTATTACTGGATCGGCGCGCCGGGTTACTGGCAGTGGATCGGTTCGCTGTTCTCCACGCTGGAAGTGGCCCCCTTCTTCACCATGGTCATCTTCACCTTCGTCATGACCTGGAAGGCCGGCCGCAAACATGAGAACCGCGCTGCGCTGTTATGGTCGATCGGCTGCTCGGTCATGGCCTTCTTCGGCGCCGGCGTCTGGGGTTTCCTGCACACGCTGTCGTCGGTGAACTATTACACCCACGGCACGCAGCTTACCGCCGCCCACGGGCATCTCGCCTTCTTCGGCGCCTATGTGATGCTGAACCTTGCTATGATGGCCTATGCCATCCCGGAAATGAAGAAGCGTGCGCCTTACAACCAGTGGCTTTCGATGACGAGCTTCTGGGTCATGTGCACGGCCATGTCGGTCATGACCTTTGCGCTGACATTCGCCGGCGTGGTGCAGATCCAGCTGCAGCGGGTCATGGGCGAAAGCTTCATGGATGTGCAGGACCAGCTGGCGATCTTCTACTGGATCCGTCTCGGTTCCGGTTTCGCGGTTCTCATTTCGGCGGTCATGTTCATCTGGGCAATCCTGGTACCGGGCAAGCAGAAACAGGGCGACGTTGCCCGCCTCGTGCAGCCCGCCGAATGAGAAACGAACCGGCTCTCCTTTTCCCCCGGAGAGCCGGTTCATTGCCACCAACCATGGAGATGACCATGAACACGATTTTCCGTCCCGCGCCGCAGCCGCAACCGGACGCGCCTTTTTACAGACCGCTCGGCAATGAATGCACACTGTTTGAAAGCGCCTGGGTGCGGCAATTGCCGCTTCTGCTGAAAGGCCCGACCGGTTGCGGCAAGACCCGTTTCGTCAGCCATATGGCGGCGAAACTCGGCCTGCCGCTTTCCACCGTTTCGTGCCACGACGATCTTGCCGCCGCCGACCTGACCGGTCGTTACCTGCTGAAAGGCGGCGAAACCATGTGGATGGACGGCCCGCTGACGCGATCCGTGCGCCAGGGCGGCATATGTTACCTCGACGAGATCGTCGAGGCGCGCAAGGATGTGGCGGTTGTGCTGCATCCGCTCACCGACGACCGCCGCATCCTGCCGCTGGAGCGCACCGGCGAAGTGCTGGAAGCACCCTCGGGCTTCATGCTCGTCGTGTCCTACAATCCCGGCTATCAGAACCTTTTAAAGAGCCTGAAACCCAGCACCCGCCAGCGCTTCGTCGCCATCGAATTCGACTTTCTGCCCAAGGAACAGGAAATCGCCGTCGTCTCCCATGAAAGCGGGCTGGATGCGCGCGATGTCGAGCCGCTTGTCGATCTTGCCCACCGGCTGCGCGGCCTGAAGGGCCACGATCTGGAAGAAGGCGTTTCCACCCGGCTGCTCGTTTATTGCGCCAGCCTCATCGATACCGGCCTTCCCGCCCGCCAGGCCGTGCGCGCAACCATGATCGAACCGCTGACCGACGAGCCTGATGTGAAAGCCGCGCTGCATGAAGTCGCGGATGCGATCATTCGATAGGCGCTTTGATATCCACACCGGATTGCGCGGCCCCGCGCAGTCCGGTCCGATGCCATGAGGATAAACCATGCTGGACTTTCTGGAACTGGAAGAAACCGTCGGCCGCGCCTGGCACAGGCTGATCGGCGAAACCGGCACATGGTTGCGCTTCCCGGATCATGCCGTGAAACTGGAAGATATGCAGGCCGTACTGGCCATCTGTTTCCGGGGTTTTGGCGGTGAACATGCGGTGCAGATCGCCCCTGCCCGCGCCCGCACCTCCACACACCGGCTGAGGCTTCGCCAGCGCATGGGTCTCGGCGAAGAAAAGCTTGCCCAGCCCGGGCGCGATCACGCCACGCTGATGCTGCCGCCGGTGCTGGATCTGTTTCCCGACCGCCGCCTCAACCGCGATCTTTATCTCTGGCTCGCTGCCGCCATGGCGCTGATGCCGCTTGAACCGGTCGTAGCTGCCGATCCGCTGCGCAACGATCTTGCCCGGCTCGACCGCGCCGCAGAACTTGCCGACACCGTAACCCGTGCTTTTCCCGGCTTGAAGACCCGCTATCGCCGGCTATGCGCCGCCATGCTCGCGGTGCGGCAGAAGCGGCCGTTGCCACAGGCGGAACAGCAGGTGGAGCAACGGGTGCTTTCCATGCTGGCCGATGCGGCAGGGATCGACGGCCATGCGCCACCCGCCGGCTTTCCGGTCAAGGCGCCCCCGCGCTACCTGCCGATGTTGCCGGTGCCGCTGTGGCCGGACACGCTGCTGCGCGAAACATCCGAGGCCAGGCAGAGCGAAGACCAGCCGGCAGCGGGCGCCGCGCCGCAGGGCGCGGAAGCGGCCCGCCATATCGCCGTGCGCGAAAAGGCCGAGAACCGCCAGACCGAACGCAGCCCCTTCATCCTCAACCGTTTCGAAAAAATCCTCGCCATGGCCGAGATGGTCAATGTCGACCGTCCGGGTGACGATAGCGACGATGCCGACGGCAGTGCGGCCGACGAGCTTGACGATATGACGCTGGGTGAAAGAAAGGGACGGCCTTCCGCCCGCTTCCGCTTCGATCTCGACCTGCCTCCTGAAGCACTGAAACATACCCCGCTGACAGCGGAGCTGACCTATCCCGAATGGGATTATCGCAGCGGTACCTATCTCGCCGACCATTGCCGGGTCATCGCCGGTCCGGCGAAGGACGCCGAAACGGCACCGGAACCCGACCCGGATACCAAAAGCCTTATCCGCCGGGTCAGGCGGCAATTCGAGGTGCTGCGGCCACGCCACGAAATGCTGCGCGCCCAGCTTGACGGCAATGATCTCGATCTTGACGCCGTGGTTCGCGCCAGAAGCGATATCGCCGCCGGAGGACAGGGCAGCGACCGCATTCATATGGCAAGCCGCCCGCAGGCGCATGATCTTGCCGTGACTATTCTTGTCGACGTGTCGCTATCGACCGATGCCTGGTTCGACAATCGCCGGGTGCTCGATGTGGAGAAGGAAGCCCTGCTGGTGCTTGCCCACGGGCTTTCCGCCTGCGGCGACAGTCACTCCATCCTGACCTTCACCTCCCGCCGCCGTTCCTGGGTGCGGGTGGAGACGGTGAAGGATTTCGATGAGCCGATGGGCCACACTGTCGAGCGTCGCATCGCGGCGCTGAAGCCCGGTTTCTACACCCGCATCGGCCCCGCCATCCGCCACGCCAGCGCCAAGCTGCATGAGAGGCCGGAGCGCCGCAAGCTGCTTCTGTTGCTGACGGATGGTAAGCCGAACGATGTCGATCATTATGAGGGCCGCTTCGCCATAGAGGATAGCCGTCGTGCGGTTTCCGAGGCGCGACGTTCGGGCGTCAGCGTCTTCGGCGTAACGGTCGACAGCAAGGCGCAATCCTATATTCCGGCCATGTTCGGCCAGAACGGTTATGCCATCGTCAGCAGGATCGCCAAGCTGCCAGCGGCGCTGCCGGCGATCTATCGCAGCCTTGCGGGCTGAAGCATGTCGCGCAGACGCACCTGACGAATCTCAGGTTTGTTTGCGCGGCGACAATGTCTCCCAACGGCACGGCGGATAGGTTTTTCCAGTCCGCCGGCCGGCCGCACTGCCGGACATTTCAGTATTCGCGGCCATGGAGCCAGCCTATGTCCGAAGCCCAATCCGCAACCAATATCGATGTGCGCATCATTCCGCATCGCGAGCGCCATCCGCGCATTTTCGGTGCGCTCGGCGCGTTGACCGAGGGGCAATCGCTGCAGATCACCAGTGATCACGATCCCCGTCCGCTGCTTTACCAGCTGGCCACCAATTTCCCCGGCCAGTTCGGCTGGGAATATCTCGAACAGGGCCCTGAAGTCTGGCGTCTCGATATCGGCCGGCTGGAAGAACAGGCCGAAGGTTCCGAGGACGATATGTCCGGCTGCGAATGCTGCTGCGGATCCGAACATTGACCCCTGCCCCGGCGATGTGGTGAAAAGACCTCTGGCGGACGGCCCATGCCGCCGCCAGCCGACAGATGAGGTGATGCAATGACGGAAATGATCAGGGAACTCGATGTCCGGCCGCTTTTACTGAGCGGCGGCGAGCCTTTTCCGGCCATCATGGAAGCCGTGGCCGGGCTTGCTCCCGGTGAGGCGCTGCGCTTATACGCCACCTTCCGCCCCGTTCCGCTGTTCAAGGTGATGGCCGAGCGCGGTTTCGACCATCAGGTCAGGGAAATCGGCGGTGGCGACTGGGAAGTGCTGTTCACGCCGCAATCCACTGAAACCGAACAGATTTCCGTTTCGCCGGCGCTTGCGGGCAATGCCGAGGAGCCGCAGATATGGCCGGACCCGGTCATCTATCTCGACCTCAGCGACGAGACGGCCAAAGGCCAGGCGAGCCGTACGCTTACAGCGCTCGACCGTCTTCCGCCGGGCGCCGTGATCTTCGTGCTGATGCCGCAGGAGCCGACCTTTCTTTACCCGGAGCTTCTGGCCCGGGGTCATCAATGGGCCGGCAATTTCGACGAGGCGCGCACGGCGTTTCGCATCTTCATCCGCGCCGGCGCCGGCGCGCATTAAGCCAGATATCAAATCCCCGAAACCGAAACGCCCCGGAAATTACCTCCGGGGCGTTTCATTTTTGGCAGTATCGCACGCAAGCCTTCTAGGCTTTCAGCGGTTTGCGCTCGCGCATCAGGATAGGTCCGTATTCGATGCAGAAAAGACCGAAGCCCACGACCCAGAGAAACGCCGAGCAGGCATAAAGATGCATCATCGCGCCGGGGAAGAACTCGGCCGCAGGTCTCAAGAGCGCACAGGCGATCAGCGCCACATAAGCGGCAATAGTGACCCTGCTGGCCGCGAGCTTGCGTCCAGTATGGCCAAGGCTCGCTCTCGTCATCACCGCAAGCATCATGCAGCCGATAACGCCGACGGTGAAGACATGCAGGACGGAGCGCGTGTCCATCACGTCAAGCGCCGCCAGCGCAATGGTGATGAAACCGACGGGAATGAAGGCATAGGCTACATGCAGCACCACCAGCACCTGCTCCGGCCATGTCGTCCAGCCACGCCAGCGGATCAGGCGCACCGCATGCATGAACGCGGCCAGAAGCGCCGTTGGCACTGCCACGATGCTCTCGGGTTCTATTGTCCAGACGGCCAGCGCCGCGATACCGGTCAGGATAGCGGCTGTATCGAAGCCGTTATAGGGCACGGGAAAATCCGTGCGGCCGAACCGGTTCAGCCAGTTGCGGGTGAAACTCGGCACGATGCGGCCGCCGACGATAATGACAAGCACGGTATAGGCCGAGACCGCGAGGCGGGTCGCGATCTGGCTGAGGTCGCCTTCGATCGCCGCCACATGGAAAATGATATTGGCGATGGAAAGCGCCAGCAGCCCGCCCAGCACCTTCAGGTCTTTCCATTTGCGCCCGGCAATGACCTCACGCGCGCAGATCGTGAGAAGCCCCGGCAGGAAAAGCCCGTCCACGGCTGCGGCGGTGACCACGCCCACCGTGTCCGGCACAAGCAGGAAAAGCCGGCCAGCACACCAGAGCGCAAACAGCCAGACCAGCGGTTTGCCCGATACCGGCAGTCGCCCCGTCCAGTTCGGCACAGCCGTCAAAAGAAAACCGGCCAGCACCGCCGAAGCGAAACCGAACAGCATCTCATGGGCATGCCAGTTCGGCGCACTATAGTCCCCGCCAATGTCGATGAAGCCGGAAAGGGCTGCGATCCACAACACCATCGCCACGATGGCCCAGATGGCGCCACCGAGGAAAAACGGCCGGAAGCCGTAAGAAAAGATAACCGGGCCGGTGCGCGCCAGCCCTCTTGGAATGCCGCCCTTTGGCCGGCTGCGCCCTTCGGTGAGAACGGTTTCGCTGCCACTCATTATAATGCTCCTGGTTTGGTCTTGACATATGTCTAGACCCAAGCCCGTCCGGCTTCTTTGCGAACAGGCAAAGAGGCGGTGTGACGCCTCCGCAGCAGCCTTCAGCCGCCTGCCAAAATGTCGCAGGGTGCCGGAAGCGAAGTTTGCTCCATCTCAAATTGTATTTCCGTCCCTCCGCTACAAATGCTGTGACAGAGCGAAACATGCTCTGCCCCAAGAGGGATAGGAGAAAAATGATGACGGAAACCTTCCACATCACACGGCGTAATATTCTCGCAGGCGCAGCATTTGCAGGGGCTATAGCTCCCGTCATCATGCCATCGGCAGCGGGCGCGGCAGAGGAAAAGAAGGCCGCGGCAAAGCCATTGACGAGCGCGGAGATTGCAGCGCTACCTCGCGTAAAGGTTGACCTCGTCAAACCGCCCTTCGTGCACGCCCACACGCAGAAAGCCGAAGGCGGACCGAAGATCGTCGAGTTCACGCTCACGATCAAAGAGCAGAAGATGATACTCGACGACAAGGGCACCGAGGTCCACGCCATGACCTTCAACGGCTCGGTTCCCGGCCCGTTGATGGTGGTGCATCAGGACGACTATGTCGAGCTGACCCTCATCAACCCCGATACCAACGAGCTGCAGCACAATATCGATTTCCACTCGGCCACCGGCGCGCTCGGCGGCGGCGGGCTCACCATCGTCAACCCCGGTGAAAAGGCGATCCTGCGCTTCAAGGCCACCAAGGCCGGCGTCTTCGTCTATCACTGCGCACCTCCCGGCATGGTGCCGTGGCATGTTACCTCGGGCATGAATGGCGCGATCATGGTGCTGCCGCGTGAGGGCCTGACGGACGGCCACGGCAAGGAGCTTGTTTATGACAAGGTCTATTATGTCGGCGAGCAGGACTTCTACATCCCGCGCGACGAGAACGGCAATTTCAAGAAATATGAAAGCGCCGGCGACGGCATGGCCGACACGCTGGAGGTGATGCGCAAGCTGACGCCGACCCATATCGTCTTCAACGGCGCAGTCGGCGCCCTGACGGGGGAACATGCCCTTCAGGCGGCCGTTGGCGAGAAGGTGCTGATCGTCCATTCGCAGGCGAACCGCGATACCCGTCCGCACCTCATCGGTGGCCATGGCGATTATGTCTGGGCGACGGGCAAGTTCCGCAACCCGCCGGATCTCGACCAGGAAACCTGGTTCATTCCCGGCGGTACGGCGGGCGCGGCCTTCTATACCTTCGAACAGCCCGGCATCTACGCTTATGTCAACCACAACCTCATCGAAGCTTTCGAACTGGGTGCGGCAGCCCACTTCAAGGTGACGGGTGAATGGAACAACACCCTGATGCAGGCGGTGCTCGCCCCCTCGAGCATCTGACACAGACGGAAGCGCGCCGCCGACAACGGTCGCGGCGCGCTCCCCCCTTCTGCTCTCCGCGGCCTGAAGGCAGGCCCGAACTTTGGCGTCTTCTCGACGCAGGCAGGTTCCCATGGGCATTCCCGGCAACAGCCACTTCCCAAATGCCGTCTCGCTTCTTTTGCCGTTCTCGATTGCAACGCTGCTGGCAACGGCCATCGGTTTCCAGTCCGGGATCATCCGCAGCGGCGCTGATGACCGCGCGGCCATGACGGCACCGCATGTCGTCACCGTGCCCGCCGGACATTTCACATACCGGGCGGAGGGCGAATATTTCCGCAATGGTTATGCCGTCGATGGACCGATGGTCGACGTGGCGATGCGGCAAAATCTGACGATCATGAAATATCAGGTGTCGAGCGCGGATTATGCGCGCTGCGTGGCGGAAGGCGGCTGCCAGAAGCCGGAACCCGGCTTTGCGGCTCCGGTCGGCGGCGAAATACCGGCAACCGGCATCAGCCAGGACGACGCCCGCGCCTATGCAAAGTGGCTAAGTGAGCGGACAGGCGCTGTCTGGCGCCTGCCGAGCGACGCTGAACTCGCCTTTGCCGCCGGGTCGCTTTTCTCGGACGAGACACTCGGTGTCGCCGCGGACAGTGAAAACCCGGCTTTACGCTGGCTGGCCGATTATGAGCGGCAGACCAGTCGCAAGGCCTCTGGCAATCCCGTTCCACAATCCTATGGCAGCTTCGGCGAAAACGAATATGGCCTAGCCGATTTCGGTGGCAATGTCTGGGAATGGACCTCGAGCTGCAGCCACCGTGTGACGCTCGGCAAGAATGGTGAGGCGATCGATAGCGTCGCCTCCTGCGGCATCCCCGTCGCCTCGGGAAAACACCGGGCGGCGATGAGCGCCTTCGTCAAAAACCCGAAAAGCGGCGGATGCGCCGTCGGCGTGCCGCCTGATAATCTCGGGTTCAGGCTCGTGAGAGACACACGCTGGTACGCGCCGCTTCTCGAAAAGCTTCGCGCCACTACCCTGTTTTCTTGACAATCATCAATTAAAACAAGTGCTTGATTCATATCATTTGATCTTCTGCCGCCGGTGATAGTGCTGTATGCTGACAATACAGAAAAGGCCGTTCCTCGATTGCCGATGCAATCACCTTGAGGATCGTCCGATCACCGGAGAGGGTGCAAGTGAAGATTGACCGAAGCGTCATCCGGTCGCTGGCCTTGTTTGCCAAGATGGCCGACGATGAGCTGGACGGACTGCTGACCCACGCCACATCCCGGCTGGTGCCGCCGGGCGAAGCCATTTTCGAGCAGGGCCAATCGGCCACGCATTTCTTCCTGCTCATCCACGGCCGCCTGAAGGTGACCCAGGTGACCCATGATGGCCAGCAGATCATCGTGCGCATGGTGCATCCCGGTGATCTCTTCGGTTTCGCAAGAGCACTGCAACGGTCCGATTATCCCGGCACAGCCACCACGGCTGCCGAAAGCGTGATCCTGTCGTGGCAAACGGACCTCTGGCCGCAATTCGTCGAACAGAACCCGCATCTTGCCGTCTCCGCCATGCAGACCATCGGCCAGCGTCTCGAGGAAGCCCATACGCGCATCCGCGAAATGTCGACGCAGGAAGTGGAGCGCCGGGTGGCTCATGCCGTGCTGCGCCTTTCGCAGCAGGCCGGACGCAAGGAGGAAGACGGCATCCGTATCGATTTCCCGATCTCGCGGCAGGATATCGCCGAGATGACCGGCACGACGCTGCACACGGTCTCGCGCATTCTCAGCAGCTGGGAAACCAAGGGGTTGGTGCAGGGAGGACGGCAGAAGCTTCTCGTCTGCAATCTGCCGGGCCTTGCCCAGCTGGCGGAAGGCGAAGCCAGCCAGGTATAGCGCGCAGGGGCCTGCCGCCATGCGTCTGGCCTTCGCCAAGAGCCGCGCCTCGAGCGGGTAGTCCCGCCGCCCTCACTCAACCGGCTTCGAAGCCGCGCTTTCGATATAGGCGATGAGATTGTCCAGATCCTCCGGCTTGCTGATGCCGGCCAGCGCCATCTTGTTTCCGGGTATTTTCTTTTTCGGCGCGCTGAGGAAATCCCGCAATTCTTCCGGTGTCCAGACGAGACCGTCCTCGCCCGCTTTTTTCATCGCGCTCGAATAATTATAGTCGGGCACGCCGCCCGCTGCGCGGCCAATGATGCCGTTAAGCTGCGGGCCAACCCGGTTTTTCGCGCCCTCGCCAATGGCGTGGCAGGCGGAACAGCGCTTGAAGACTGCCTCTCCCTTGGCAGCATCGCCCTCCGAGAGCGCGGGAATGGCGCTAGCGGTCAGCATTGCCGCCGCGATGATTATTGTATTGCGCATCGTGTCATCCTTGTCTTGCCGCATAAATACGGCCCGCCCGTAAAAGCGGACGGGCCGGAGGTTGCTCTGTTCAGGTCGTGCCCCACGCGGGCGTGCCCTTCTTGTAGGGAACGCGGTCTTCGAAACCGCCGGGAATTTCGTCATAAACGAGAACTTCCGTTGCGCCGATCTTCGAGGTGAAGAAACCGAGCAGCGTCAGCTGTTTGACCAGCGTGAAGGCGTGCGGTTTTGCCGGCGTCTGTTCCGCCTTCGCCTGCTTGTCCAGCGTGGCAAGCAACGCCTGCCGCTGTTCTGGCGTCAAATCTGCAAAAGCCTTTTTGTGTTCGGCCTGACTGCGCTTTTCGATTTCGGGGATCGCCGAAAGGAAAAGTGCCCGCTGCTCGTCGGTATAACAATCTGCCGCGTAAACCGCCATGAATGCGCCGACAGCGGCATCCTTCGCACCCGGCGTGGAGGTGCGGGGAATGATGGTTTCCGCCACCTCATCCAGAAACCGGATATCCTCCGGGCTGAACACATGGCTGCCGCCGGCTGGCTTTGCGGCATTCTCCGCAGCAGTCAACACATCCGCGCCGATCAGTGGAAGGCCGGTGGCGATGGCTATCAGTTTCAGCAGTTCGCGTCTGTTCATCACAGGTTCCCCTTCTTCAGTTCGGAGACGGCAAAATCAGCTGCACGCGCCGTCAGCGCCATATAGGTCAGAGACGGGTTGACGCAGGAGGCCGAGGTCATGCAGGCGCCGTCAGTGACAAAGACGTTGGGTGCATCCCAGACCTGGTTGTTGCCGTTGAGGACGGAGGTTTTCGGGTCGCGCCCCATACGGGCCGTTCCCATTTCGTGAATGCCCATGCCGGGAGCGTAACTGCCCCGCGAGGGTTTGACATTCTTGATGCCGACCGCCTCGAACATCTCGACGGCGTCATTGACCATGTCTTCGCGCATGTCGAGTTCGTTCTGCTTCATCTCGACATTCATGGACAGGACCGGCAGGCCCCATTTGTCCTTTTTCTCATGATCCAGCTTCACGCGGTTGTCGTGATAGGGCAGCATTTCGCCGAAGGCGGTCATGCCGATGGTCCAGCCGCCCGGCTCGGTCAGCGCCTCCTTGTAATCGGCACCGATATTGAGTTCGGCGATCTCCCGCTCCCAGCGCGAACGGCTGGCGGAGCCCTGATAACCGAAACCGCGCAGGTATTTGCGCTTGTCGTCGTCGGTGTTGCGGAAACGCGGAATGTAGAAGCCCGCCGGGCGGCGACCCTTGAAGTAGAAGTCCTCGAAGCCTTCCACCTGGCCGGTGGCGCCCATGCGGAAATGGTGGTCCATCACGTTATGGCCGAGTTCACCGGAGCTGCTGCCGAGGCCGCCTTCCCAGACATCGGTGGCCGAATTCATCAGCACCCAGGTCGAGTTCAGCGTCGAGGCGTTGAGGAAGATGATGTCGGCGGTGTATTCATAGGTCAGGTTGGTTTCTGCATCGATGATCTCAACACCGCGCGCCTTCTTCGTGTCCTTGTCGTAGAGGATTTCCTTGACGATGGAGAAAGGCCGAAGGGTGAGATTGCCGGTAGCGACCGCCGCAGGCAGGGTCGAAGCCTGCGTGCTGAAATAGCCGCCGAAGGGACAGCCCAGCCGACACTTGTTGCGGAACTGACAGCGCGTGCGTTCCTGATCCGGAAGTTCCTGCGTAATGTTGGCGCAGCGCGAATTGATGAGATGGCGCGTGCCCTTGAAAGCCTTCTTCAGCCGGCTGGCCACGTCCTGTTCCACGAAATTGAGCGGAATGGGCGGCAGGAATTCGCCATCGGGGAGAATATCCAGCCCCTCGCGGCTGCCGGAAATGCCGGCAAAACGTTCGACATAGTCATACCAGGGAGAGACGTCTTCATAGCGGATCGGCCAGTCGACGGCGATGCCGTCTTTCGCATTGGCCTCGAAATCGGTCTGCGACCAGCGATAGGTCTGGCGGCCCCAGAGCAGCGAGCGGCCGCCGACATGATAACCACGGAACCAGTCGAAACGTTTTTCCTCGACATAGGGCGTTTCCTGCTCATCGGCCCACATGCCGAGCGTCGCCTCTTCCAGCAGGTAATCGCGGCTGAGAACGGGGTATTTCGCCTTCATCTCCTGCGTGGCGCGGTTGCGGTGGGGATAATCCCAGGCTTCCTTGTCGGCATTCTGATAGTCGGTGACGTGCTCGATGTTACGGCCGCGCTCCAGCATCAGGACCTTCAGGCCCTTTTGCGTGAGTTCCTTTGCGGCCCAGCCTCCACTGATACCCGAGCCGACAACAATCGCATCATAATGATTGTCTGCCATGATAACTCCTCCGATGTGTACTTGGAAAAACAACGACGAGACGAAACGCTTCCCGTCGCGGTGCGGCGGAAACTGGTCATGCGTCTGTCGAACCTCATGCGCCCCGGCGAAACCGGCCGCCGGGGAGCGGTTCTGGTTTTACTGGCAGTGATTACTGAAGGGTCGGCAGGCGTTCGTTGAGGAACGCGTTGCCCTTGGTCACGACAGCTTCGGCATCGAGCGGAAGGTCGTGTTCAAGGATGAACCACTTGACGCCGGCCTGCTTGGCCGCCGGCAGAATTGCCTTCCAGTCGAGAACGCCGGTGCCGAGTGTGGCAAAGCCGCGCTCGTTTTCCGCCGTGCCGGCCGGTGCATTGTCCTTGGCGTGGATGGCAAAAACCTTGCCCTTCAATGTGCCGAGAAACTGGGCGGGATCATTGCCGCTGCGCGCCACCCAGGCGACATCGAGTTCGCTCTGCAGCTTGGGGCCGGCCGCATCAAGCAGCAGCTCAAGCGCCGTCTTGCCGTCGAACTTGACCATTTCAAAATCATGATTGTGATAGGCCATGGAAAGGCCCGCTGCGGAAAGCTTGTCGGCATAGCCGCCAAGTTCCTTGCCGAAGGCGGTCCAGCCTGCGGCATCCTTCGGCCGGTCTTCGGGCTTCAGGAACGGCACGGTGACGACCGGATTGCCGACGGCTTTCTGCTCGGTGATGACCTCATCGAGGTTGCCGCGCAGCTTGTCGATCGGCACATGCGAGGAAATGACCTTGATCTTGTGCTTTTCCAGCAGCGCGTTCAGTTCGCTGGCGCTGACCTTCTGCATATCCACCGTTTCCACGGCCGAAACGCCCGCGCGGTTGAGGATGGCAAGCTGCTCCTCAAGTGTTCCCGCATTACGCAATGTGTACATCTGCGCGGCAATCGGCAGCGTCTTGCTGTCTTGCGCCAGAACCGGGTTTGCGATGCCGGCCGCCAATGCGACAACGGCTGCCATGCTTGCGAATTTTGACTTGAACGTTTTCAAACGCGTAACTCCCTTTCCGTTTGATCAATGTGACGACACGTGTGCCCACGCCTTTCCCGGCCTTCTGGCCGGGTTATGCCGGGCACCACCTCCTGTGCCCTGCGTCGTCAGTCCCCGATATCCAGTGGTCTAGATGTCGATCCCGACCCAGGACGAGGTCCGGCTGGACCGAACGGCCGCATCGATGAATGCGAGACCCGCAAGGCCGTCCTCTATGCCGGGGTAAATCACCTCCCCGGCAGCTGTCTTTCCCTCCCTTTTTGCGATGATTGCGTCTGCGGCTTCGCGGTAAATCGTCGCAAAACCCTCGAGATATCCTTCCGGGTGCCCTGACGGCACGCGGCTGACACGGTTGGCGGCCGCACCGGCACCCGCACCATTGCGGGTGATCAAACGCTTCGGCTCCCCGTAAGGCGTAAACCACAGCTCGTCTGGCACCCTGTGGTGCCATTCAAGCCCGCCCTTGTCGCCATAGACCCTGAGCGACAGCGCATTTTCATTGCCGACCGCGATCTGGCTCGCCCAGAGCATGCCTTTCGCGCCGCTTGCATAGCGCAGCAGAATATTGGCGCTGTCATCCAACTGCCGGCCCGGAACGAAAGAGGTCAGATCGGCATAAAGGCTCGCGGGGATTTCGCCCGTAACGAAGGCGGCAGCGTTGAAGGCATGGGTGCCGATATCGCCGATTGCCCCGCCCGCGCCAGAGCGGCTGGGGTCGGTGCGCCATTCCGCGCCCTTGGCACCGGTCTTTTCAACCGCTTCGGTCAGCCAGTCCTGCGCATATTCGGCCTGAACGTGGCGCAGCTTGCCGATGGATCCATCAGCGATCATCTCGCGCATCTGCCGAAGCATCGCATAGCCGGTGTAATTATGCGTCAGGACGAACAGGCTGTCGGATGCCCTGACGATCTCGGCCAGTGCCTTCGCTTCCTCCAGCGTCGCGGTAACCGGCTTGTCGCAGATGACGTGGATACCGGCTTCAAGAAAGGCCTTGGACGGGGCGAAATGCAGATGGTTCGGCGTGACGATGGCGACCGCCTCGATACCGTCCTCGCGTCCAGCCTCGGCCGCCGCCATTTCCTCGAACGAGGCATAGGAACGCTCAAGCGCAATGCCGAGCAGGGTTGCCGAAGCGGCAGCACGCGCAGCATCGGAAGAAAGCGCGCCGGCCACCAGTTCGTAGCGGTCATCCAGCCGGGCCGCGATGCGATGCACGGCACCAATAAAGGCGCCCTGACCACCACCGACCATGCCGAGACGGATGCGGCGGCTGTTAAATTTTGCTGTTGCGGAGGACATGATGTTCCTTTCAGAGACCGAGAAGGCGGCGGTTGGCGGCATCATCGACACCGCTTTTGGCGAAATCGTCGAAGGCCCGCTCGGTCACGCGGATGATGTGGTTTTCAATGAAGCCGGCGCCTTCACGCGCGCCGTCTTCCGGATGCTTCAGCGCGCATTCCCACTCCAGCACCGCCCAGCCGTCGAAGTCATATTGGGTGAGCTTGGAAAACACCGCGCCGAAATCGACATGCCCGTCGCCCAGCGAACGAAACCGCCCCGGCCGGTCGACCCAGCTTTGATAGCTGCCATAAACGCCGGAACGGCCGGTCGGATTGAACTCGGCATCCTTGACGTGAAAGGCGCGGATGCGCTCGTGGTAAATGTCGATGAAATCGAGATAATCCATCGCCTGAAGGACAAAGTGGGAGGGATCGTAGAGGATATTGGCGCGTGAATGATTGCCGGTGACGTCAAGAAAGCGCTCGAAAGTCACGCCGTCATGCAGGTCCTCACCCGGATGCAGCTCGTAGCAGAGATCGACGCCATTCTCCTCGAAGGCATCGAGAATAGGTGTCCAGCGTTTACCCAGCTCCGCAAAGGCCAGTTCGACAAGACCCGCCGGGCGCTGCGGCCAAGGGTAAACGAAGGGCCAGGCTAGCGCCCCGGAGAAAGTCGCGTGGCTTTTGAGGCCAAGATGCTGCGAGGCTTTCGCCGCATATTTCAGCTGGTTGACCGCCCATTCCTGCCTCGCCCTGGGTTTGCCACGCAGTTCGGCAGGTGCAAAACCGTCGAACATTTCGTCATAGGCCGGGTGAACGGCGATGAGCTGGCCCTGAATATGGGTCGAAAGCTCGGTGATCTCGATACCCATCTCGGAAAGCCGGCCCTTGATGTCGTCGCAATAGGCCTTGGACGCAGCGGCTTTCTCAAGATCGAAGAGCTTGGGATCGGTCGGCACCTGGATGCCCTTGTAACCGAGGGAAGCCGCCCATTGGCCGAGATTGTCGAGCGTGTCGAAGGGGGCCTTGTCCCCGACAAATTGCGCGAGGAAAATCGCCGGGCCTTTGATCGTCTTCATGTCCTTACACTCCTTGCATTCACAGTCTTGCCGCTACCGATGCGGCGGGCGGCAGGGCGCGACCGAGCCGCGCACCACCAGTTCCGTATCCAGCACGATGGTTTCAGCCGTGCGTTTTCCGTTCAGGCGATCCACCATCAGCGCCATGGCCCTGCGGCCCATTTCCTGGCGGGGCTGGCGCACCGTCGTCAGCGGCGGTTCGAAAGCATTGGCAAAAATGATATCGTCGAAGCCGATGACGGAGACATCGGCCGGAACCGAAACGCCACGCGCACGTAATTCACTGATCGCGCCAATCGCCATCTGGTCGCTCGATGCGAAGATCGCAGTGAAGGCAATGCCGCCTTCGAGAAGGCTGCCAATCGCCTGACGGCCGGCTTCGATGCTGTAATCGCCCGTCACGACAAGTTCGTCGGCATAAGCGATGCCCGCCTCGGCAAGTGCCGCGCGATAACCATCGAAACGCTCCTGCGCCAAACTTTCCGGAACCGGACCGGCCAGATGCACGATCCTTTGATGCCCCGCCTCGATGAGGTGGCGCATGGCGTTCATCGAGGCGGCACGGTTGTCCACCTTGACGGTGGGCAGCGCGAGGCCAGGCACCGTTTCCGACGCGATCACGATCGGCGGCAGCGCGTCGCCCTGTTCGAGAAGCTCGGCGGGAAACTGTCCGGTCATCAGGATCAGGCCGTCGGCATGTTTCTGGCGCACCATATCGATGTGGGTCGCCACGCGGTTCTCGTCGTTGCGGGCATCGCCCATCAGCACCTTGAAGCCCGCTTCGCCCGCCGCTTCCTCAACACCCTTGTAGATTTCGAGATAAAACGGGTTGCCGATATCGCGAACGAGAAGGATGACGGTGTTGTTGGATTGACGCCGGAAGCTCGCGGCCTGCGCATTGGGAACGAAGTTCGCCTGCCGGACGGCATCGAAAACCTTTTTTCGAGTTTCCGGGCGAACCTTGTCGGGTTGCTGCAGCGCCCGCGATACGGTCGCGATCGAAACGCCCGCGAGAGCTGCCACTTCCCTGATATTCGAACCTTGGTCTTTGCTCATCTGTCACACACGCAACTGCTTTTGGCGGCCATAAAGCAGCATCAGCGCTAGCAACGTGACACCGAATATGATCTGCCGTGCCCATACATCGAGGTTGAGCGTTATCAGTACGCTTTGCAGAATGGTGAGCGCAACCGCCCCGGCCATGGTTCCGACATATCCGCCCGCACCGCCGGCAAGCGAAGTGCCGCCGATGACGACTGCGATGATCGACGGAAGCACATATTGGTCACCAACGGAGATGAAGGAGGTGCCGGTGTAACCGATCACACACACCCCGGTCAGCCCGGCAAACAGGCCGGAGAGGCCATAAAGCAGCGTTCGGATCAGCGACACGGGCAAACCGGTGAGCGTCGCCGCCCGCTCGTTCGAGCCGATGGCATAGATGGCGAAGCCAAAGGCCGTGCGGCGCAGCACGAACAGCATGATCGTGGCAATGCCCAGCCAGACGAAAAGCACGCCGGGGATGCCGAAAATGAGCGGGCGGTTGATGAAGCCCGCCAGCAGCGGTGCGGCAGCACCGGAGGGAACGCCCTGCGAATAAACGACCAACCCGCCCTGGATCACCGCCGTCATGCCAAGCGTCATGACCAGTGGCGGAATGCGCACGAAGGTGATGCCGAGACCGTTGATGAGACCGATCAGGAAGGGAATGCCGCCTGCAACGAAAATGGCGAGCGGAATGCCCGCATTCTGGCCGTTCATCATGTTGCCAGCAAGGACCGCGCCAAGCGAGATCATCGCGCCGACGGAAAGATCGATGCCTTCGCGTCCGCCTAGGATGACGAGGTTCTGTCCCGCGGCGACGATGCCGAGAATGGCGGCAATCGTCAGCAGCCGCACGATCTGCGACCCTTGCGCGAAGCCGGGGGACAGCAACTCGCCGACCAGAAGCAGGAAGACCGATGCACCAATGGCGATGGTCAGGGGATCGGTGACGATAGATTTGAGTTGCAAGCCGGGATTGGTCATATCAACGCCTCGTCACCAGAACACCGCCGGCCAGCGCCGTCAGCACGATCAAACCCTGCACCAGTGTCTGGTACTCGAAAGGCAGGCCCGCAAAGAAAATCACATTGCCGATCATGCCGAGCACCAGCGCGCCGGCGATCGACCCTGTCGAGCTGCCGAAGCCGCCCGAAAGTGCGGTGCCGCCCAAAACCACGGCCGAAATGGAGGAGAGCGCCAGACTTGCGCCTAGCAGCGGGTCGCCCGAGGCGGTCTCCCCCGTCAGGCACAGCGCCGCCAGCGCCGAGAACAGGCCGGAGATCATGTAGGCGCCAATGCGGATGCCGGAGAGGCGCAGGCCCGTCTGGAAGGCGCCGGTGCGATTGCCGCCAACGGCCAACAGGTGCGTATGAAACGGAATACGCGACACGATGAGGGTGAAGGCGATGCCCCCAATCAGCACCCACAGCACGAAGGGCAAGCCGATGAAGCTGCCGGAATAGGTCTGCCAATAGGCTTCCGGCACCGGAAGTCCGGCCTGCGGCAAAACCCAGATCGCCAGCCCGGCGAAGATGATGCCGGTTGCGAAGGTGGTGACGATTGGCTGGAAGCGCAGGCCGGATATGAAGAGGCCATTGACCAGTCCGCAGAGCAGCCCGACAGCCGCACCCGCCGCCATGCCGGCGAAGACTGCGCCCGTCGTGCCGCCAAGTGCGGCGATGACGCTGACGGTGACGACATTGGCAAGCGCCACGATGCTGCCGACCGACAGATCGATATCTCCCGCCAGAATGACATAGGTCTGGCCGATGGCAACCAGGATCAGCGGCAGAAACGTCGTCAGGTTCGATTGCAGCACGGAGGGCTGAACAAAGGACGGTTGCAGGAACGTATTCACGGCGATGAGAAGCGCCAGAACGACGAGGGTGATGACCCATGGCTGCCTGCGCAAAAAACCGGAGGCGCTCATGCGGCATCTCCATAGGCGGCGCGGGTCATGTTTACGGATGTCATGTCGGCTCCGGTCAGCTCCGCAGAAATGCGTCCACCGTTGAACACAAGAATGCGGTCGGCATATTCGAGGATTTCCGCATCTTCAGAGGAATAAAGAAGAATGGTCGCGCCCGCGTCAGCCTGCTGCCGCATCAGGGCGAAGAGATCGGCCTTTGCCCCGAGATCGATGCCCTTGGTCGGGTCGTCGAGCAGCAGCAGTTTCGGTGCGGTGGCGAGCCAGCGGGAGATGAAGATTTTCTGCTGGTTGCCGCCCGAAAGCGTGCCTATCGGCATATCCAGACCGGCAAACTTCGTCTTCATGTCATCCGCGACCTTCTGCACCCGCGGCTTCAGTGTTGTGGGACGGACCAACCGCATCTTTTCGCGCACCATCAGCGCCGCGACGAGATTTTCGAAGATCGACCGACCCTGAAGGGACGCGTCACGGCCACGGTCGCCAGAGACATAGGCAAAGCCGCTATGAACCGCCTGCGAAGGTTTGCCGATGGTGATTTCATGGCCCTCAAACCGGATTTGTCCGGCTGCAAATGGGTTGGCACCGAAAAGACCCTTCAGCAAGGCCGACTGGCCCTGACCCTGCAGGCCGGCCAGACCGACGATTTCGCCCGGATAAGCTTCGAGAGTGACACCGCGAACGCCCTCACCCGCCACATCCGTAAGCTTCAGGCTCGGTGTAACAGCAGAACGCCCGTTCTGACGGGCAGGAGCGGCCCGAACATCGCCGACCATGTCATGCACGACGGCTTCGCGCGTGGTGGCTGCGGTATCGAGTTCGGAAATCGTCGCGCCGTTGCGCATCACTGTGATGCGGTCGCAGACGGCGAAAACCTCGTCGAGACGGTGGGAAATCATGATGGTGGAGACGCCGTCGGCCTTCTTGGCCCGGAGTATCTCGAAAAAGCGCTGGGACTGGCGGCCATCGAGCGCCGCCGTCGCCTCGTCCATGATCATCAGGCTGGCATTCTGGGCGAAGACCTTGAGGATTTCGACGAGCTGGCGCTGATCGGGCGGCAGGTTGCCGACAATCGCATCCGGCTCCAGCCCTTTGCCTGCAACCCCGTCAAACAGCGCAATCAACCTGGCTGCTTCGGCCTTCAGCGCCTTGCCGTCGACAAAGACGCCGCGTTTCGGCTCGCGCCCGAGGAAAATATTGTCGGCGACGGAAAGCTGCGGAATAAGGCTGAGTTCCTGATAAAACAACGCAATACCGGCATTTTCGGCGTCCCGCGGGCTTTTGAAGCGCACGTTTTCGCCGTTGAACCTGATGGTGCCGCTGGTTGGAGCCACCGCACCCGCAACGATCTTGCAGAGCGTGCTCTTGCCGCAGCCATTGGCGCCCAGCAATGCGTGAATTTCACCGCGACCAACTGTCAGCCTCCCGTCGGAAAGCGCGCGCACGGCGCCAAAATTCTTCGTTATGCCGGCCGCTTCCAGAGCGTTCGCCATCGCATGTCCCCGAATTGTGCTTGTCATTATGCTTCATCACTGGCGGACGCGGAAAAGAACCAGTGGTTCACACCTGAAACCCGCACTCGAATTGCGAAATTCGGGCTGGCAAAGGACCGCCAGCCCGAAGCCGGTCTTATTTAAAGAACTCGCCAGCCTGCTCCGGCGTCACTGTTGCCGTGACGGACCAGTAGCCCGGCTTGCCTTCGGCGGACTTGATGTTGTCCGCGAGGTTATCGTTGCTGACGAAGGGGATCGGAATATAGATGGCGTTACCATAGGTGCCGCCGAAAACACCGTCCTTGAATTCCTTGCCCTGCAACTTCAGGACAGCGACGTTGAGCGCGCTGGCCATGACGCCGGGAGGATTGACCGAAGCGCCTGAGTTGAACTTTTCCTTTTCCCAGCGGGTCATGAAGTCCTTGCGGATTTCACCGGTCGCTGCAATGTCCTTGGTCTTGCCGGCGGCTTCGATTGCGCGCCATGCGCCGTCTGCCATGCCGTCCTGCACCCAGACGCCGCTGATATCGGGATAGGTGGCAAGCAGGTTCTGCATGGCCTGCTGGCCCTGCGCCTGATCCCAGCTCGCATTGGCTTCGTTCAGCACCTTGATGTCAGGGTATTTCTTGAACACTTCGCGATAACCGGCGACGCGGGCTTCGTTGGCGGGGTTGCCGGCGATGCCGTTGATGGCGACGACGCTTCCCTTGCCCTTCAGCGCATCCGCAAGCCATTGCGCGGATTGCGCCGCCCATGCCTTCTGGTCGATGCCGACATAGAGCGCATCCTTCGAGGACACTTCGGCGTCGGTTGCGATGACGAGAATATTGCGCGCCTTGGCCTGCGCGAAGATCGGATCGAAGGCCGTCGGGCTGCCGGGATTGATGAGGATCGCATCAACGCCCTGGTTCATGAAATTGCGGATATGGCCGATCTGCCCCTGCACATCGACATTGCCGCTCTGAACGACGACTTCGACCTTGACGCCCTTTTCGCCCCATGCCTTTGCGGCAGCCTGAGCTTCCTCGATCATCTGCGTGCGCCATTCGCTGCCGACGAACGAGTTGGAAAGACCGATCTTGAAGCTCTGCTCCTGGGCGTACGCCGACGTGCCGGCCGCCAGCACCAAAGCGGCGGCAGCCATCAAATGTCTAAACATGAAATTTGCTCCTCCAAGCACGGTTTTTAACTAATGAAACCGTTTACATGAGCGAATGTAACCGTTTTCATAATCGAGTCAATCCCGAGCGCGATTTTTCTCGCGGCGTCTGGAAGGAAGGCAAAATCAATGCTGACAGTGTCGCAAAATACGCGCAAAAGAGTGCGATAACCCTTCAAAATGATCGAAGCCGGCGGCTTCAAAAATGTCTGCAGCCTCTTCGCCCGACCAGGTTTGAACGCCCCTGTGGACAACAGGGGAATTCCCGCCTCAAATCACCACACGATTCCAATCAGGAGAATGACCATGGAAATATTGCGCGCAGGAACCCGGGCATCCGCCAAGGGACCCGAGGACTGGTTCACCGGCACGGTCCGCATTGATCCGCTGTTCAATCCCTTCGATGCGGAGCGGGTTCAGGGTGCACAGGTCACCTTTGAGCCCGGCGCCCGTACCGCCTGGCACACCCATCCATTGGGCCAGACACTGATCGTCGTCTCCGGCTTTGGCCACGTGCAGCGCGAGGGTGGTCCGGTGGAAGAAATCCGTCCCGGCGATATCGTCTGGTTCGCACCCGGCGAAAGGCACTGGCACGGCGCGGCTCCCAATGTCGCCATGACCCATATCGCACTTCAGGAAGTCAAGGACGGCAAGGTGGTGGACTGGATGGAGAAGGTGACGGACGACCAATATGGCGGCTGACACCGCCATTCCGGGGGGACAGTTACCCGCCTGAAACAGGCACGTCCGCATCATCCGCCGAACGAAGGGCGGTGATGGCCAAACCCGGAAAGACCGAAATATTTCAGGCGCGCGATTTAAACTTTGACTTGTATCCGCATTGGGTGAAACCTTCATCTCATCGCGGATACAAGGTGGAGAATCGTGATCTTAGCGGGTGAAAGTTTTATCGCCTCCATCGGCGTCGATACGGTCGCAACCCAATGTCCGTGACATTCGACAGGCGTGATGTAATTGCAGGGTTGTCGATCGCCGGCCTGATGCTGCCGGAAGCGATCGCCTATTCGGGAATTGCCGGCGTTCCAGCCCAGCACGCCATTCTTGCGGCCATCATGGGCTGCATTGTTTATGCCGTTTTCGGCCAGAGCCGGTTTGCCGTCGTCTCGCCCACATCCTCTTCCGCAGCAATATTGGCCGCGATGCTCGCGACGCTTTCCGTCACGCCGGCGCAGAAGATGCTGCTTGTCGCCATTTCGGTCGCACTGGTGGGCATCCTGTTTCTCGTGGCGGCGGCCACGCGGCTCGGCGCGCTGTCGAGCGTGATTTCGCGCCCGGTGCTGCGCGGTTTTGCTTTCGGCCTCGCCATTCTGATCACGATCAAGCAACTGCCGAGCCTTTTTGGAATCAAGGAGCAAACGGGCGAACCGCTGGCAATCCTGTTGCAGATAGTCTCCCATCCGCGAGACTGGAGCCTCGAAAGCATCGCCGTCGGCCTCGCGGCGCTTGCCGTACTGCTGCTCCTGCGTAAACGCCCGATCCTTCCCGGCAGCCTTGTCGTGATCGTGGCGGGTATTGCCGTCTCGATGCTGCTTGATCTGCAAAGCCGCGGCGTCGCCATTGTAGGCACCATCGATCTTGCCGGAATATGGGCCGGCCCGCTTTCGGTATCGTTCGATGATGTCGCGCATGTCGCCCGCTTTGCGCCGCCGCTGGTGCTCATTCTCTTTGCGGAATCCTGGGGTACGATCCGCAGCTTTTCGCTGCGCCACGGTGAGAATGTCGATTCCAATCGCGAATTGCGGGCCTTCGGGCTTGCCAATATCGCCAGCGCCGTCGTGCAGGGAATGCCGGTCGGTGCCGGTTTTTCCGCCGGTGCGGCAAGCGAAGCGGTCGGGCCGCAGAGCCGCCTCGCCTCGGCTATCGCCGCAATCGGCCTTGCCATCTTCAGCCTGCTCGCTTCCGCCTGGTTCGCCTTCATTCCGCAGGCCGTGCTCGCCGCCATCATCGCCGTAGCCCTGCTGCACGCGCTTGATCCGACGCCGATCATCCGCCTGTGGCGGCTTGGCAACGATGCCTGGCTGGCACTTGCCGCCGCCGCCGGCGTGCTGGCATTCGGCGTTCTGAACGGAATGCTCGTTGCCGTCGCGCTTTCCTTCGCCGTCTTCGTCCGCCGGCTTTCCCTGCCGCATGTGATGCATCTCGGAAGGCTTGGCGACAGCCACGATTTCGTCGATATGGAACGCCATCCCGATGCGCAGGACATATCGGGCATGATTATCCTGCGGCCGGCGCAGCCACTCTTTTTCGGCAATGCCGAACCGATCCTTGCCGCCGTCACCAAACGCATCGCCGCGAGGCCGGAACTGCATGTCGCGATCATCAGCCTAGAGGAAAGTTTCGAACTGGATTCCACCGCGCTCGATGCGCTGCTGGAATTCGATGCAGCGATGCAGCACGGCGGCACCACGGTTTATTATGCCCGCGTGCACGACCATGTACGGGATCTGCTGCTCGCCGGCGGCGGGAGCGATCTGGTGGCGCGCAGCAGTTTCAGCGTCGATGATGCCGTAACCACGGCCATGGGTCGGGAGAACAACCATGCCACAGCCTCTTGAACCCCACCTCAGCCCGGTTGAAATCACCTCGCTCAGGCCGACGCAGATGACGGTTGGCCTTCGCGAGGTGGAAAACAAACGCAAACAATGGGCCGCCATCCGGGAGAAAAAAGGGCCAGATTTTCTCGGCCACCACATGGTGCCCGTCGTCATTGGCTATAAACAGCGTCTCTATCTGGTCGACCATCACCACCTTGCTCTGGCGTTACATGACGAGGGCGTGAAACATGTGCTGACCAGCATCGTGGCCGATCTTTCTCATCTCGGCAGGCAGGAATTCTGGTCGGTGATGGATCATCGCAACCTGGTTTATCCCTTCGATGTCGAAGGTGCGCGCCGCCCAGTCGACGAGCTGCCGAAGCAGATCACTGACCTTCAAGACGACCCTTTCCGCTCTCTGGCCGGCGCGGTTCGCGATGCCGGGGGTTTCGCCAAGATCGAAGCGCCTTTTACCGAATTTCTCTGGGCGGATTTTTTCCGCCGCCGGGTAAGCAGCAAAGACCTGCGGCATTCCTTCGATGAGACGATGGCCGAGGCAGTGGAACTGGCGCGTTCGCACGATGCACGACATCTTCCCGGCTGGTGCGGGAGAACCGAATGACAACCCTTCCCTCCCTTTTCAGGTGGATTGCAGCGGTCGTCATCGCACTTTTCGTGCTTGGAACAACCGGTCTTTCCGCACAGGAGCCGCCGCCGGTAAAAGCACCTTCCCCCGCACAAACGACGGAGCAGAAGGTCGACCAGTTGCTGCAACTTCTCGGGCAGGACGACGTTCGCGCCCTGCTTGCACAGAAACTTGCGACAACTGGCGCGGAGCCGCAGCCGCAGACGGCGTCACAAAGTCAGTTGAGCGATCTCGACCAATGGGCAAGCAAGCGGCGGGAGCATTTTGCCCGCATCATCGGCGACCTGCCCGTCATGTTCTCGCAGATCGCTTCCGCATGGCAAAGGCTTGGCGATGCGGTCCACGCCTACGGTCCCTTTATCTTTTTGCAGCATGTCCTGGTCCTGTTCGGGGCAGGCCTTGCGGGCGGCATTGTCACAAACCGTATCATCGTCATGCACGCATCCCGCAAAAACGGCGGGGATATCGGCAAATATGCCTCAGCCGTCGTCTCAGGGCGGCTTCTGCCCCTTTTCGGATACGGCCTTGTCGCAACCGCCATGTTCCTCAGCATCCAGTGGCCGCCCCTGCTGAGCGCCGTTCTGCTGCCCTGGCTCGTGATGAGCATTCTCCTGCCGGTGCTTTTTGCCGTTTCCGGCCTGTTGCGGCAGGTGATTGGCCGCGAAGCCAGCCCGCGGCGCGATTTCTGGATCGTCCGCTGGACATGGCTTGCAACGCTTGCCGGGTTTTTCTGGGCGTTGCTCAGGACACTCGAAAATCTGGGTGTCCCGCGCGATACGCTCGGTCTATTGTCCACCGGCATGGTCGGTTTCCTCTTTCTGCTCGCCAGCCTCTGGATATGGCGGCGGCCCGGCGGTGATCCGGGTTCTGAACGGACGCGGGCGATCGATGTCGCGCTGATCTTCTGCCTTATCATCCTCTTCGGATTGCGCCTTGCCGGCGCAGGCGTGCTGTTCTGGATCGGGTTTTATGCGCTGGTCCTGCCGGGCCTTGCCTCGACGCTCGGCATCGCCGCACGGAAACTCGCAACCGATATTGGCGGTTACGGCGAAAGCGACCTTCGCCCCGTTCTGGCCGAGCGCGGCGTGCGGCTCGCCATCGTGGGAGCGGCCATCGTATGGCTGATCTTCCTTGTCCGCGCCCATCCGGATTCCCTGCCCGACGGCGCGCTGCTCACCTCCATCGTCGTCGGTATCCTGCACGGCGCGCTCATCCTGCTGCTTGCCGATCTCATATGGATCGCCATCAAGTCGATGATCGCCCGGCGGCTGGAACTGAGCGCCCCTGCCGGCGACGCAATGAGCGGCCACTCCGGCGGCCAGCCGCAGGACGACCGGCTTTTGACCATTCTGCCGATCCTGCGCAACATGCTCGGCATTATTATCGCCGCAGTCGCCATCATGACGGCGCTTTCGGAACTCGGCGTCAATATCGGGCCGCTGCTGGCGAGCGCCGGCATTTTCGGCATCGCCATCGGTTTCGGCTCGCAGACGCTGGTGAAAGATATCATCAGTGGCGTGTTTTACATGATCGACGACGCCTTCCGCGTCGGCGAATATATTCAGAGCGGTTCTTATCGCGGCACGGTGGAATCCTTCAGCATCCGCTCGGTCAAACTGCGCCACCATCGTGGGCCCATCTTCACCGTGCCGTTCGGGTCGCTCGGCGCGGTCGAAAACATGAGCCGTGACTGGTCGATCGACAAATTCATGGTCACCGTCGCTTTCGATACCGATATCGCCAAGGTCAAGGCCATCACCAAGGAGATCGGCAAGGCGCTGAAAGAGGATCCGGAATTCGGGCCGTTCCTCATCGAGACCGTCAAGCTGAAGGGTGTCGAGCACTTTGGCGAATATGGCATGACGCTCGGCTTCGGCATGATGCTGCGCGCCGGCGGGCAATCCTCAGTGGTGCGGCGCAAGGCCTATTCGATGTTGAAGGATGCATTTGCTGAAAACGACATTCAGTTCGCCAGCATGACAGGCGCCTATCCCGCCGCCGCCCGGTCCGCGAGACCGCCGGAGCAGGAACAGGGTGGCGAAATGCAGCCGCCACCCGAAGAATAGAGTTCCCGCTCTCACGCTCTGGTGCACTTACCCCATGCGCTCTGACACATATTCCCCCGGCGAGGCGGGAAACACCACTGTCCTGTTGCCGTTCAGGAAGACCCGGTGGTGAATATGGGCGTGGATGGCGCGGGCAAGCACCTGGCTTTCAACATCGCGGCCAAGCGAGACGTAATCGAGACCGCTCTGGGCATGGGTCACGCGGATCGTATCCTGCTCGATGATCGGCCCCTCATCGAGATCGGCGGTGACGTAATGGGCAGTCGCGCCGATCAGCCGCACACCACGCTCATAGGCCTGCCTGTAAGGGTTGGCGCCCTTGAACGATGGCAGGAAGGAATGATGGATGTTGATGATGCGGCCCGACATTTCCTGACAGAGCCGGTCCGACAGTACCTGCATGTAACGCGCCAGAACCACGAGTTCAGCACCGGTATCCTGCACCACCTGCAGGATTTCCGCTTCAGCCTCCGGTTTCGTCTGCGGCGTGACGCGGATGTGGTGGAAGGGAATATCCTCGTTCACCACCTGCTTCTGGTAATCGAGATGATTGGAGATCACCGCAACGATCTTCACCGGCAGGGCACCGATGCGGGAGCGATACAAGAGATCGTTGAGGCAATGGCCAAAGCGCGACACCATGATCACCACCTTGGTTTTGCGGGAGAGATCATGGAAATCGTAGTCCATGTCGAAATCGGTAGCGACAGGAGCGAAGCCTTCAAAGAGGGCGTCACGCTCCAGCCCCTGTTCCGAGACGAAGCTCAGCCGCATGAAAAAACGGCCTGTCTCCTGATCGGTGAATTGCGAACTGTCGTTGATGTTGCAGCCGGACCGCGCGAGATATCCGGATACGGCGGCAACGATGCCGCTGCGCGCCGGGCACGAGACTTTCATGACATAGATGGTCAAAATCCTGCTCCCCCTTGATGGATCAGTACTCGGACAGTTTTGAAACCGTGGCGAGTTCAGGCGATTTCAGCGGCAAGTTCCCTGCAGCCGGTTTCAAGCAAATGGCCAAGATGCGGCACGAAACTGTTCCAGATATCCATCCGGAAACGGTCCTCCGCATCGCGCCACAGCACCACGGTCACGCCGTCGAAAATCGTCCTGCGTGCCTCGCCCACCGCAATCGTGTCGATATCGCGGGCGCAGCCGAGCGTCAGAAGTTCAGCGGCTCGCGGCCCCTCGATCAGCAGCGTCACTTCCCGACCGGAAATATCGACAAGGCTGTGCGGATGGCTGGCATAAACGCCGGCGCAGGCCGCAACCAACTCGCCGACTTCACTGGCAGGGGCAAGGATCGTCCATTCATCGGGACCAAGGCGGAGGGCCTGCCTTTCGCCGGCGGAGACGCGGGCGCCGATCCGCTCTGGCAGGGTGAGGCCAAGTGCTGCGCCGAGTGACGCGACATCACCACGCGCGCGCAGCGACAGCCGCGCCTGCACAGGCAGGATGCTGACCCGCGCCGCCTTGCTTTCGGCCAAGGTGCCGGAAATGGGGGAGGAAACATGCATGTTCATTGTCATCTCCGGATCAGATTTTCAGGCGGGTGTTTTCGGGATCGACAAACCCCATCCCGGTGATTTTCGCGGCAATGGTACGGTCCAGCATCGGGATATAGACGGTCTCGCCCATCCGCTCATGACCACCCTCGACCAGCGCCAGCGCAATCGGCTGACCGACCGCATCCGAATGATAGGAGGAGGTCACATGCCCCACCATCTTCATCGGAAGCGGCTGTTTCGGATCGAAGACGATCTGCGCCCCCTCTTCCAGCTTCGAACGGTCTTCGGTGAGAAGGCCAACGAGGTGTCGGCGGCCCTTGGCGACGAGATCGGGGCGGGCAAGACCGCGCTTGCCGACGAAATCTGGCTTTGCCTTTCCCACGGCCCAGCCCATCGCCGCATCATAGGGCGTCACGGTGCCGTCGGTATCCTGTCCGACGATGATGTAACCCTTTTCGGCGCGCAGAACATGCATGGTTTCAGTGCCATAAGCGGTGATGCCATATTGCTGGCCGGCCTCCCACAGGATTTCCCAGAGCTTGCGGCCAAGCGGGGCCGGCACATTGACCTCAAAGCCGATCTCGCCGGTGAAGCTGACCCGGAACAGCCGCGCCGGCATGCCGGCGACCGTGCATTCCACGCAGGACATATGCGGGAAAGCCTCTTCCGTCAGTTCGATACCTTCCACCAGCGGCGCGAGCAGCTTTGCCGCATTCGGGCCGTTCAGTGCGATGGTGGACCATTGTTCTGTCGTCGAGGTCAGCCAGACATTGAGATCGGGCCACTCCGTCTGGAGGTAATCCTCCATCATGTTCAGCACCCGGGCGGCACCGCCTGTCGTGGTGGTGACGTGGAAACGATCTTCGGTCATGCGACCGATGACGCCGTCATCACGGATGAAGCCGTCATCGCCAAGCAGCAGGCCGTAACGGCAACGGCCGGGGGCGAGCTTCGACCACGGATTGGTATACATGCGGTTCATGAACTCGACCGCATCAGGACCGACCACTTCGATCTTGCCGAGTGTCGAAGCATCGAAAATGCCCACGCTCTGACGCACCGCCCGGCATTCGCGGCCGACCGCCGCGTCCATATCTTCGCCCGGTTTGGGGAAATACCAGGCGCGACGCCATTGCCCGACCGGCTCGTAAACCGCGCCATGCGCCTCAGCCCAGCCATCGATCTGCGTCTTGCGCGTTACTTCAAAATGCGCGCCACGGTGATAACCGGCGAAGGCTCCGAAGGTCGTTGGCGTATAGGGCGGGCGGAAGGTGGTCAGCCCCACCTGCGGCTGGGGTTTGCCAAGCGCTTCCGCCGCAATGTTCAGGCCGTTAATGTTCGACATCTTGCCCTGATCGGTCGCCATGCCGTTGGTGGTGTAGCGCTTGACATGCTCGATGGAGCGCATGCCTTCGCGCACGGCAAGTCGCAGATCCTTGGCGGTCACATCGTTCTGGTAATCGACGAAGGCCTTGGCCTTCCCGGCATCGCGGTCGCTCGGCAGTTCCGTGTGCGACACACCATTGCCAGTGCGGTCATGTTCCACCGCATGGCTGGAAGCATTGGCGGCCTTGCCGAGCGCTTCGGCGACTTCACGCCCCCGCTCCGCGCCGTCCTTCAGCGCCGCCTCGATGCCCCACAGTCCGCGGCCGGCCCCGGCAATCACGCAATCCTCATTGGTGAGGGCAGGCAGGAAGGTGGTCCGCTCGTCATCCCAGGCGAGCTTGCCCTGCGTATGGGAAAACAGATGCAGCGACGGCGTCCAGCCGCCGGACATCAGCACCGCATCACAGGTGATCTCCTGTCCCGCGCCGACCGAGGAGCCCTTGACCGGGTTGACTCGGACCGACTTGACCCGCAGCCGCCCGGAGGTCGCCGTCACTGTATGTGATAGCTTCACCGGAATGCCGAGCGCGCGCGCCTCGTTGACAAGCTCTTCACGCACCGTCGCGCGGGTATCGATAATGGCCTGAACACGTGCACCCGCGCCGTGAAGATCGAAGGCCGCATACCAGGCGCTGTCATGGCTTGTCACCACCACCGGGCTTTTACCGACCTTGACGCCATAGCGGTTGAGATAGGTCTGGGCGGCGCCCGCCAGCATCACGCCCGGACGGTCGTTGCCGTGGAAGACCAGCGGCTTTTCCAGCGCGCCCTGCGCCAGCACCACCTGACGTGCCCTGACCCGCCACAGGCGCTCGCGCGGCGTATCCTTCGGCACGGTTTCGAGATGATCAGTCAGCTTTTCGCAGAGACCGATCATGTTCTGGTGGTAATAGGCAATGGCCGTCGTGCGGGTCATGATCCTGACTCCGCGCTCCTTCAGCGCCTTCAATTCATCCGCCAGCCAGGTCCAGGCGGGCTTGCCGTCGATATTCGCCTGCGGTTCTGACAAAAGCGTGCCGCCGGCTTCTGCATTTTCATCGACCAGCACAACCTTAAGGCCATCGACCGCCGCCGCCCGCGCCGCAGCGAGGCCGGCAGGACCGGCACCGACGATCAGCACGTCGCAATGCAGGTTGCGCGAGGCATAGGTGTCCGGGTCTTCCTCCGTCGGCGAAACGCCGAGACCAGCCGCCGCGCGGATGAAGGGTTCATAGACCCTGTTCCAGAAGCTCTTCGGCCACATGAAGGTCTTGTAGTAGAAGCCCGCCGAAAACAGCATATAGGCCATGTCGTTGACCGCGCCGATATCGAATTTCAGGCTCGGATATTTGTTCTGGGAGGTGGTTTGCAGCCCGTTCCAGATTTCCTGCACGGTGGCGCGGGTGTTCGGCTCGAACTGACCGGTGCCACGGCGGGTGCCGATCAGCGCATTCGGCTCCTCGGAACCCGCCGCCACCGGGCCGCGCGGGCGGTGGTATTTGAACGAGCGGCCCATAAGATGCACGCCATTGGCCAGAAGTGCCGAGGCGACCGTATCGCCCTTCACGCCGCGATAGGTCTTGCCGTCAAAGGTAAAGCTTACCGAGCGGGCGGCATCCACACGGCCACGGCCGGAAACGCGATAGGAATTCATTTCGACACCTCGGAACTGGTTGCTGCGCGGGTCAGGGAAGAAAGCTCCGGACGCGGCTCGCCCGCCCGATAGGTCGTGAGGAACCGGTCGCTGACCGTGTCGCGCACGGCGTTGAAGAAGCGCCCGCAGCCATGCAGGTGCCGCCAGCGCTCGAAATGCGGACCTTTCACGTTTTCGCGGATGAACAGGAATTCTTCCCACTGTTCATCCGTCTGCGACGAGGGATCGGCGGCACGGACAACATGGGCCTGTCCGGCATAGGTGAATTCGGCTTCAGGCAATGTTTCGTTGCAATAGGGGCAGCGGATCAAAAGCATGGTCTTGTCCTCGGAGCATTTCCAGTAAAAGTGCGAAGCGGTTTTACGTCCGGAAAATGCGTGAAATTAATGCGCCACGGCGGCGGCGGCGGCCTCGTCGATCAGGCGGCCGGAACGGAAACGTTCCAGCGTAAACGGCGCGTTGATCGGGTGCGGTTCGTTTTTGGCGATAGTCCAGGCAAAGGTGTGGGCAGCGCCCGGCGTCGCCTTGAAACCGCCCGTGCCCCAACCGCAATTGACGTAAAGCCCTGCGACCGGCGTCTTGCCGAGAATGGCCGAACGATCCGGCGTGACATCGACGATGCCACCCCATTTGCGCAACATCCGCATGCGGTTGAAGATCGGGAAGATTTCGACGATCGCCGCAATCGTATGTTCGATCAGCGGCAGGCCACCGCGCTGCGAATAGGAGGTGTACTGGTCCGTACCCGAACCGATCACCAGCTCGCCCTTGTCGGACTGGCTGATATAGGCATGAACCGCGTTGGACATGACTACGCAGGGGAAAATCGGCTTGATCGGCTCCGACACCAGCGCCTGCAGCGGATAGCTTTCCAGCGGCAGGCGAACGCCTGCGGTATCCATGACGACGGATGTGTGGCCGGCGGCGGAAACCGCAACCTTTTTCGCCTTGATGAAGCCTCGCGCCGTCTCGACACCGGCGACGGAACCATCGGCATTGCGGCGAATAGCGGTAACAGGGCAGTTCTGGATGATATCGACACCGCGGGCGGCGGCACCGCGCGCATACCCCCAGGCGACCGCATCATGGCGCGCCGTGCCGGCCCGTTCCTGCAACGCACCACCCATGACCGGATAACGGGCATTGGGGGAAATGCTGAGCGGCGGGCAATATTCCTTGCATTCCTCAGTCGTGAGCCAGCGATTGTCGACGCCGTTCAAGCGGTTGGAATGGATATGGCGCTTGAAACTCTGCACGTCGTGAACGTTATGGGCGAGCATCAGCACGCCGCGCTTTGAATACATGACGTTGTAGTTCAGTTCCTGGCTCAAGTTCTCCCACAGGTCGACGGCGTGATCGTAAAGACGGGCGCTTTCATCATAGAGATAGTTGGAGCGGATGATGGTCGTGTTGCGGCCGGTATTGCCGCCGCCGAGCCAGCCCTTGTCGATAACGGCGACATTGGTGATGCCGTGTTGGCTGGCGAGATAATAGGCAGCCCCCAGACCATGGCCGCCGGCGCCGACGATGACCACGTCATATTCGGCCTTCGGCTGGCTGTCGGGCCATTGCTCATCCCAGTTCTTATGGCCGGTCAGGGCGTTCTTCAAAAGATTGAAAGCATTAAAACGCGTCATGAGCGGACCCGATGGTTGGAAAATCTCGTGTCGCAAAAGCTATGAAGATTTGCGTTGCGACGGCTGGACAATCGCGTCTCTTTGCATGAATATTTGCGCCATGACCTCTCACCGCGCCAAGAAACGCCTCAGCGTCGCTTTCCTGCTTGCCGATCGATTCACGCTGTCGGCCTTTGCGAATTTCGTCGATGTGCTGCGCCTTGCCGCCGACGAGGCCGACCGCTCGCGGCCAATTCTCTGCGAATGGTCGGTGCTGTCGGCGACCATGGGCAGCGTTCAATCGAGCTGCGGTGTGAAGGTGCAGCCCGATACGCGGCTGATCGACGCCGGGCATTACGACTATATCGTCGTTGCCGGTGGGTTGATCAGCGATCACAGCGCCCTGCCGCCGGAAGCGCTGCGGTTCCTCAAACAGCGTGCGGCGACCGGCACTCCCATTATCGGGCTCTGCACCGGCGTTTTCATTCTGCACGAGGCGGGTCTGCTCGATGGTTATCGCTGCTGTGTGAGCTGGTTCCACCATCAGGATTTTCTCGACCGTTTCGACACGGTGCAGATGGTCTCCGACCAGATTTTCGTCATCGACCGCGACCGGCTGACCTGTTCGGGCGGCCACGGCTCCGCGCATCTGGCGGCCTTCCTGGTGGAGCGTCATGTCGGTCAGTCCGCCGCCATCAAGAGCCTCAACATCATGATGATCGACAGCGCGTTGAGCGGCGAAAAACCCCAACCCGGCCAGCAGAGCGCACGCAGAGCCACGGACCCGCTGGTCAAAAAGGCGATCCTGCGCATGCAGCAGAATATTGAAGTGCCGAGAACCGTGCTTGAACTTGCCCGCGACCTTGGCCTCGGTCGCCGCAGCCTCGAACGGCGTTTTCTCAGCGACCTGAAGGCAACGCCATCAAAGGTCTATCTCGAACTGCGGCTGGACCGCGCCCTGTCCCTGCTTCGCAAGACCGAAGACACGGTCACCCAGATCGCGCTTGCCACCGGGTTTTGCGACGCGCCGCATCTTTCTCGCACCTTGCGGGCCGAGCGCGGTTTCAGCCCCAGTGAATATCGCAAGACGCAGATCGGCCACATAGCGACGGATGAGGAATTCGCCGTCGGCGTGCTGCTGCCGCAATCCTGAAGATATTCCAACCGCCGGAGCTTCAACCAGCAGGCTGATCCGGCTGGCCGGTCTCGACCCGTACCGATATGGCGTCATGGCGCCAATATTCGAGATCACAATCGATGATGCGGCCATGCTGGTCCTGATTGACGCGCGTGATTTTCAGGCCGTAAGCCCCTTCGCTGCAACCGAGATGATGAGCCGGATATCCCCGCAACGCGACCGGATTAATTTCGAAATAGGCCGGACCATAGGTGACGGCGTAACTGTCCTGGTAAATCGTAGTCAGTGACTTGGTGAGGTCGTGCTGCACGATATCGGGGAAAATCTCCATGGAAAGATAGTGCTCGACAAAAAGCACCAGCCGTCCGTCGATGCTGCGCTTTCTGCGGATGCGCCAGAACGGCGTTCCCGGCGCACAGCGCATGAGGGGCGCAAGCTCCTCGGGCAGCGCTGTGGCCTCCGCTTCCACCAGAAGGGTTTCGGCAGAGCGTCCCTGTTCGGCGGCCATGCGATGGAAGTGGGAGCGGTGCAGCGGGCTGTAGACAAGGCGTGGTCCGGAAACGAACCAGCCGCGCCGGCTTTCGCGAAAGATCAGCCCGTCGATCTCGAGATGGAAAAGCGCCTCGCGCAGGGTGATGCGCGTGGTGGCATATTTCGCAATCAATTGCCGCTCGGAAAAAAGCCGACCATCCTTCACCACCTCGCCTGCAGCAATGGCCCGGCGCAATTGCCGCTCCAGCCCGCCGCGCCGGCCAGCTTCGATATCGCGGTTGCTGCCTATCGTTTCTCTGGCTGGCATCGCCGCCCTCATTCCATGGCCGTCAAAAAATAACGGGCGCGTTATGTCCGCGCCGAAAACGTCATTGGCCTGTCATAGCGAACCGATAATGAGCATGCAACTGGTCTAGACCAAGGAGCAAGCCCCGTGAAAAATTCCATTCTCTCCCTCTCCCTTCTCACCGTTTTTTCCCTTCCCCTCACCGCTCAGGCGCAGGACGTTCCGGCCCTCGAAGCGGCCGCCCGCAAAGAAGGCGCCATCTACAGCGTCGGCATGCCGGACGGCTGGGCGAACTGGAAGGACACCTGGAACCAGCTGACCGAAAAATACGGCCTGAAACACGCCGATACGGACATGAGCAGCGGCGAGGAGATCGCCAAGTTCGCCAATGAAGGCGCCAATGCGACGGCAGATATCGGCGATGTCGGTCTCGAATTCGGCCCGATTGCTGTCGCCCGCGGTGTCACCCAGCCTTACAAGACCACGACCTGGGACCAGATCCCCGACTGGGCCAAGGACAAGGACGGCCATTGGGTCATCGGTTACACCGGTACCATCGCCTTCCTGATCTCCGCCGATGTCAAGAACCCACCCGCGTCCTGGGCCGATCTGCTGAAGGGCGACTACAAGGTCTCGCTCGGCAATGTCGGTTCCGGCGCACAGGACAACGCCGCCGTATTGGCCGCCGCCATCGCCATGGGCGGCGGTGAGGAAAACCTCCAGCCGGGCGTCGATCTCTTCGCCAAGCTTGCGGAAAAAGGCCGCCTGCTGGCCAATGGTGCAAACCCCGCCACGATGGAAAAGGGCGAAATACAGGTCGCGCCGATGTGGGACTTCAACGCCCTCAACTACCGCGACGTGGTTGGCCGCGAGAAGTTCAAGGTCGTCATTCCTTCTGATGGTTCGGTGACCAGCGGTTACGCCACCATCATCAACAAATTCTCCAAGCAACCCAACGCCGCCAAGCTGGCACGCGAATATATCCTCAGCGATGCCGGCCAGATCAACCTGGCCAATGGTTACGCCCGTCCGATCCGCGTTGACCGCATCACTCTGCCGGCCGAGGCGAAGGAACGCCTGCTGCCGTCGGAACAATATGCCAAGGCCCGCCCGATCAATGCCGCCGTCTGGACCCAGGCCGCCGGCAAGCTGGTCAACCTCTGGCGCGCCAGCGTCGCCCCGAAGATGTAATCAGGCAACGGCCTGAAAACCAAATGACTGTTCCGCGGGCAACGAGCCCGCGGAACGTGCTAAAAAGTGCTCGGGCAAACCGAACCACAAACAGACGAGACGAAAGTGATGCACAAGACGATCTTCATCCTGCTGGATGGCCTCCGATATGCGACAGCAAGGGATTGCCTCGGATATATGGAAGGGCTGGTTACGGCCGGAAAGGCCGGTATCCACGCCGTGCGCAGCGAATTGCCGTCGATTTCGCGGCCGCTTTACGAAACGCTGATGACCGGGCTGCCGCCGGTGGTTCATGGTGTCACCAGCAACGGCGTTGTTCGCCGCTCCCGTTTTCCCAATGTCTTCTCGCTGGCAACTGCTGCCGGCCGCACCACCGCTGCCTCCGCCTATCACTGGTATTTCGAACTTTACAATCAGGCTCCCTTCTGCCCGGAATTCCGCCATATCGAGAATTTCGATGGCGGCATTCATCACGGCTCGTTTTATTGGGCCGATCATTATCCGGACGACCATGTCTTTGCCGATGCGGATGTTCTGCTGCGCCGGCACAGCCCGGATTTCCTGCTGATCCACCCGATGAATATCGACAATGAAGGCCACAGGCATGGCGGCAGCTCGCGAGAATATCGCAATACCGCCCGTAACGCCGGTGACCTGCTGGCGCGTTATCTGCCGGCCTGGCACGCTGCGGGTTACAGCATCATCGTTACCAGCGATCACGGCATGAGCGATGACGGCAATCACGGCGGGCCGCATGAGACCGAGGCTCTGGTGCCGTTCTATACATTCGGTGAGGCCTTTACGCCGGCTGCGGATGCAAAGCTGGCGCAGACGGATATTGCCGGGCTGCTCTGCGCGCTTCTCGCCATTCTCGATCATGGCCTGCCGGTACCGCCAGGGCTGTTGTCCGCATGAGCGTGCAGAACCGCAAAATGCGGCTGCTGGCAGCGCCGTTTCTGGGCGTGATCGCCATTCTCGTCATCTGGCCGCTGGCGAGCGTCATCAGTGACAGCTTTTTCGCCGCCGGTGCGCTGTCGCTTGCGAATTACCGGACCATTCTCACGGATGCCTTTTACCTCCAGTCCTTTGCGACTACGACGGTCATCTCGCTCATCAGCACGGCAACGGGCCTCGTTTTCGGCTTTCTGGTGGCGGTAGCACTCCGCGCAAGGTCTAGCGCCGCCCGCCGCACCGTCATGGCCTTCGCCAATATTGGCGCCAACTTCGCCGGCGTGCCGCTCGCCATGGCGCTCATCTTCCTTTTCGGGCTGAACGGCATGTTCACGCTTTTGCTGAAGGAACTGGGGCTGATCGACGATTTCAACGTCTATTCATTTACCGGGCTCATCATCGCCTATTGTTATTTTCAGGTGGCGCTGGCCACGCTGCTTATTACGCCGGCACTTGCCGCCGTTGGACAGGACATCGAAGAGGCGGCAGCGCTGATCGGCGTCGGCAAGCTGCGGTTCTGGCTAAGGGTCGGCCTGCCCACCGTCGCCCGGCAACTGGTGGCGATCGCCATTCTGCTCTTCGCCAATGCCATGGGCACTTTCGCGACCACCTTCGCTCTGACAGGCACGAGCATCAATGTCGTCACCATCCGCATCAGCGAACTGGTATCCGGCGACATTTTCTCCGATCCCAATCTCGCCAATGCCATCGCCATATGCCTTCTGGTCGTGCTTCTCGTGCCCATCACCGCAAGCCAGATATTGGCGGGAGAAAAGCACCGATGACAAGGCATGGTTTCAAAGGCACAAGCCTGTTTCTGTGGCTGATGGCGCTCATCATGATATCGCCGCTGCTGGCGACGATGATGAATGCGGTGGCGACCGACTGGTCCGGAACCCTGCTGCCGGCCGGGCTGACGGGGGATAATTTCGTCACCATCCTGTCGGACCCACGTTTCCATGCGGCACTGTTGCGTTCCACGCTGGTTGCCGCAGCCGCCCTGACGATCGCGACGATCATCATCGTCCCGGCCGTCGTTTCCGCCCACATCTACTGGCCAGCACTTGACCGCTGGTTCGCACGTCTGGTGATATTGCCCTATGCCGCACCCGGCATCATTCTCGTGGTCGGTTATCTCAGGATATTTTCCGCCCCGCCGCTGCAGATCGGCGGTTCGCCGCTGGTACTGGTGCTGACCTATGTGCCGCTCTGCTTTTCGATGTTTTACATCGCCGTGAAGAATGGCCTGCGCAACCTCGACATCAACGAGCTTCTGGATGCCGGCCGGCTGATCGGCGCCAGCGACCTCGCCATTTTACGGCGCGTCGTCCTGCCCAGCATCCTGCCGTCCATCGCAGTCGCCATCGTGCTGAATTTCGCGACGCTGTTCAGCGAATTCGTCTACGCCAAGATGCTGGTCGGCGGCAATTTCGAAACCCTGCAAATGTACATGTTCGCCCAGCGCAGCCTCAGCGGCCGCATCACCAGCGTCATCGTCATTCTCTATTTCCTGCTCATTCTTGCCTTTACCCTGATTGCCTTTCGGATGGTCCGGGAAACGGAGCGTGCATCATGACCCATCTCGCGATCCATAATATCAGCGCCATTTATGGCAACGCCACCGTTCTCGACGCTATCGAGCTTGGCATCGACACGGGTGAGATGCATGTTCTGCTGGGGCCGTCCGGCTGCGGCAAGACGACATTGCTGCGCTCCATTGCCGGGCTCGTTTCGCCCTCATCCGGCTCGATCACACTGGATGGCCGGCGCATCGACACCTTGCCGCCGAAGGATCGTGGTATCGGCATGGTGTTCCAGCATTATGCGCTTTTTCCCAATATGACGGTGCGGCAGAACCTCGCTTTCGGTCTGGAACAGCGCCGGCTCGCGAAAAAGACCATCGACGACAAAGTCTCCTCCGCGCTCGAAACCGTTTCCCTCAGCGATCGCGCCGACCGGCGGCCGCATCAGCTCTCCGGCGGCCAGAAACAGCGTGTGGCACTTGCCCGCGCGCTGGTGCTCGAACCCAAGCTGCTTCTGCTGGACGAACCGCTTTCCGCACTCGATGCCCAGATCCGCAAGCGCCTGCGCGATGAGTTGAAACGCATCCAGCGCGAAAGCGGCCTCACCAGCATCTTCGTCACCCATGATCAGGACGAGGCCCTGTCGCTGGGCGACCGCATATCGGTGATGAATGCCGGCCGCATCGCCCAGACAGCGTCGCCGCAGGAGCTCTATTATCGGCCGGCCGACCTGTTCGTGGCCGGTTTTATCGGTGACGCCAATATCATCACCGCCGAAGACATGTCACGCATCACCGGCAACCACTTCGAACGGACCTGCATCATCCCGCCACATGCCTTCACGATCGGCAACGCGGCAGACGGGAATGGCGTGGCTTTCACCGCCGAGGTGAAAGACATCAGCATCGTCGGCCCCACGGTCCGTTATCAACTTGATGCATCCGGCGTGGCGCTCAAGGTCGAACATGCAAGCGCTCAGGATGCGCTTTACCCGCCACCCGGCCAACATGTCACTCTTAGCGTCGCCGAACGTCAGCTGCACTACATCTGACCAAAACGGCACCGCATGGCGGCGCGCCCGCCGCCATGCATCTATTCTGCCAGAGCGTCAGTTGCGGCTGTCGTAGGTGGCCAGATTTGCGGGGGTGACCAGTTCGAACGGAATCCAGACATTCTGCTCGACCGGCTCCTTGGCGATCATCTTGAGGGCGGTTTCCAATGCGCCCTTACCCTGCCCCGCCGCATCCTGAAACACGGTGACGGCAAGCTCGTCCGCCTTCATGGCCTTCATCGCATCCTGCGTCGCATCTATGCCGCCGACCACGATCTTGCCTTCGCCGGCGCCAAGCGGCTTTTTTACACCCTTCAGCGCCTGTATCGCGCCGAGCGCCATCTCGTCATTATTGGCGATGATCGCGTTGACGTCGAGGCCGGCGCTCAGCCAGTTGGTGACGAGGTCTGCACCGGAAATACGGGTCCACTTGCCGGCCTGCTTGTCGGCAACCGTGATGCCGGCGCATTCCGGTTTCTTCAGCACATCCTCGGCCGCCTTGGTGCGAACGCGGGCAGCCTCATAGGCAAGATCGCCCATGATGATATTGACCTTGCCCTTGCCGCCGAGCAACCGGCACACTTCGGTCATCTGCAGGGTGCCGGCCTGATATTCATCGCTGCCAACGAAGCTGACGCCGCTTTCCGGCAGTTTTTCGACCGGCTGACGGTTCACATAAATCAGCGGAATGCCGGCGGCCGCAGCAGCAGCCGTGATCGGCTGGGTCGCGGAGGCATCCACCGGGTTGACGATGATCGCATCCAGCCCCTGGGCGACGAAATTATTAACCTGATCAAGCTGCCTGCCGATATCGGTCTGGGCATCCTCGAATTGCAGCTGAATATCCGGCTTGCCTTCGGCCGAACTCTGCATGGCAAGCCGCAGGATCGTCAGGAAGTTGTCATCGAAACTCGACATTGCAACGCCGATATTGGCGGCATTCGCCGTCGTAAAAAGCGCGGACGACAAAAGCAGTGCGGACAGTAGGGATTTCATCGGTTCCTCCTCAATACGCCGGCGTGCGGCGCCATGTTGACCAAGGGCTCCTCAACCCTCGCCGCCAGCAATAATGGGAGCGCTCTCAGTCTGTCAACCTCGATAATCTTGGCGAAGGGCCTGCACCGCAGCGCTTGATTGAATCCCATCACAATTATTTCTCGAGCATCCATATTCCAAAACAAAATAGCGACCTTGGCGCTGGATATCAAAACCCTGCAGAATCCGGACAATCTAACGACAACCAGCCCATCCTCGATGGAACTCACAGCGATATTGACAATATGGGAGCGCTCTCATATCAAAATTGCAGATTACATATCCGTCTCTGGGAGGAACATATGACAGGATCGGCAATCGCGGTCATCGGCGCCGGCATGATCGGCGCTGCGCATGCCTTCGGCTACAAGGTCAATATCGATCGGATCTCGGGCCGGCTCCCCGGCCTGCGCCTGAAGACCATCTGCGACGCCAATGGTGAGCTTGCCGCCTCGATGGCGGCAAACTGGGGTTTCGAAACCATCGCTTCGGACTGGAAAGACGTGCTTGCAGATCCGGAAATCGGCATTGTCAGCATCTGCCTGCCGAATTTCCTGCATGCGGAAGTCACGCTGGCCGCACTCGCGGCCGGCAAACACGTCATCTGCGAAAAGCCGCTGGCGCTTGATGCGGAAACGGCGGCCCGCATCTATGAGGCCTCGAGAGCGACCCCCACCGTTTCCGCAACCGTCTTCAACTATCGCCGCATTCCCGCCATCGCGGCAATCCGGCAATTGATCCAGAACGGCGAGATCGGCGAACCGGTCAACGCGCTCGTCCAGTATGAAAGCGAATATGCCGCCGATGCGCAGCTGCCCCATAGCTGGCGTTACGAGCGCGACCGGGCCGGACCGGGCGCACTACTCGACATCGGCACCCATGCCGTCGACTTAGCCCGTTTCCTGTGCGGTGAAGTCGAAGAGATCGCCGGTGCAATCGCGACCATTTCCATCAAGCAGCGTTTCCTGCCGGCCGGCGCCAGCATCGGCCACAACCATGTAGCGTTGAGCACGGAAAGCCGACTGGTCGACAATGACGATGTCATGTCCGCCCTGCTACGCTTCGAAAATGGTTGCCAAGGCACTTTTCTTGCCAGCCGCGTTGCCGTGGGCATGGGCAACAGCCTGACCGTTGCGATCACCGGCACGAAAGGTACGGTTCGCTACAACTCCCGTACGCCGGCGCATTACGAGATCGCCCGTTTCGACGGTTCAGGCCAGTCGCCCTTCACCATCGTCGCCAACCATCCGGCCCTGCCTTTCGCCGCGCTGCTGCCGGTGCCGCATGACGGCGTCGCCATCGGTTATGCCGAGGTCTTCGGTTTCATGATCCATGAATTCCTCGACGCCATCGCCAAGGGCGGGCCGATGACGAATGGCTCCATCCTCGATGGGCTGCGCGCCAGCGAAATCCTCGATGCGATCCAGCAAAGCGCGGATACCAACCAGCCCGTTAAGGTCAGACACATCTCCGTCTGATGCCAAAGGAGCAAATGATGAAAATTGGTCTCAATACCGACGGCTTCGGCGCGCTGCCGCTTGCCGCCTGCCTCGACCAGATCGCGGAGCTTGGCCTTACCCATGTCGAATTCGGGCTTGGCGGCTGGTCGAGCGCACCGCATGTGGATATCGCTGATCTGCTTGCCCATACGGCCTCGCGAGATCGCCTGAAGGGCATGCTGAAGGAACGTAACCTCCAAATATCGGCGCTCAATTGCTCGGGCAATCCGCTGCATCCGGGAAAGATCGGGATCGACGACGGCAAACTTGCCTATGACACGCTGGAGCTGGCCGCCCTGCTCGGCGTCGAACGGATCGTCATGATGTCCGGCCTTCCCGCCGGCGGGGCAGAGGACCGGAACCCGAACTGGATCACCTCTTCCTGGCCGCTCGAGGCCATGGAAATGCTGGAATGGCAATGGAGCGAAAGGGTTCTGCCCTTCTGGAGAAAATTCGCAGCAGCCGCGGCCGAAAAGGGCCTGAAGATCTGCGTCGAGCAGCACGGACGCCAGTGCGTTTATAATAGCGAGAGTTTCTTCCGCCTGCGCGACGCAGTCGGGCCGACCGTCGGTGTCAATTTCGACCCCAGCCACCTGATCTGGATGGGCGGCGATCCGATCTCCGCCATCGAGGCGCTGGGTGAGTGTATCTACCATGTCCATGGCAAGGATTCACGCATCGAACTGCGCGCGCGGATCGATGGCCTGCTCGACACGAAACATGTGATGCCAGTCGAAGGCCGCTCATGGAATTTCGTCTCGCTCGGCCACGGCACCGCCGTGCATGGCTGGCTCGATATTATCAGGGCGTTGCGCAAGGCCGGTTATGATGACGTCATCAGCATCGAGAACGAGGACTACTCCATGCCGCCGCTCGAAGCCGTCGCCACATCGGCAACCACCCTGCGCTTCTGCATAGAACAATCAGCAGGCGTCAAATGACGCCTGCTGGGGTCGCACCGCGAAATTAAAGCGCCGGCGCTTGCCAGTTTCCATCAGCCTTCTTTATAGGAAAGCATGAGCAACTTTCCCGCCCGTCCCGGAGTAACGCTTGAAGATGTCGCCAAGGCGGCGGGTGTTTCACGCTCGCAGGCATCGCGCGCGCTGCGAAACGACCCCGGAGTCCGTGGCGACACGAAAGCGCATATCCTCGCCACTGCCGCCAGCCTCAATTATACGCCGAACCTTGCCGCCCAGACGCTGGCAAGCCGCCAGAGCCGCACGATAGGCCTTGTTGTCGGCGATGTGCTCAACCCTTACGAGGCAATGCTGGCGCGCGAATGCGATAAAGCTTTGCGGGATGCCGGTTATTTCGCCATGCTGGCCGTTTCCGGCACGGCCGCCACGCTGCGCGCCTTCATCGACCAGCGCATTGCCGGCCTCGTCCTCATCGGCGCACCGGGGGAGCGTGAAGAGATCGCTGCCGTTTCGAAGCTGCTACCGACGGTTTATATCGGCCGCAATCTGGCAACGGAGACGGTGGAAAGCGTAAGCTCGGATGATGCGCTAGGCGCCCGGCTGGCAACGGAGTTCCTGCTGGGGCTCGGTCATCGCGCCATCGCCCATATTACCGGCGGCAGCGGCGCCGGCGCCAACAGCCGCGCAAACGCCTATCGCGACACGATGCAACGGCAGGGCCTGAAACCCATCATCGCCGAGGGCCGGTATGACGTTGACGCCGGCAGCGCGGCAACCGATGCGCTGATGGCCCGAAAGGACCGCCCGACCGCAATCTTTGCGGCCAACGACCTTATTGCGCTTGGCGTCATCAGCCGGCTTGCCGGGCACGGCTTCCGGGTGCCGGATGAGGTGGCGGTCGTCGGCTTCGACGACATACCCATGGCCGCCTCCGAACCGATTTCACTCACCACCATCCGCCAGAAGGTGCCGGACATGGTTGCCGCTGCCGTCGAAACGCTGACAACGCGGCTCGCCGACCCATCAGCACCGATCCGCAACCTCGTCATAGCGCCGGAACTGATTATCCGGCGCTCCTCCGGCCTGCAAATCTGAAGCACGGCGCGCCGGGTCGGGACGCGTCATGCAATTGCTGCGTTTTGCCTTAAACGGTAACGCGCTTTCCGGTTTCCACCGATTGAACGCAGGCATTGGCAAGTTTGAGGGCCACCACGCCGTCTTCACCGGTGGTGGCCGGTTGCCTGCCTTGCTTGAGGGCCGCGATAAACTCGGCAATTTCACCGGCATAAGACGCGGTGTAACGCGTCATGAAGAAGTTCTGCAGGGGCGCGCTACGATAACCATCCGCATTGCCGATGACGACCGTGTTCTCATGGTGGTTTTCCGCACGGGCAACACCAAGCGAACCGTGCACTTCCACCCGCTGGTCATAACCATAGGTGGCGCGGCGCGAATTGGTAATGACCGCCTGGCGGCCCGACGCCGTTTCGAGAATGACGGTGGCGCTGTCGAAATCGCCTATGCCCTTCAGCTCCGGTTTCACGAGAACCGAAGCATGGGCCGACACCACAACCGGCTCTTCGCCGAGCAGGAAGCGAGCCATGTCGAGATCATGGATCGTCATGTCGCGGAAAATGCCGCCCGAACGCGCAGCATAGGACAAATCCGGTGCACCCGGATCACGCGAAGTGATCGTCACCATTTCAACATCGCCAATGCGCCCGGCATCAATCGCGGCGCGCACACCGGCAAAATTCGGGTCGTAACGGCGGTTGAAGCCGAGCATCAGCGTCACACCCGCCGCCCTGGCAATCGAGACCACCTCTTCGGCCCGGGCAAGATCGAGATCGACAGGCTTTTCGCAAAAGACGTGCTTGCCGGCTTTCGCGAATTTTTCAATAAGGTCGGCATGGGTGTCGGTCGGCGTGCAGATCAGCACGGCGTCGATGGATTGATCCGCCGCAATGGCATCCACATCCGCCGCCCTCGCGCCCGAGGCCCGCGCCAGAGCTTCCGCTGCGGCCGGCAGAGCGTCCGAAACTGCTGCAAGTTCGGCATCGGCACTGCCGGCAATCGCCTGCGCATGCACCTTTGCGATACGTCCTGCGCCAATGAGGGCAAGTTTGATCGTCATTTCAATATCCTTTCACATCAACCCATGCGCCGCTTTTTGCCGAGGCGAAAACCGCGTCGGCCACGGCCGCATTGGCTCGCGCATCCCGCATGTCGAAATAGGGCACCGCCTCGCCGCGAATTGCCCGGGAAAAATTCGTCACCTCTTCCTCGTATTGGTCGAGTGGCGGAAATTCGAGCGTGTGGATGTCCGAATTCGCATGATCGGCCGAGGTGTCGATGGCGATGATGTTGGGGCTGACGCGTGAGGGCACATAGGCCTGCGGCAACGATATGAAGGCCCTTTCGCAGACGATCTGGATCGATTGCGAGGAGGCCTGCGCCATCGAAACCATGAAAGTCGCGTGTCTGCCGTCGCCAAAATCGAGGATGACCGAGGTGAACATGTCGATGCCGCCAGCATTATGGGTGGCGGCGGCGAAAGCGCGTTTCGGTTCGGAGCCAAAGACATAACGCGCCGCCATGGCGGTGTAGCAGCCAAGATCGTAATAGGCCCCGCCGCCGAATTCCGGTTTCTGGCGGAAATCCGCCTCATTGGTCATCATGAAGGACAGGAGCGAGGAGAAGGAAAGCGGTCTGCCATAATCCTCCGCCTGAAAGATTTGCCGTAGCCTGATCCAGCGGGGCTGCTGGCGAACCATGAAGGCCTCGGAAATCTTCAACGCCGGATCGATATCCCTGAGCTGATCGAGTTCCGCAGCCGTCATGGCTGCCGGTTTTTCACACAGAACATGTTTGCCGGCATCTGCCGCCTTGCGAGTCCATTCCACATGCAGATGGTTCGGCAGGGCGATATAGACCGCCTCAACATCCGGATCGGCAAGCACCTCTTCATAGCTGCCATAGGCACGCTGAATGCCGTGCCGGTCCGCCATGGTTCTTGCCCGTTCCAGGCTGCGCGCGCCGATGGCGAGCGGCTCGCAGGTGGTGCTTTTGACCAGACCCGGAATGATGGCACCGTCCGCAATACGCGCAGCGCCGAGTATGCCCCACCGAACGGGGGCGATGGTGTCGTTCATAATGTATCCTCCCTGGAGGGACGCCCGCCTTTGATCGGCCGACCAAGCCCTCCGACGCGGCAAACATGCCCCGGCGCTTCATGCCCGGCAAATGCCATGCTGATGGAAAACCATCAGCCGTGCGGCTTCTCAGAAAGGCAGCGGATTCGGGAGGTTTTCCGGCCCGTAAAGGACGACAGGCACCTCCGTTTCAGGCGGAAAGGATCCCTGCCCGGCATCGAAGAATTCGAAATGGCGAAGCAGGATGTTCACCGCCAGCCGCACCTGCAGTTCCGGGCTTTGGTCGATCGTGAGCGACATCAGTCCTTCCCGCAGAAAAGCGGCGGTATTGCGCGTCAGTTCGTGCCCGACAAAGACGGGGCGATCCGGGAGAATATCGGCGCGGATGGCCCGCGCCACGCCGATATTGGCCGCCCCCACATTATAGACGGCGACAGTATCGGGTTCGGCATGAAAGGCCTCGCGCAGATGAAGCTCCGAGCGAGCGCGGTCGTCGCCCCCTTCGACGATACGCGCCACATGCCAGCCCGGCGCCTTTTCCGCCAGAAACTGCGTGACACCGCGCACGCGGTCGGCATGTGACTGGAAGCCGAGATGATTGCACAACAGGATGACCGGCCCCGGTTTGCGCGCCATCCTGCTGATGAAATAACCGGCCGAGCGGCCGGCGCGATAGTGATCCGTTCCGGCATAACCGATCCGTGCCGAGCCGGGAACATCGGAGATGACGGTGACGACGGGAATGCCCCGCGCGCTCAACTCCTCCACCGCCGCATGAACGAGCGGATGATCCTGCATATAGGAAACCACCGCATCGCAGCCGGTCTTTGCCAGCGCCTTCGCCAGGGTTTCCGGCCGCTCATCCTCCAGCACCGTCCGGTGAATGACGATCGATCTGTCGAGCGAGGTTGCGATCCGCCGGAACTCGAAACCCATGCGGGCGATGAGCGGCAGTTCCGGCCGGGCAAGGATGACGTCGATCCGGATAAGCCTGCGATGCGCCTGCGGCAACATGCGGCGCAGGCCAAGTTCCTTCGCCGCCTGGAGGACCCGTTTGCTGACCGCCTCGCTGACATTGCCGCGATCATTGAGGACCCGGTCGACGCTTGCCGTGCCGACCCCTGCCCGTTCGGCAACATCCGTGATCGTGACACGCCTGCCCTGCCGTTTCGACACCATCCCCAAGCTCCTCCGCATCGCCTGCCTGTGTGTTCATTATTTTCGCCCGCACGGCTATAACGACTATCGTCTTCCTGATGGAAATCAATCAACTGTTTCAGCACAATCTCGCGCAAATAATATGGTGCCGGCAGGCTAAAGAAGCCGTTGCCGCAACAGAGCTTCCAGCCAGTCCGCAAAGACCTGCAATCGCCGCGACAGATGCCGGCGGTGCGGATAAAGCAGCGTCATCGGCATCGGTTCGGCCTGATAGGCAGGCATGATCTCGACGAGTTCACCGCTCTCGATATGCGGCCTGACATCGTAAGCGGGTATCTGGATCAAGCCGAGACCGGCCAGACAACAGGCAATATAGGCCTCGGCACTATTGACGGTGACGCGGCCGCGCATGGAAACCGAATGCAGCGCCTCGCCTTCGAGCCATTCCCAGTTTTCCACGCGCCCGCTGGAAGGAGAAGCGTAATTGACGGCCCAGTGGCGGGAAAGATCATGGGGAAGCTGCGGCATGCCGTGACGCTCGAGATAAGCGGGGCTGGCGACATTGATCAGCGGCAGCTTGCCGATCGGCCTTGCGATGAGACCGGAATCGCTGAGCGCACCAACGCGCAGCACACAATCGATATTGTCCTCCACCAGATCGACGGCCCTGTCCGTCACGCCGAGACTGATGTCTATCTGCGGGTAAAGGTCGAGAAATTCAGGCAAGGCGGGTGCGATGACAAGGCGTCCGATCCGGCCCGGCACATCGATCCGCAGCCGCCCCGAGGGTTGCGCCGCGCTTTGCCTGAACAGGTTTTCCGCATCTTCGACGTCGGCGATAAGCCGCTGGCACCGCTCGTAAAAAGCCGACCCATCCTCGGTCGGAGAGACCTTGCGCGTGGTGCGGTTGAGCAGGCGTGCGCCAACGCGCGCCTCCAGTTCCTGCACCGCTGCCGAAACCGAGGAGCGCGGAATGCCAAGCGTATCGGCGGCCCGCGTGAAGCTCGCACAGTCTACGACACGCGCGAAGATACGGAACAGGTCGATGCGATCCAATGGACATCCCTTACTGTGCGGATTTTCTGACAAGTCATGTCAGAATGACGGACTTTATCACGCAATTCTAGACGATATCTTTGCTGCATGAAAGCGCAGCAGGCATCGCTGTGTACCGACAGAAGGAGGCCAACCCCATGACCGATCATTCCATCAAAGGTAAAACAATCATCATCGCCGGCGGCGCAAAAAACCTCGGCGGGCTGATCGCACGCGATTTCGCCAGCCAGGGCGCAGGCGCAATCGCCATCCACTATAATAGTCCCGCCACAAAGGCCGACGCCGACGCAACCGTGGCGGCCGTGAAGGCAGCCGGCGCGCAGGGCGTTGCCCTTCAGGCCGATCTCACCACGGCAGGCGCGGTCGAAAAACTGTTTGCCGATGCCGTCGCCGCCATCGGCCGGCCGGATATCGCCATCAACACGGTCGGCAAGGTGCTGAAGAAACCGATCCTCGAAACATCGGAAGCCGAATATGACGAGATGACCGCCGTCAACGCCAAGTCGGCCTTCTTTTTCCTCCAGCAGGCCGGCCGCCACGTCAACGACAATGGCAAGATCTGCACTCTCGTTACCTCCCTGCTTGGAGCATTCACGCCGTTTTACGCCAGCTATGCCGGCACCAAGGCGCCGGTGGAGCACTTCACCCGCGCAGCCGCCAAGGAATTCGGCGAACGCGGCATCTCGGTGACGGCGATCGGTCCCGGCCCCATGGATACGCCGTTTTTCTACGGGCAGGAGACGCCGGAAGCGCAGGCCTATCACAAGAGCGCCGCGGCACTCTCCGGCTTCTCGAAAACCGGCCTTACCGATATCGAGGACATCGTTCCCTATATCCGCTTTCTCGTTACTGACGGCTGGTGGATGACGGGGCAGACCATTCTGGTCAATGGCGGTTACACCACCAAATAATCTCGATCGATCTTCTTCGATGGTGTGGTGGCGAAGCGTGCAGACGTTTTCGCCACCTTTCTTTTGGCGGGCATGACCAAATTCGACGGCCGCGGGACCATAAAAAGACATATGTCATATGGCCTGAATGAATATGCCGGTATAAAACTCCCCATCCCGTTGACGGAGCCATTTAGGGGGAGCGGATGAATTCAGGGCGTCGCGGTGTTCTCGCTTTTTTGGGCAGCCTTGTTCTGGGGGCGCCATCCCTCAGCAAAGCAGCAAGCAAATCATCGGCCTTTGCCGAATCCCGGTCCGAGTACCAACCCCGGCATGTTCTGTGTTTCCTCGGAACAGAAAAAGGTCTGGCAGCGCTCCAACAAAGCGCTCGCACCGCAGTCGACACATTTGCTACCGATTTCAGTATCGATGAAGAATATTCGCAGGATGAACCGGACGACCGGATGGAGCGCTCCTTCAATGTCTGCTGGGACCGTGTTGATCCGAACACCTATCAGGAGGCTGACGAAGAAGCTGTCGCCGGACACGGCTCGGTTCTTTACGTGCTTGGCCCGTCGATGGCCGCAGAAAACGCGGTCATGACATCCGCCACGGCCTTGCAGTTCGTGCAACATATGCTTGACCACGGCGCCATTGCCGTCAAAGGCGAAAGCGCAGGCGTCGCGCATGGAGCACGACGCTGGAAAGAGCTTTTCGAACAGTCGCGCAGCGACGCCGCCTCCGGTGATCTGCTGGCGCTCGCCAAAACCTGCCGTCTCGCTTTTGCACGCCGCCCCATCGGCGACGATGCCAAGGGCATGGCAAGCGTCGGATTTCATCTGGTCGGGCTGCCTGATGTCGAGGTGGGCTTCATCCGAAAAGACGAAAACCTGCCGTCAACCAATCCGGAGCAATTGAAGATCGCCGCGCTGATGGACGATATTGCCGATCAGATGGCGCGCGATGGTGTGCAAACGACAGTAACGGCTCATCAGGCCACCCTGTCCAATGACATGCGGTACGAGGACGATAGCTACAAATTCAATCCGTTCGGCGTCGTGAGCATTCAAGACTACAAACTCTGACATAAGGGCGAGCCGCCGCTGGCGCCTAAGGTGCAGGTGCAAGGTCACTCTCTCCCGCCACAAGCAGCATCGGCCAGATGCAATGGCGGGCCTGATCGGGATAGAAAGGCGCAAAGGCCGGCATGGTCGATAGAAGCGTCTGGGCAACCGTCACGCCAAGATCATGCAGGGACATGCGAAAACTGGTCAGGCGCGGTTCCAGAAACTGGCCGCGTGGACCATCACGAAAGCCGATGACGGCGAGATCGCGCCCCGGTTTGAGGCCGACTTCGGCAAGCCGCCGATAAAGACCGACCGCCATCAACTCATAGATCAGCACGATGGCCGTCGGCCGTGGGCGCATCTGAAGCCACTCACTGGCGGCATGATATCCGCCCTGCTCGCTCGATTTTGTCCGGATAACCAGAGACGGATCGTATGTTATGCCTTTTTCCTCGAGGGCGCGTTTATATGCCTCCAGAAAGACATAACCGAGATTGATGTCGTTATCGGCGGCCGCCACCGCAATGCTACGATGACCTGCGGCCACCAGCCGGTCGACGGCGCTTTTTGCCACGCCTTCGAAATCGAGATCGATCCAGGCATGGTCCGTGCTAGACGAGGTGCGGCCCAGCGCGACGAAGGGTAGACGGGTCTGCTTCAAGAAATCCACACGCTTGTCGATCCGACGGGTCGAGGAAATGATCATCGCGTCAACCATGCGGCGCGCCACCATGCGCTTTAGATATTCGTCCGGATCTTCCTCCCCCGGACAGGGAAGAACGATAAGATCGAGATTGTGGCCGGAAAACACGCTTTGCAGACCATCCGTCACGCCCATGAAGAAGTTGTCGGAATTCTCCACCGTCTGCGCGTCGCTGCCGGTCATCAGGCCGATAACATTGGTGGTACCTTGCCGCAGGCTGCGGCCCGATTGATTGGCGACATAACCAAGCTTTTCCGCCGCTTCCAGAACACGGCGGCGCGTTTCCTCGTTCACATCGGGCTTGCCGTTCAGGGCACGGGAAACGGTGCCTATCGATATCTCCAGATAATCGGCAAGCTGACGAATTCCTTTCATGCACTCCCCTCCAAAGCCCGGCGCGCCATCAACGCGCCCCTCTACGGTCTTGACATATCTAACATCATCGTCATAGTCTCGTAAACGTTTACGACACTCTGCGCAAAGAGGAGTTTGCGAAAGAGTCCGGGGAGATGAGATGACATTCAATGCCGTTTTATGCGGGTGCGGAGCCATGGCCAAAGGCTGGCTGCGCGCCATTCAATCCACGCCGGAAATTGCCGGCTCGATCAGGATCGCCGGGCTGGTTGATCTGAATGAGAGCACGGCCCGCGGGCTTGCCGAAGAATTCGGGCTGGCAGATGCGGTCATCGGCACCGATCTCCGTGAGGTGCTGGCGCAAACAAATGCAGACATATTATTTGACGTCGTCATCCCGCAGGCGCGCTTTGCCGTGGTCGCGGCAGGCCTTGAGGCCGGGTGCCACGTGCTCAGCGAAAAGCCGCTTGCGGCATCGATGGAAGAGGCTGCGAGCCTGGTGGAACTGGCCAAAAATGCCGGTAAAGTCCACGCGGTGGTGCAAAATCGGCGATTCGTGGCGGGTATCCGGCGGCTACGACACGCCGTGGAAGACGGCATCATCGGCGACTTGACGGCCATTCATTGCGACTTTTTCCTTGGTCCTCATTTCGGTGGCTTCCGTGAAGAGATGAAGAACGTCCTGCTTCTCGACATGGCGATCCATACCTTTGACGCCGCCCGTTTTGTTGCCAATGAAAAGCCCCTCTCCGTCTTTTGCGTGGAAAAGAATCCAGCCGGTTCCTGGTATGCCCATGGGGCAAGCGCCAATGCCATTTTCGAATTCTCCAACGATGTGGTCTTCACCTATCGTGGCTCCTGGTGCGCCGAGGGTGAAAGAACCAGCTGGGAAGCCCGCTGGCGTTTGATCGGTTCGAAGGGAATGATCCTCTGGGATGGAGAAGACGGTTTTTCGGCCTCCGTGGCGGGTGATGAACAGGGCCTGTTACGAGGCTCTACGACCGTAAACGTTTCCGATGCCGTTTCTGAACGGGATACGCGCGGCCACGCCAGCGTCATTCTCTCGTTCCTGGAGTCCATCCGCACCGGCCGGATGCCGGAGACAGCCTCTTTCGACAACATCAACAGCCTTGCCATGGTGATCGGCGCGATTGAAAGCGCCCGCCTTGGTCAGCGTGTTTCCATTGCAGCATAAGGACTGAAAGACGTGAGCAATCCGGCAAAATCCATCCGTATCGGCACCATGGTCAGCGCCACCAAGGGACAGGCGGCCGAGCGCATCGGCCAGATCGCCGATCTCGGCTTTGAAAGCTTCGAGCCGTTCTTCTGGCAGACGACCAACGGCCAGGACATCGCTGAACTCGGCAAGCGCTGCCGCGAGGCGATCGGCGAACGTGATATCACCATCAGCACGCTCGGCATGTTCGGCAATCCGCTGGAAGAAACCGAGATCGACCTTCAGACATTGCAGGGCTGGAAAGACTGCATCGACAATGCCCATCATTTCGGCGCCACCTGCGTTGCGGGTTTCACCGGCCGGCTGCGCGGCAGGCCGCTGCCGGAAAGCCTGCCAAGATACAAGGAAATCTGGAGCGAACTTGCAAAACGCGCCGCCGACAAGGGCGTGAAGATCGCCTTCGAAAACTGCGCCATGGACGGCAACTGGCAGACCGGCGACTGGAACATTGCCCACAATCCCGACGCATGGGAACTGATCTTCAACGAAACGCCTGAGGACAATATCGGCATCGAATGGGAACCCTGCCACCAGATGGTTTACCTCATCGATCCGCTGCCGCAGATCCGCAAATGGGCGGACAAGATTTTCCACGTGCACGGCAAGGACGCGACCATCCGCTGGGACGTCATTCGCGAACACGGCATTTTCGGCAGGGAGAAATTCGTCTTCATGCGCACGCCGGGCTTCGGCGACAGCAACTGGACCGACATTATTTCCGAACTGCGCCTTGCCGGCTGGTCCGGCTCCATCGACATCGAAGGCTGGCATGACCCCGTCTATCGCGACGCGCTGGAAATGACGGGCCAGGTGCATGGCTTGAACTATCTGAAAAAATGCCGCGGCGGCGATTTCGTCGTCGACCCGACATAACGGACGCCTTTGGGAGAAGGTTTCCGGAAATTGCAGCGACGATAACCAAGAGGAGGAGATTATGGGTATCGCGAAATGCATGATGGCCGGCGCATTTGTGCTGGCGGGCGTATCCGCCGGAGCGATTGCCGCCCACGCGGAGGACGTGACGTTGACCTTGTGGTCGCTGGATCGTGATATCCAGCCGGCACCGAACCTCATAAACGAGTTCAACAAGCTCAATAACGGCATCAAGATCGAATATCGGCAATTGCAGTTCGATGACGTGGTGAGCGAAGCGATGCGCGCCTATTCGACCGGCAATGCGCCCGATATCATCGCCATCGACAACCCCAACCACGCCATGTTCGCCGCCCGCGGCGCCTTTCTTGATGTGACCGACATGATCGCCAAGTCGGATGTCATCAAGACGGAAAACTATTTTCCCGGACCGCTGAAATCGGTGATGTGGGACGGCAAGTATTTCGGCGTGCCGAAGGCGACGAATACGATCGCGCTTTATTACAACAAGGACCTGTTCAAGGCCGCAGGGCTCGATGCGGCAAAACCGCCGCAGACCTGGGACGAGCTGGTGGAAGCGGCCCGCAAGCTGACCGACCCTTCAAAGAACGTCTATGGCATCAGCTTCAGCGCCAAGGCCAATGAGGAAGGCACCTTCCAGTTCCTGCCCTGGGCGCAGATGGCAGGAGCAACCTACAAGAACATCAATACCGAGGGTGCCGTCAAAGCGCTCGAAACGTGGAAACTGATGCTGGATGAAAAGCTCGCATCACCGGACACGCTGACGCGCAGCCAGTGGGATTCCACCGCCACATTCAACGCCGGCAATGCCGCCATGGTCATTTCCGGCCCGTGGGAAATCGATCGTATGCTGAAGGACGCCAAGTTCGACTGGGGTGTCGCCTTGCTGCCGGTGCCCACACCTGACGCCCCCCGGTCATCGGCCATGGGTGATTATAACTGGGCGATCTTCTCCAAGACCAAACATCCCGAAGAAGCATTCAAGGCCATCGAATTCTTCGCATCGCAGGACAAGGACATGTTCAAGAACTTCGGTCAATTGCCGGCGCGCTCGGATGTTCCCGTGCCGCCAACCGGCAATGCACTGAAGGATGAGGCGCTGAAGACCTTTGTCGAGCAGCTGAAATATGCGCAGCCGCGCGGCCCCTCACCCGAATGGCCGAAGATTTCCAAGGCCATTCAGGACGCTATCCAGGGCGCCCTGTCGGGACAGATGACGCCGAAAGCCGCGCTCGATCAGGCCGCTGAAAAGATAAAGCTGGTCGAAGGCTGATTGGACGGACGGGCGAGCGGAGTGTCCGACGCCCATCCGCAGGGTTCCTCCCGGTGGGGTCGCCTGTCGCAAAATGCGACGGCGGCCCCAAGCGGAGCTTGCGAGGATGTTTCATGAAAAAACTGTTTTCCAGCGTCAGTGACGGTCGCGGTTTCGACATCGTCCTTGTCGCCCTGCCCTTGAGTTTCCTGTTCGTCATGGCGGGTCTGCCGCTGCTCTACAACATTGTCATGAGCTTTCAGGAAGTCGACATGTTCAGCCTGGGCACCTTCGTGCGCCCCTTCGTCGGCTTCAAGAATTACTTCGATCTGTTCCGGCAGCCGGAAACCCTGCCGATCCTCTTCAACACCGTCACCTTCGTCGTCGCCTCCATTGCCGGGCAATTCGCCATCGGCTTCGGACTGGCGCTGTTCTTCTGGGTGAATTTTCCGGGCGCCACCTGGCTGCGCGGCCTGTTCCTCGTGTCCTGGGTCATGCCCGGCCTCGTCGTCGGCGCCATCTGGAACTGGATCCTGTCCGGCGACTTCGGTGTGCTGAATTTCTTCCTGCGGGAAAGCGGCCTGATTTCAGGCAATATCTTCTGGCGTTCGGATGCGAATTTTTCGCTCTGGGCCGTCGTCATCGCCAATGTCTGGCTCGGCACTTCCTTCAACATGATCCTGCTTTCCGTCGGCCTCGCCTCAATCCCCGGCGATCTTTACGAAGCGGCGGAACTGGACGGGGCGAACGCCTGGCAACGCTTCTACACCATCACCCTGCCGATGATGCGCTCCACCATCGGCGCGATCGTCTCCCTCGGGCTGATCTTTACCCTGCAGCAATTCGATCTTTTCGCCGCCATTACCGATGGCGGACCGAACAACAGCTCCAACGTGGCGCAATATTGGGCTTGGGACCTGTCCTTCCGGCAATATGATTTCGGCAAGGGCGCGACAATCTCCGTCATCATGATCGTTTTCGTCATGCTGGCTTCCATCGTCTATGTGCGTTCCACACGACATGAGGTGCGCGGATGAGCACCACCAACCGTAACCGCCTGATGCTGGCAATCGCCATCGTGCTCGCCATCATCTACCTCTTTCCGCTTTACTGGATGTATCTGACCTCGCTCAAAAGCGGATCGGAGATGTTCGCCAATCCGCCCGGTTTCTGGCCGACAGACCCGCAATGGCAGACCTATGCCTATGTCTGGCAAAGCCGCAACATGGGCCGATATCTCTGGAATTCGGTACTGATCGCCTCCGGCGCTGTGCTGCTGATCACCATTCTCGGTGTCGGTTGCGCCTATGTGCTGGCGCGCTATCGCAATGTCTGGGTGGATATCGGTCTGTTCCTCATCCTCATGCTGCAGGTTCTGCCGGCATCGCTGATGATCACACCGATCTTCGTCGGCTTCTCGCAATTCGGACTTCTGGATTATCCGCGCCTGTCGGTCATTCTCGCCATTGCGGCGAAAAGCATGCCGTTCTTCGTGGTCCTTGTGCGCGCCACCTTCATGGCCGTGCCGCAGGAGCTGGAGGAGGCGGCACTGGTGGACGGTAATTCCCGGGTCGGCGCCTTCTTCAACATCGTGCTGCCCCTTGCCAGAAACGGCATCCTCGTCAGCGCCATCCTCATCTTCATGCAGGCCTTCGGCGAGTTCGTCTATTCGAAATCGATGATACAGGCGGCCGAATTGCAGCCCGCCAGCGTCGGCCTCAATTCCTTCATGGGCCCCAATACCAGCGAATGGAACAACATCATGGCCTATGCGACCATGTATGTGACGCCCATTCTCGCCCTCTTCATTCTCTTGCAGCGCCGCATCGTGTCCGGCCTGACCTCAGGAGCACTCAAATGACCCTTCAGATCGAACTTTCCGGCGTCAACAAATATTACGGCGCCTTTCATGCCCTGAAAAATATCGGCCTTTCCATCAAGAAGGGCACCTTCGTGGCACTTGTCGGCCCCTCCGGCTGCGGTAAATCCACCCTTTTGCGTTCGCTGGCCGGGCTGGAGACCATATCGGCCGGTGACATGCGCATCGCCGGCACGCTCATGAACGGCGTGCCGCCGCGCAAGCGCGATGTAGCGATGGTGTTCCAATCCTATGCGCTCTATCCGCATATGACGGTGGAGGAAAACCTCACCTATTCGCTGCGCATGCGTGGCGTCGCCAAGGCCGAGGCCCGCAAGGCAGCCGAAGAGGTTGCCGCAACGACGGGACTTTCCAAGCTGATGAAGCGTTATCCGCGCGAACTCTCCGGCGGCCAGCGCCAGCGCGTGGCCATGAGCCGGGCGATCATCCGTAATCCCCAGGCCTTCCTGTTTGACGAACCGCTTTCCAATCTCGATGCGGCCCTGCGCGTCCATATGCGCAAGGAAATTCGCGCGCTTCACGACCGCCTGCACGCAACCTCGGTCTATGTCACCCATGACCAGATCGAGGCGATGACCATGGCCGATCATGTCGTCGTCATGCGCGATGGCATCATCGAACAGCAGGGTACGCCGCTGGAACTATACGATCACCCGGTCAACCGCTTCGTGGCGGGCTTCATTGGCTCACCGGCGATGAATTTCATTCCGGCCATCGTCAGCCCGGACGGCGCTTCGCTTCAATTGCGGTTCGGCGAAGGTGAGCCGCAGCAGCAGATCAGGAATCCGGCCGCCCTGCCGCCAGGCAAACATGTGATCGTCGGCATCAGGCCGGAGCACATAAGGCCAGCAGCGGCAAACGGGGCGGCATTGACGCTGCCCGTTTCCGCCGTGGAAACCACCGGCTCAGCCACGTTCCTCACAACAGGAACATCCACAGAACTGGTCATCGCGGTGCAGGGACGCAGCGAGGTCAAGGCCGGCGAGGTCATAGGCCTCGATATCGCCCCCACCGATCTGCACCTCTTTGATGAGGAAACGGGCACCGGTCTCGCAAAACGGTAAGCGCAGCGCAGGAAAAAAGCGCGCTCCCCAAGCGATATTTCCAATGACCTCGGGGAACGCTGCAAGGCCAGAAACCAGACCCTTTTCCCGGTGGCGTTATCCTCGACGAGAACATATAACAGCGCCTGTGATCGCAGTCGGATGCTGCGATCGACCGCGCCGCCGTCGGGAACCCGATATGCCGCTTCATCGGCTGCTTTCGTCACAGGCAACCGAATTGCACATCACCGGCTGAAGAGCAGACAAATGCAGATGAAGCTGAACATGACGACCTGCTTTATCATCGCCGCCGCCGGCACACTGGCATTTGCGGCTTTCCAGCTGAAAGATTTTCACATCGGCATAGGGGAGCGCGCCATGGGCGGCTATGACGGTTCCTCAACCGACACACAGGCCGTGTCCGACGCTGCGCGTGAAGCAAGCGAGGCCGCTGCACGCGCCGAAGCCGCTGTCGACGCCCTGAAACGCCGCGACTGATCGTTACGACGCTTTCAGCCGCAGCTTTCCCGCAAAGCCGCCCGGTTCAGCGGTTCCTGAACAGATCGATGATGTTGCGGCGCGCGGTGGTTGCGGGCACGGCGGTACCACGATCAACCTCGCGCGCGGCGATGGCCGGCGAACCAGAGCCATCAATATCCACCCAGCGACCGGCATGATCGGTGGATTGGCGCTTGAGATAGCTATAGGGCGTTTCGTCCCAGCGAAGGATTGTCGGCTTCATATTGTCGAGGATGAAATCACCACGATCCGTCCTCACCGTGAGGATCGCATGGCCATCTCCCCGCTCGTCACGGACAACGGTAATCAACAGGTTGGAGGCCGGCAGACCGATATCCATCAGCCGCTTGCGCTTTTCCAGCACGATGTCGTCGCAATCCCCGGCACCCTTGTAGGGATATTCCCAATAGTCCTCGTAACCCCATACTTCCATATCGGAACGCTGGTCGATTTCGACATTGACGGCGCTGTTGACCGAAACCATGGTTTTCCAGTTGTCGGGCGTGAGATGAAGCGGTGGCATGGCCTTCATGGGCTGACACTCAACCGAATGCCGCTGGCAGAATTCATAATGTCCAACCGGCTGGGAGGTGATCGCACCCGTCAACATGGACGGCGAAGCCTCTGCCGGTGACAACAGACCGGCAACGGTCAGAACAAAACATGCCTGCAGCAATTTGTTGAAATAGCTCATGTTCATCTCCTGATGACATGACCTATCGCTGCCGGTTTGAGTTCAAATGAAACAAACCACTCGACTTTTAACGATCCGGAAAATTGGCGCGCCTGCTACCGCCGGGTCGTGCGACACCCTTCGCAGTGGCCAACAACGGGAATGTGAGCGGTGGCAAACTTGCCATGCATGGATGGCCTGCCTAAGAAAGACCGACACCCACGATAAATCCACGTTACAGAGAACGTTGCATGAGCCTGTTTGCGAAGATCACCCGCACAGCCACCGTCATCATGACGCTGGCCTGCCTTCCTTCTTACGCCGTCGCGCAGCAGATGACTGTCGTTCCTCCCGGAAATCGCTCCGCCCAGCAGCCGGAAATACCACAAGCCTCGGCGATCCGGACCAAGGCTTTCTACACAACCTACGAGGAAAAGTTCGGCAAGACGATTGATCTCCTGAACAGCGAGCCCGCCCTTCTCAGCAAGATCAAGAAGGCAGCAGCGGCCTATGGCATCGATCCGATACATATTGTCGGCGCCATCGTCGGAGAACATACCTTCAACGTCTCGGCCGTGGACCGCCTGCAGACCTATTACGTCAAGGCGATTTCCTACGCCGAACTCGATATCAGGTTCAGCTATAATGGCGTTTCCCTGAAGACATTCCTCCAGCGGCCGGAATTCCGGTCCTGCGAGCCGCTTCCCACCACCTCCGAACAATGGAGCTGCCGCGACACCGTCTGGGATGAGGACTTTCGCGGCAAGGTCGTGGATGGTGCGAGATACGAGGCCATCTCGTTCCAGCGTGCCTTCTTCCAGCCGTTTTATGCGGGGCAGACCTTTGGACTTGGCCAGATCAGCCCGCTGACGGCCCTGCAGGTCACCGATCTCGTAAACAGGACAAGCGGCCTGCCGAAACTCACGGCGGAGAGGCCGAAGGAAATCTACCACGACGTTATGGATCCCGACCGCAGCATCATCTACATCGCCGCCATCCTCAGGGATTCCATCGATGCCTACCGGGAAAAGGGCTTCGATATCTCAGGTAATCCCGGAATTACCGCGACGCTCTACAATGTCGGCCAGCCAAGGCGGCGCGCCGAACGCCTTCGGGCAGCCGTGGATGCGGGCGCAAAAACCCGCCTGCCGGTTGAAAATTATTATGGATGGCTGATCAACGACCGCCTCGATATCCTGAAAAACATTCTTGACGGCAAGGGCGTCGACCAGCGGACGACATCGGACATCGGCGAAAAAACGCGATAACGCTTTTTTGTTTTCGAATAGTAGTCAATCGCCTAGATTGTACACGATCGGATGTTTTCGGGTAAAAACCCACAGATACACACGCAAAGATTGCCAAGCCGTACCTTCACAATGTAACCTTAAGCAAAAAGCGCTTTTCCATCCGCCCGAAATCTGCTAATTCGGCCGGCACAAGAATTCACGGATAGCGGGATAAATTCGCTCTATGCCTGACGAAGGCGACAGTACCGACAGTAGTCGACACCGAACGAGGCTGGCTCGCGTGAAGCGTAGCCAGCCTCGAATTTTCTTGTTTTCCTCAACGCGACAGCTTTCAGCCTCGGATGTTCAGTCCGGGGCTTTGCGTGTTCGCATCCATTCCCATAAAGGCTCCTGAACATGGAATTCCTAGCAGATCCGAACATCTGGATCGGCCTCGTCACCCTTATCGTTCTCGAAGTCGTTCTCGGCATCGACAATCTCGTTTTCATCGCGATCCTTGCCGACAAGCTACCACCACACCAGCGCCACAAGGCTCGCGTCATCGGCCTGTCGCTGGCGCTCATCATGCGCATCCTGCTGCTATTTTCGATCTCATGGATCGTCACGCTGACGCGGCCACTGTTTACAATCGCGGATTTCTCCTTCTCCGGACGCGATCTCATCCTCATCATCGGCGGCGCCTTCCTGCTTGCCAAGGGAACCATGGAGCTGCACGAACGGCTTGAAGGTGACCACAAGCCGAAACAGGGCAAGGTGGTCCACGCGGTCTTCTGGCAAGTCATCGTGCAGATCGTCGTGCTTGACGCCGTGTTCTCGCTCGACAGCGTCATTACCGCCGTCGGCATGGTCAACAATCTCTGGGTAATGATCACCGCCGTCTGCTTGGCCATGGCCGTGATGATGGCAGCCTCCAGGCCGCTGATGACATTCGTGTCGAAACATCCGACCGTGGTCATTCTCTGCCTTGGCTTCCTGTTGATGATCGGTTTCAGCCTGATCGTCGAAGGTTTCGGTTTCCATCTTCCGAAGGGTTATCTCTATGCGGCCATCGGCTTTTCCGTGCTCATTGAGGCGGCAAACCAGCTTGGCAGGCGCAACCGCGAAAAGCGCATCACCGCCGGTGATATGCGTGAGCGCACCTCCGACGCCATACTGCGGCTTCTCGGCGGCCGGGTCGGTGAACAGCCGCTTGGCGAGACGGCCGATCTTATCGCCGAACAGGCCACCCTCAGCGACCTGTTCAAATCCGAAGAAAAGGACATGATCCGCGGGGTTCTGACACTTGCCGAACGCCCTGTCGTGTCGATCATGACACCACGCACCGAGATCGACTGGCTGGATATCGACGCCGACCCGGAGACGCTGCGCCACCGCCTGCTGGAACTCGACCATTCCCGGCTGATGCTCGCGCAGGGCAAGCTGGACTCCTTCCTCGGCGTCGCGGCCACAAAGGACCTGTTGCGCGATCTTCTGCGTGACGGCAGCCTGAACCTCGAAAGCTCGCTGCGGCAGCCGCTTGTGGTGCATGAGAGCGCCACGGCCCTGCAGGTCATGGAACAGCTGCGCAAATCCCCGTTGCAGATGGCCGTCATCATCGATGAATACGGTACGCTGCAGGGTATCGCCACGCCGACGGATATTCTCGAGGCAATCGCCGGCGAATTCCCTGACGAAGGCGAAGAACTGCTGATTTCGGAAAAGGCGGAAGACGGCTCCTGGCTTATCGATGGCGCCGTCGATGTCAGAAGGGCGTCTTATCTTCTCGACATCGATCTGGTGGACGAGGCCGATCGTTATTCCACCGTCGCGGGCTACATTCTGTGGCGTCTCAATCGCCTCCCCGAGGTCGGCGAGCGTGTTTCCGGCGACGGCTTCGCTTTCGAGATCGTATCCCGCTCGGAACGGAACATCGAGAAGGTCCGGGCGTGGAATGGCGTGGTGAGCGAAGCTTAAAACCGAACGCCGAGAGGATGCTAAACGGGCAACCTCTCGGCACACAAGGCGTCACCCTCGGCCTCGTGCCGAGGGTTTGTCACTGCCCCGAAATCAGCGAGGACCGAGACGGTCTTTCTTTAGTGCGCGGCGTCGATCATCGAGATCCAGCCGGCGGCACGGCGGGCAGCATCCGCAAGCACGGGTTTTGGCGCCTTGAACCATTCGTTTTCCGGCAGTTCACGCTTTACGCGAACGAAGCTGATCGCATCATCGAGCGTCGGAAATTCCACCGGCAGCGTCAGGTGCAGAAAGAGCGCAACGACGGCGACGGAACGCGAACGCCCTCCCCGGCAATTGATGAGCACGCTGCCGCGCTCCCGCCGGGGATAGGACGGCTTGTCGGGCAATATCTGCTCCAGCGCCGCCCGCAGAATGTAGTGGGCAGCAACCATCTGTGTATCGGGGTTTCCGGCGCCATCGATCAGGCCGATCTTGTAATAGCGGATTTCGCCCGGCCCATAGACGCTGCCCTCATGATCGGAAACGATTTGCGGCTGCTCCACAAAATTGAAATCGAGATTGACGGCGCAATTGACGACGGTTGTGATGCCGTTCTCACGCAGAAGGTTGAGGTCGCTTGCGCCCTCCTTACCCGAAATGAACAGATCGACGCCATAAAGCGGATGCCGCTCATAGATGCGGCTGAGTTTCGGCAATTCGCCGGAGTCCTGCTCTGGGGATTGGATTTTTTCCGGTTGTGGCATGTCATGTCTCCGTCGGTGCCGATATTACGTCTTCAGGCCTTTGTGGCCGGCTGGCTATGCTGCGCTGCCGCCTTTGCGATGCGGTCTGCGGATATGGATCGCGCCACTCTCTGCAATGTCGGGTAATTCGCCCCCTTGCCCGTGGCGATATAACCGGGGCAGAGGAAATCTGCGGAACCCTGCGCCACCTTTCCGAGGGTGAGCGGTTCATAGGTTCCGCCCGCATTCTTGAGGATAAGAATGGCTGCCGCCACATCCCAGGCATTAACGCCAAAACCAGCGGCCGCATCCGTCCAGCCCGCCGCAACATGGGCGATGCTGAGCGCGGCGCTGCCAGGCCGGCGCAATGTCGAGAAGGTCTCGACAAGAGCGCCGAAATTGGCGAGCGCCGCTTCCCGCCCATCCAGCCGGAAATCACGCGAGACAGGATAACCGGTGATCAAGGTCGCCCGGGTCTCGTCTGCAACACTGCGGGAGCGCAGCTTGTCTCCGTCCAGATAGGAAGCTTCAAGGTTGGCGGAAAACATCTGCTCCGCCACGGGATCATAGACCACGCCGGCAACGGCCTCGCCGTCAATGACGGCGGCAATCGACACGCACCAGAAGGCAAGGCCACGGGCGAAATTCGCAGTGCCGTCGATCGGATCGACATACCATTGCACCTCGCCGCTGCCGATCTGGCCGCCTTCTTCGCCCATAATCGCTGAATTAGGTTCGCTTGCTAGAATGACGGCACGAATGGCGGCTTCAGCACGCCTGTCATGAATGGTGACGATGTCGTGGAGATCGACTTTATAGTCCACCGCCATTTCCGAGCGGAACGCCGAAAGCAGCGGATCGCGCACGGCACGCGCCGCCGTCTCGGCGATTTTCATCAGCCGCATCGAGCGGGAAAGCGCCTCCTCATTTCCAGATTTTCGCTCGGTTGAAGATGAGGTGTGCATTGGCATATCCAGTCTGTTCGTTCAAAAAAGAAGGAGGCGGCGGCGCGGCCTGAGCCGCGCCGGCCGGGATTATTTCCTGTAGTTGACGCGCCAGACGTCCTGCCATTCCTCCCGTCGGTCGAAGTCATCAAGGCCGGTGGCGGAATCATATCCCATCAGCCTGTCGGCGACCTTCATAAGCCCCGAGGGTTCGTCAGCCGGCATCTTGATGTCGATATTGGTCGGCAGCTTGCCGTCCTTCATCTGCGGGGCGATGCCCTCTTCCGTCAGGACGTAATGGATGAAGAGCTTCGCCATGTTCGGGCTCTTGGTCCTGGAGGCGATCAACCCAAGCTTGATGTAGGTCCAGCCGACCCATGGATCGAGGCCCGTGCAGAGGCCGAGCTTGTAACCCTTGTCGGCATTGTCGCGAAACTTCGCCGAACTGATGAGGCCGAAGAAAGGCTGTTTCTGGCCGGGCGCACCGACAGCTTCCGCCACCGGGTCATCACCTTCGGTGGCAAGCGGGCCGTTTGCAGCCATTGCCTTGATCCATGCGGCCGACGCGCCCTTTTCCTCTATCTCCTTGCCGAAATGGGCCTTGTAGGCTGCCGCCACCTTCTGATTTCCATGGGCTTCGAGCTGGTTGAACCAGTCCGTATATGTGCTCTTGCTCAAGGGATCGACCATGGCGACCTTGCCTTTCCATTGCGGCTCGGTCAGTTCCCAGATATTGCCCACCGGGCATTTGTCATGGGCTTCGGTATTATAGGCCCAGACATTGGCGTTGGTGGAAATTGCCAGCGGGTTCTGAAACTGCGCCGGGATTTTCGCCGCCATGTCGCCTGGCAGGTAGTTCTCGACAAAACCCGCCGGCAGAAGCTGCGCGAGAGCCGATGGCGCATCGGTGATCAGCACCACATCACCCTGCACGTTGCCGGACTGGCTTTCGCGGATGATCATCTCCAGCTGGCTATTGGCGGAAACCTTTACACCCGTTGCCTTCAGCCCGTATTTGGCGCTGAACTTCTCGGCCATTTCGACGATCTTGCCGGTGCTGTCATAGATATTGATCGGCTTTTCCTGCTTCGCCGCCGCCAGGATCGTATCCAGATCGAATGCCTCTTCGGCCACAGCAGTCATGGCAGACAGTCCGATCATTGCCGCAGCAATGACTGACGCCGTTCTCAAATTCGTTCTTTTCATCGTTTCCCCTCCCAAGGAAAAGACAGGCGGGCTTGGCACCCGCCTTCCGTTTATTTTTTGTAGTTCACACGCCAGAAATCCTGCCAGCCTTCGCGCTTGTCGAGGTCGTCGGCCGCCGTTGCGGCATCGAACGCCATCAGCTCATCGAGATGATCGGCGACCTTCGAGGGCTCATCCGTCGGCAGGGCGATTTTCGTATTGCCGGAGAGTTTGCCATCGGCGGTCTGGGGTGCGATACCCTCTTGCGTCATCAGGTAATGCAGGAAGAGCTTTGCCGCATTCGGGCTTTTCGTCTGCCCGGCAATCAGGCCGAAACCGGGATAGAGAAATCCGGAAAAGGGCTTTACGCCGCTGCAAAGCCCGAGCTTCAGCCCCTTGGCCTCGTTGTCACGATATTTCGCCACCGAGGTGATGACAAAAAACGGATCGGCCTGCCCCGGCGCACCGGCCGCATCCGCAACCGAACTCGAATCCGTCAGCAAAGGCGCATTTTCGGCAAAGGCCTTCACCCAGGCCGCGGTTGCGCTTTTTTCGCCCGTTTCCAGCTTCTTGCCGTAGAGGTCCTCATAGGCCCTGGCGACATCGGCATCGTGGTGGGTTTCGATCTGGTTGAACCAGTCGGCATAAAGCGGCTTGTCGAAGAGATCGAGCATGGCAAGCTTGCCCTTCCACTTCGGCTCCGTCAGCTGCCAGATGTTGGTGACCGGGCATGTGCCGTATTTCTCGGTATTGTAGGTCCACACATGCGGGTCCGAGACGACCACGAGCGGATCGCGCAGCTTTTGCGGAATATCGCCTTCCATATCCGGCGGCGACCAACTGGTGGCGATGCCTTCCGGCAGAAGCTCACCCATGGCGGAGGCGACATCCGTTGCGACGCTGACATCGCCGACAACATTGCCGGCCCGATGCTCGCGGATCATCAGCTCAACCTGCGTCGCCTCGTTCACCTTCTTGCCGCTGGCCTGCACGCCGTATTTGGCGGTGAAGGCCAGCGCCGTATCGACGATCTTGCCGGTCACCGCATAAACGGTGATCGGCTTTTCCTTCTTCGCGGCATCGATCAGCGCATCGAGATTAAAAGCGTCCTGCGCATGCGCGGCAGCGCCAACTGCCAGCGAGAAGATGAGGGAGAGCGCGGAGGCGGCCATTCGCCGCCCGCGCTGCCCACCATATCGGTTCTGCTTCATTGTAGTCACTGCGTCGGTCCCCCCGTTATTTTTTGTAGTTCACACGCCAGAAGTCCTGCCAGGTTTCGCGCGCATCCCAGTCGTCTAGGCTGGTGGCCATGCTGTAAGGCAGAATATCATCGAGAACCGCGCCGATACCCGAAGGCTCGTCGGCAGGCAGGCTCACCTCCTTGTTCGTCGACATCTTGCCGTCGATCGCCTGCGGCGCGATGCCTTCAGCGGTCATGATGTAATGAATGAAGAGCTTCGCCGCGTTCGGGCTGTTAGTGCCCTTGGTAATCAGGCCGACGCCCGGATAAAGCCAGCCGGCCCACGGCTTCAGTTCCTTGCAGAGGCCGAGTTTCATGCCCTTTTCGGCGTTGTCACGGAACTTGGCCGAGCTGATAAGGCCCATGAACGCGTCCTTCTGGCCGGGCGAACCCACGGCTTCAGCGGCCGCGGCATCGGCATCGGTCAGAAGCGGGGCGTTGGCGGCAAGCGCCTTTACCCAGGCTGCGGTCGCGCTCGTCTCTGCGGTTTCGAGATCCTTGCCGTAGAGCGCCTTGTAGGCCGCCTTCACCTCGCCATCGCCGTGCTTGGCCATCTGGTTGAACCAGTCGACATAGGATGCCTTGCCGAGCGGATCCTGCATCGCCACCTTGCCCTTCCACTTCGGGTCGGTCAGTTCCCAGATATTGGAAACGGGGCATTTGTCGAAAAGCTCGCTATTATAGGCCCAGACATTGGCGCTGGTGACGACGGTAAGCGGATCCTGATATTCCGGCGGAATATTGCCGGCCATATCCGGCGGCAGCCAGCTTTCGACAAAACCCATAGGAATAAGCTGAGCCATCGCCGCCGGCGCATCGCTGATGATCGAAACGTCGCCCTGAATATTGTTGGCGCGCGCCTCGCGGATGATCATCTCCAGCTGGGCCGAGGCCTTGACCTTCGCACCCTCGGCACCCACGCCATATTTCGCGGCGAAGTTCTTCGCCATTTCGACGATCTTGCCGGTGCTGTCATAAACGGTGATCGGTTTTTCCTTTTTTGCCGCCTCGATCAGGGCATTGAGGTCGAACGGCTCTTCGGCCTTCGCCGCGCCGCCAAACGTTGCGACAATTGCCGTTGCACATAACAGCCGGCTCAAACCCGTCTTTGTCCGCTTCATACTGTTTCTCCTTCAGCCGTTTTTGCCGGCGTTTTCAGTTGTAGGTGCTGTTGCGTAGAACGGCGTCCGCCTCGGTGACCCGCTGCCCCTTTGCATCGAAAGCGTGCAGGGCCTCCGGCGGTACGTGGAAAAACACGCGGTCGCCGCTGTCGATACGCGGCAGGGAATGGGTGGTCAGGAACAGCGTGTGGTTTTCGCTTCTCAGCTCAAGAATCCAGCTGCCGCCGGTCGGCAGCACGCCCGTCACCGTCATTTCACCGGAGAAGCTGCCCTGCGGCACATCTTCCGGCTTCATCACGTAACCCATCGCCTCCGGTCGCATGCCAACCGAGGCAATGCCGCGCAGTTGCGGATAACGCGCCGCAAAATAGGCTTCCCCCTTGTCGGCAACATCAGAAACGCCGGGCTGGCCGAAGGTCAGGATATTGATCGGCGGGCTGCCAACGAATTCGGCAACGAAGCGGTTGGCCGGGCGGTCGTAAATGTCGTTGGGCGTGCCCATCTGCTGCAGCGTGCCCTCGTTCATGACGGCAATGGTGGTGGCAAGCGTCATGGCTTCCCACTGGTCATGCGTCACGAAGACGATGGTGGTCTTGAACTCTTTGTGCAGCCGCTTCAGTTCGGCGCGCATTTCCAGCCGCAGCCGCGCATCCAGATTGGAGAGCGGCTCGTCCAGAAGCAGAACGCCGGGATTGACAGCAAGCATACGGGCAAGCGCCACGCGCTGCTGCTGCCCACCGGAAAGCTGCGACGGATAACGATCGCGATATTTGGCGATGTCGAGCGCCTGCATGACGCGTTCGACACGGGCTTCGCGCTCGGCCTTAGGCAGCTTGCGCAGGCGCAGGCCGAAATCCGTGTTGCGCTCGATCGTCAGGTGCGGCCACAGCGCGTAGCTCTGGAAGACGAGGCCCATTTCACGCTTTTCCGGCGGCACGAAGATGCCATCGGTAACGGAATCGATTACCCGGTCGCCGACGCGGATTTCCCCGCCGGAGAGGTTTTCAAGGCCGGCGATCATCCGCAGCGTCGTGGTTTTGCCGCAGCCGGAAGGGCCGAGCAGGCACATGAATTCGCCGTCGCGGATTTCGAGATCGAGATCGGAAACCGCATTTGCGGAATTTACACCGTAGTTTTTCTGCGCACCGCGCAGGTTGATGGTAGGCATCAGCTTCCAAGTCCTTCTGCAAGATTTGTGCGGGTCAGTTTCTGGGCCAGCAGCGTGCCGAAATAGGCGATGCCGGCGATGATCAGCACCACGGCGTTGGCGGCCTGCGTGTAGTGGTAATCGACCAGCCGCAGCGAATAGGTGGTCAGCACGTCCGTGCTCGGCACGGCGAGGATGACGAAGAGGCTCAAGCCCTTGATGCCCGAAATGAAGGGCAGGAGAACCCCGGTCACCAGCGATCCCTTCTGGATCGGGATCACAATGGAGATCATGCGGCGGAACCAGCCAGCGCCGGCAATCTGCGCCGCCTCTTCCGGGTCCTTTCCAAGCTGCGTCATGGCCGAGATGCCGGCGCGTGAGGCATAGGGCATCTGGTCGGCAATCAGCGCCAGGATAAGGATCGTCACCGTGCCATAGAGCGCCGGCATCGGCCCGCGCGGAACGGCAAAGAGCGACAGATAAGCGGCGGCAAAAGCGATGCCAGGCACGAGATAGGGCAGGAACGTTACCTGTCGCAAATAGACCGACAGGGCGCGCACCGGCGTGCGGATGACAACATAACCGACCAGGAGACCGAGAACGCCTGATGTCAGCGAGGCAAGCCCGACGATCATCATCGTGTTTTTCGCCGCCGCCCATAGATCGGGGCTCAAAAGAACGCCGGTCTGCAAGGCCACGGTATTGAGGTTGGTGCCAATCCAGTAATCGAGCGTGAAGTTGTCGAGCGTGAATTTGGCCGGCATTTTCATGATGGTCGAGAGCGCCAGCGTCAGAAGCGGCAGGCCGACGCTGAGGATGAAGATGGCGGCCGCAAAGCCGGTTGCCGGAAGCCGCATCTTGCCGAGGCGGTTTTGCCGGTTCATCGAGCCTTTCGAACCGATGGTCACGAACCGGCGCGCTTCGCGAACGAGGCGCGCATCGATCATCAGCGTGATGATACCGATGAGCATGATCGAGGCCGCAACGACACCGGCAACACCGGTCTGGCGCGAGGCGATGCTGCGAAACAGCGAAGTGGACAGGACTTCGAACTTCACGGGCAGCCCGAGAACATAGGGTACGCCGAATTCACCGAGGCACTTCGCAAAGATCAGCACCATGGAAGACAACAGCGCCGGGCGCATCAGCGGCATGATGACCTGCAAGGCCACCTGATAGCGGTGTGCACCGAGAATACGCGCGGAATCTTCAAGCTGCGAATCGAAACGGCGAAGCGCCGAGCCGAACAGCAGGATGACGAAAGGCGTATAATGCAGCGCAAGGATGATGGTGATCGGGAAACGCCCATATGCAACCCAGTCCGGCGGCGTCAGGCCGATTGCCTCAAACCAGCCGGGCTGGCCGCCCACGGTGCGGTTCTTGAACAGGGTCGTCCAGGCCAGCGCAAAGGTCCAGGCCGGCAGCATATAAGGCACAATCAGCGCGGTGGCGAACCAGCGCCGACCGAACATATCCGTGCGGCTGATAAGCCAGGCAAGCACGGTGCCGATGACCAGCGAAAGCGAAATCGCCCCGAAAGCCACTGTCAGCGTGTTAAAGAGCGGCCGCCAGAAGAGGTCAGTCGCGACAGGCGAGAAAAACGCCCTGTCGAGATAATAAAGCGTGAGGTCGCCAACATCCTTGCCAAGGCGCCTTTCATGGCCAAACTGGACGCGGACAGCGTCGAGAATGATCGAAATGATCGGAACGACGATCAGATAGGTAAAAAGCAGGGCTGTCAGAACGCCGATCAGCGTCGTCGGCTCCCGGAGCGCGACCTTGAGGCGATATCGCCAGGCCTGCCATGCCGAAGGCGCGGTCGCAGGGGGACGCCCCAATGCCTCCGCCTTCGTTGATTCGCTTAAAAGAGCCATTATCTCTCCCCGTATGGCCACACCATTGCCCCGACACGCCGGCAAGCACCTGCCTTCGCGCAGCCTGAAAAACAGACGGCGCGTGCGTGACCTTCAACAATGCATCAATGCTTCAGAAGCGGGCTTCCAACCCGCCCACAACGATGATCCCAGCTCCTCCCGAAAACATCGCCGGCAAAGCGGAAGTGGAATAAAAATTCCATAACTCACTTCACCTTGGAATGCATGATCCGTCTTAAAAGACGTTTTGTCAACGAAAAAATGCACACGTGATCACTATCTTATTTATTTGTTTTAAAACGTCTTTTTGTCACAAAACTGTAATTTTTTGAGTGCGCTATTCAGCGGAATGTTTTTCCCGGCGCGACGACAATGGAACGAATGAGACGTTTCACCGGGATATGCCAGGTCATCCTGCTCCAGCGCAGCGGCAGGCAGTCGAAAAATTTCGATAGGAATAGCCGACGCCACATCGCCTGTGATATCAGGCTTAGGATTTCGCAACCGGGGAAGTTGAATGGCGAGAGGGTTCGTGACAGCCGAAGAGGTGGCAAAAAAGGCCGGGGTCTCGCGCTCCGCCGTCTCGCGCACCTTCACTCCCGGCGGCAGCGTTTCGAAGGTGGTGCGGCGCAAAGTGCTGAAAGCCGCGCAGGAACTTGGCTATCGCGTCAATCGTCTGGCGCAGGGCCTTAATAATGATCGCTCCAACCTCATCGGTGTCGTCGGCGCCAACCTGAGTTCGCCCTTTATTTCAAAGCAGCTCGATCTGCTCAGCATCGGCCTTCTGCGTCGCGGCCTGCAATGCCTGCTCTTGAATGCGGCGGATGCGCGCAAGGACATCGCACCGCTGATCGAGCTTCTTTTCGAGTTCCGCGCCCAGGCAATCGTCGTTCTCTCTGGTGAACCGCCGGCTTCGATCGTCGACGAATGCATTGCCAATGGCGTGCGCCTCATCCTCATCAACCAGCGTCTCGACCGCACCGATACCAATATGGTGCTGAGCGACGATTCCCACGGTGCCGACCTTGCCGCCATGCGGCTCGTGGCGGCCAAATGCCGGAAGGTCGCGGTCATTTCCAGCGGCAGCCAGACCCCGGCGCAGCTGCGCCGCGCCGGCGCCTTCACCCAGCGCATGACCATAGAAGGCATCGAGGTCGTTGCCTGGTCCGGCGGTCCGACAAGTTATGACAGCGGTTATCAGGCCGGCTGCGAATTGCTGGCCGACAAGGCGATCGATGGCGCTTTCTGCGTGACCGATCTGCTGGCGCTCGGTTTTATGGACGCCGCACGTCTGGAAATGGGTCGCCGGGTGCCGGAAGATCTCTCGATCGTCGGTTTCGATGATATTCCACAGGCTGGCTGGAAAAGCTATCAGCTGACCACCGTTGCTCAATCCTTCGACGCGTTGACAGAGAAAGTCCTGACTGCGCTTGACAGCGACCTGCCGGAAACCCGGCTTCAGGTCGTGCCCGTTTCCATGGTCGAGCGCATCACCGCGCGCTAACCCGCCTGCTTGATGCGGCTTTCGATCAGGAGGCCGCTTTCATCAAGGATCGGATGGGCGACGGCGGCGATATGGGCGTTGATGCGTTTGAGATCGCGCAACATATCCAGATGCACGGAGCTGGTCTGGATGCTGTCGGCCCGGCCATCGCGCAGGCGTTGCAGGTGGCGTTCCGAAGACTGTTTTTCGAGGCGCCGCACATCTTCCTTCACTTCCACCAGCCGCCGGGCAAGATCGGCATTGCGGGTCGCGAAAACCGATTGCGCCATGCGGATATTGTCGAGTGTGACGGCGAAAAGACGCTCCAGCTCACTCTTGCCGTCAGCGGAAAACTGCAGGCCAAGATCGATCTTCTTGGCGATTTCCGGACGGATGCCTTTCTCGATGATATCGCCGATATGTTCGAGATTGATGGCATATTCGACGATATCCATCGCGCGGCGCTGGTCTTTGCGGCAAAGCCCATCCTGCCCGACCTTGGAGACATAGACCTTGATGTCATGCTGGATACGGTCGACCCGGCCTTCCAGCATGCTGATATCGTTGAGTTTCGTCACGTCGCTATCGCGCATCGCTTCGCTTGCCTGCCGTAGCATGCGCTCGATCAGGTCGCCGACCAGCAGCACCTCGCGGCTCGCACCAGCAAGTGCTGCGACCGGCTGGTCGAGATCGTGACTGTCGAGATAGCTGCGGCTGCTTTCGCTCCCCTCTTTTTCCGGCAGCATTGCCTTCGTTACCCGCAAAAGCAGCGGCGAGAGCGGCCATGCGATGGCGGCAACAGCCAGATTGAAGAAAAGATGCGCATCAACAGCGAGATTGGCGTGCGAAAAGGGTGACATATCCAGAAGCGCCGCACCGTAACCGGCAAGAGGCAGGGCCAGAAGACAGCCGATGGCCCTGACGATGAGGTTGCCGACAGTCACCCGCCGCGCCGCAATCGGCGCTTTCAGCGTTGCCAGCACCGGCGGAACCGCGCCGCCGAGATTGGCGCCGAGAACCAGCACGATGATTAAGCTCGTTTCGATGCCGCCACTTGCCGCGAGCGACAGGATGAGAACGACAATCGCAAGACTGGAAGAAGCCAGCACCGCCAGGACGGCGGAGAAAATCAGCGCCACCGGCCAGGCATTGCCAAGCAATGAAATGAAGAGACCAAGCGCCGGAGATTGTCTGATCGGATCGGTCGCCGCGGAAAGAAGATGCAGGGAAAGCAGCATCAGGCCGACACCGGCAAGGGCCGCACCCGCTCCCTGCCGCTGCGCCGATTTTCCGCGGAGCAGGATGACGCCGGCAAGGATGAGCATTGGCGACAGCCAGCCAAGCCCGAGCGCGACAATCCACGCTGTCATCGCGGTGCCAACATTGGCCCCCAGCAGCACAACCTGCGCCATGGCCGGCGCGATAAGGTCTTTTTCAACGAAGGAAGCGACCATCAGCGCGGTCGCGGTCGAACTCTGCAAGGCGATCGTCGCCACGAGACCGGCAAAGAAGGAGCGAAATCCGCCCCGCGTGCCGGCGGCAAGACCGGTGCGAAGCCTGGCGCCAAATGCGCGCGACATGCCGTCCTTAATCTGCGCAAGGCCGAAAAGCAGCAATGCCACCGCGCCGAACAGATTGATGCTGACAACGACCGATTCCATCGGATCACCTCGCGTGTCGTTCCTGCCGCCCGCTCTGCACTCAGGGCTGCGATGCAGCGGCCCGTTGCAAAACCTTCAGATCAAACCGCTACGCGCTCATATTGTGGAGCGAGCTGAAGCGTGAGATCACGCGAACTGCCTTCAGCACGCTCTATAAACAGGCCGAGCGCACCGAAGAAGATTTCGATAAAGCTTTGAACGGAACCGTCGTGACGATCCGCCTCACGGCCGAAGCGTTCCGCCAGCACCCGATAGAGGGAAAGCCGCTCCGGCTGGATATGCGGCAGGGCAAGACCCGCGCCCTGACGAAGGCAATACCAATCGGCAATCAGCTCGAACATCGGCAGTTCAGAAGCCAGCACGAGGCCATCAGATGGGGAGCCGCCTTTTTTTCCGATCAAGCCAATAACGTCCTGCACGGTTTTATTCGCAATGGCCGCCACAACCTCCGCCGGCCATTCCTTGATGAAATAACGGTACCTGACCAGCGCCCGTTTGTGGCCAAGCAGAAAATCACCGTAGGTGCCCGCCGCAAACGCCTGGTCCTCATCCTCGCCAGCCAGAGCCGTTTCCTGCGCATAGCCTCGGCAAATGCGGCTGTTGATCGGCAGAGCATCCATCTCCACCGTCTCCACAGTGATTTCCTGCCGCGACGGGTGGACAACCTTGAACGCGGGCGGAAAGGCAACCAGCGACGGCACGGCGATATTGGTAAGCGAATTCTCCCCGTCCCCGCACCTTGTCACACCTTCCACATGCAGGTGCCCGCTGAAATGGATGGCAAGCCCGGCGTTACGCAACGCATCCTCCACCGCCTTGCGCGGCGTGCGGCGCACGACATTGGTTTCGCCAAACAGTGCACCTTCGGCACCGCTTGCGCCATCAAACGGATCGAGCGCCGGATAGTGGGAAAAGCCAAGCAACGTTTTGCCGAGCGCCTCTGCCCTATGCCGCACATCGGCAATCCAGTCGATGATGAAGGGCTTGCAGCGCAAAAGCGCGTTCCAGCCACCGGAGGTGCTATCGGTGAAGGCCGCTTCCTCACCTTTTTCGAACGCACCGTCGAGCGGTTCGAAAATATTGGCGTCGATCATCAGTAGCCAGAGACCCGGCTCCGGCTCGACGAGATAGGAGGCGTCCATCAGCTGGTAGACATTGTGCCCATCGGGCGAGCGCACCTCGTAAAGGCGGTCCTCCGCCAAGTCGGAGAGGCCGAACGGCGTTTCCCAGTGAATATAGTCCGGCTGGCGGAAATATCCGAAAGCCGACATGGGCCCGAGGCCCACTGGATAGCCCTCGCAATACATCCGGTCGCTAATAACAACCCGCTCTCCAGCGCGCCGTGCATCGCTCGAAACAGAAACGCATCGGCCATTTTCCGTCAGGAACTCCTTGGTATGGTGCCGGCCGCGCGGGCCGAAAATATCGTGGTTTCCGGGCAATGCATAAAAAGCGGTGCCATGGGCGTCACGATGACGCTCGAGAATGCCCTTCAGCGTTTCGGTGGTCGCCCGCTGGCCGTCATCGGTATAATCGCCAAGCAGCACGACATGGCGGATGCCGCGTTGCCGAACCGCTTCGAGTGCGGCATGCAGCGCATCGGCACTCTCGTTGAAAACCCGGGTGGATTCGCGTGTGTCCGACCAGCTGCGCATGGTGATGCGCTCACCATCGATCTCGATGCCCGGAAATCCGAAATCGGCGGCCGTGTCATGAAAATGCGCGTCTGCAATGACGGCAACGGAGGGAAGCGCACGTGTCAGCATGATTGGGCGGTCTTTCTGCCTTCAACCATGTCGATCCAGTCGGAAGCACGGCGGGCGGCGGCATAAAGCATGGGTTTCGGCGTCTCGAACCATTCGTCGGGCCGCAATTCCCGCCTAGTGCGGATCACGGAAACCGCGTCGTCAAGGGTGGGGTAAAGATGCGGCTGCTGCTTATGGAGGAAAAGCGCCACCAGCGAGACGGAGCGGCTGCGGCCACTGCGGCAGTTGACCAGCACATTGCCGCCATCTGGAAACGGATAGGTCTCGCGTTTCGGCATGGTCTGGCGAAGCGCACCGTCAAGAATATAATAGGCCCCCAGCATCATCGTGTCGGGGCTGCCCTCCCCGTCGATCAGGCCAAGCTTGTAATAGCGGATGTCACCATACCCCACAGCGCGTTTGTCGCCCTCTTCCGCCATTGCCTGCACGAGATTGATATCGAGGTTGACGGCGCAATTGACAACGGTGGTAATGCTGTGGCGGCGCAGGAGCCCGAGATCGCTCGCACCATCGCTGCCGCCGATATAAAGCGCAGCATTATGCGGGCCAAGCCCTTCCGCGATCAGGCTGATTGCAGGCCGGGCATAAACGGGTCCATCCATGTCATTCCTCCACATGCACCAAGCCGCCCTTTCAAGGACCAAGCTTCGCCTAAAATAAGGCCGATGCGGCCCGCTGCCCACCCGACGGCTGCCGCCCGGCCAAAGGTATGCTCGATGCCTCACTGACACCTTTGGCAACACCGCCGGCTGCCGCCAGCACCGGCCCGCCATCCTCAAGACTACCGACTTCCAGGAAGGGGCAGACATCGCCGCCAGCTTCGCTGACGAGTAGCAGTCCCGCAAGACAATCCCATGAATTCATATGCAATTCGAGATAGGCATCGGAACGGCCATCAGCCACATAGGCAAGCGCCATGGCCCCGGAGCCGGCGCGGCGGACATTGGTGCCCATATCGAGCAGGTTCTTGACGACATCGAGATAGATGTCATTCGCCACGCGGGTCGACCAGCCCATTTCGATCGACGCCGCATCGAAACGTTCCGTCTCCGACACCCGGATCGGCAAGCCGTTACGCGTCGCCCCCTCGCCGCGGCGGGCAAAATAAAGCTCATCAAGGGCGGGGTTATAGATCGCGCCGAGCTCGGTCTGTCCGTTTTCGACATAAGCGATCGATATGCAGAAATGCGGAATGCCGCGTGCGAAATTCGCGGTTCCGTCGATGGGATCCACGACCCAGACGCGCTCGCCAATCTCCCCGCCGCCTTCTTCCCCGAAAAAGCTGTCGTCAGGAAAACACGCCGCGATCGCGCCGCGAATATGCGCTTCGGAGGCAGCATCCGTCACCGTCAGGAAATCCTGCGGCCCCTTCATCGAAAAGCTGCGCGTCGCTTCGCCCTGAAAGCCTTTCAGCACCAGTTCCCCGGCGGAAAGAATAACGCTGCGGCAGAGTTCGGCGCGAGCCGTCAATGTATCCGGATAAGGCATCGAGTCCATGCGCAACAACCATTTCCCTTAGAGTGAACGCGTGTTCATATTGCACACGTGTTCAATGTTTTCAAGCCCGATTTTGGAGGAATTGATTGTGTCGGATCGGACATCGCCAATCCTGTCAGCGCACGACATCCATCGCAATTGATGACGCCGAATTAAACGCTTGTCTTGGATCGTTCAAGACGTATCAGCGCGCTTTGTTCAATGCAAATGGGATGTTGCGAAAGACAACCACATGCATCTCGAGGTTGATTTGGTTCTTCCTCAATTAACCCTGTGTATTTCCAATGATGTAACCGCACTTATGTTATGAACGCCGCTCTGCACTTGATGAGCGGCCAATGAAAATACTGAGTGCCAAACAAAAAATTCAAAATTTCATGTCTGTTCGATCTGACAATCCGGACTTGCTGAAAGCACAGTATCGCGCCTTCACACGGCAGATGCCGATGATGTATTTCATACTTCTTTCAAGTACTTGGGCGCTTGCCACTACGCATATGCAATTGGCGCCGTTTTGGCTCACCGTTGGAATTCCTGCTCTTTTCACCCTTGGCTGCACCCTCAGGGTCGCATTCTGGTGGAAGACACGCGGCATCGACCCGAATCCGAAAATGGCTCACGCGGCACTCCAGCGCACAAACCGCCTGGCGGTCGGCATCGCCATGGCATTCACGCTCTGGTCTTTTTCGCTGGTGCCTTATGGGGACGCCTATACGCAGTCTCACGTCGCCTTCTACATGGCGATTACCGTGATTTCCTGCATCTTCTGTCTGATGTATGTGCGCTCTGCCGCCTTCATTGTTACCCTCATCGTCAACGGCGCATTCATCGTCTTCTTTCTGGCGTCACGGCAACCGACATTCATCGCCATTGCCATCAATGTTCTCTTGGTCTGCGCCGGCATGATGTCCATCCTGTTGACCAACTACCGCAATTTCGAGCGTATGGTCGTCTCCCAGCAGCGTACGGAAGCGCTGAGCAACGAGAACCTGCTGCTCGCCAATATGGATAGCCTGACCGAGCTACCCAATCGCCGTGCTTTTTTCACCCATCTGGAAGTCGAGCTGGAAAAGGCCAGAGCCGCAGGAACCCGTCTGGCGCTGGGCGTTATCGATCTCGACGGCTTCAAGCCGGTCAACGACCTCTACGGACACTCCGTCGGCGACAGACTGCTGGTCAGTGTCAGCAAACGCCTTACCGTCTGTCTGAAAGCCAGCAAGGCGTTCCGGCTGGGCGGCGACGAATTTGCCATCGTTGCTCCGATCATACCTGATGATGCGCAACTCGTTGCCAATGCCAACGCAATTTCGGAACAGCTGAGAGCACCCTACCATATGCCGGAGGGAACGGTGCATGTTTCCGCCTCAATGGGGATAGCCGTCTTTCCAAATCTCGCCTCCACGCTGGAACAGCTTTTCGACAGGGCAGATTATGCCCTTTACCATGCCAAGAAGACCCGGCGCGGCGATGCCGTCCTGTTCGACGCGGAACACGAAAAGCAGATCAATATCGAAGCCCGCATCGAACATCTGCTCAAGCAGCGCGATATGGAAAACGAGCTTTCAGTTGTGTTCCAGCCGATCGTCGATATACGCGATGGAGGGACCGACGGTTTTGAAGCGCTGGCGCGCTGGCATAGCCCGATCCTCGGGCATGTGCCGCCCGCCCAATTTTTCTCCATCGCCGAGCGAGCCGGCATCGTCAGTTCGCTGACGCGGCCGCTTCTCAAGAAGGCACTGGCTTCCGCGTCACAATGGGAACCCTCCCTCAGGCTATCATTCAACCTCTCGGCCCATGATCTCAATTCCTGCGAAGGCGTGCTGTCGCTGATCGGCATTATTGAAAACAGCGGTTTCGACGCACGTCGTCTGGATTTGGAAATTACCGAGACCGCCTTTGCACATGATTTCGAACAGGTCAGGCAATCGGTCGAAATGTTGCGGCGTCTTGGCTGCGGCATTTCGCTGGACGATTTCGGCACTGGTTATTCCAGCCTGACGCGGCTGCATGCCCTGCCTCTCACCAAGATCAAGATCGACCGCAGTTTCGTTACGAATCTGCACGAAAAGCCGGCGAGCTACAAGATCGTGAAATCTCTTCTCACCCTCAGCCGGGATATGGAACTGGAATGTGTGGTGGAGGGGGTTGAAACACCGGAAGAGCTTGCAGCCCTGGAAGGCCTTGGCGCCACGCTGGTGCAGGGCTATGTTTATGCGCCGCCGTTGCGAGAAGAAGATGTCGATGAATTTCTTTCCGAGCGCCAGGCAAGACGCACCGCATTATAGGAAAATCGCGACCGTTCATCGCAACTGCCCACGGCAGAAGCTGGTCCTCGCCGGGCGGCGAAGACAATTTTTCAGAACACCCTTCGCCTGAACGAAATCGCAGGACGATGGCTGGTTGTTTTCAGGACCTGTCCTGATCAGGATACACGGCCGGACTGAAGCGGCCAGAACCAGATCGTTTCCGAATTATAATAGCAGGCCGAGGCGCATTGGGCTGCTTCCGCACCACCCCGCACGAGGTCGATATGACCGCCACCGCTATAGCCGGGGATATTGTGGAACGCCACGACGCCGTTGCGCGCGCCAATTCCGGTTCGTGCCGTTGCCGGTGTAAAAGGCTCAGGCTCGCCGAGATAGCCCGTTCTTTTCAATAGATTGGCAAGGCGGCGCATATTGACCTCGATGCCCTTGCCGGCATAGGGGCCCTTCTGGATGCGATGCGAACCGGGCACGATGTTGATGCCCGATTTTATGAAGGCGATGCTGACGCGGATCGCGCAGGTATTATGGTAGTTCGGATTGCCGATATAATCTTCCCAGCCGATTTCCGTGAAAAGATCACGCTGGCTGATATAGTTGGAATGTGACGGCTCGCTGCTCGGATAATTGCCGTATAGAGTGTCAAAGTTAACGCGCATGGCTTGTCCCACTAGTTACTTTTCTGCTCACAGGGAAAGGAGACCTTGAGCGCCTCCCGCACGAGAGTGGCTGCCTGTTCATCCAGTTTTTCCGCAGGGATATCGCCGAGATAGGTGTAGATCCGATCGGTGAGTTCATGGGGCGCCACGGCACCCGCACCGCACCAGTCCGATCCGCTCGTCAGATCGGCCACACCGGCGATATAGGCGCTGGATTTCGCGACGGAAACCAGCCGGCGCATTTCCGGATCGGATACTTCCGGGGCTAGTTTTCCTTCGATTGCCTGTTTCAGTTCGGCACCGGAGAAAATCCATGTCCGCTCGGCCGCGCCAGCCGATGAAAGACCGGACAGAGCCAAAACAAAGGGCACGGAAACAAGAAACGCAAATGGGGAGCGCATGACAAACCCGCCTCGTCCAACGTGGATGAGAAACATCACGACGTGAGCTTCAAAACTTTTATGAAAACGACCCGGTGCCGGCCAATGCCGGCACCGGGTCGCGTCGCTATCAGGCGGCCTTTGTCGTCGCCAGATCGTAAGAAGCGATCATCGGAGACTGCGGCGAGTTGTTGTCGTCGAACGGTGTGTACTTCACTTCCATTTTGGTGAAGTTGAGCTTGATGGTCTCAACCGGACGGTCACCGCTGGAATCCACCGAGTAGCTGGCGATAAGCGTATTCGTCAGCAGGTACTCGATATAGGTGTTACCGGGATTGCCCGTGGTTACCATGTGGACCGTTGCGAGCTTGCCTGTGCGGCCGGCGCAGGCTTCCTGGAAAAGCTTGGTGGAAGAAGAATCGCTAACCTTGGTCAGAATGACTTCCGAAATCGTCGGTTCGGATGCTTCGCGGTTTGCAGCAGAACCAGCAGAGGTGTTCATGTTGCGGGCCACGTTCCAGTGAATGGCCTCGATATCCATCCACTTGCGATGTTCTTCATGTGTGGCGTCGCCCTGGATACCGTCAATCTGCAGATAAATTGGCATGCTGTAAGCTCCTGTAGCTGAAATGACCTCTTGCTTCGAGGCCGAGTTACCCTTCGTCTAATGCCGCATGCGTCGGGTAGACCCTTCCGACGCGGCAACTTCACCCATCCCAACACTTTCGGTTGCGACGAATTCATTCGTTTCCCCAGCCGCTTCGGCACGAATGCCGAACCTGATTCCGTCAAAATCGACAGTGATCTCTCCGACCCGCTCTCCGGCAACGACCTTCTCAAGGAAAAAGCTGGAAAGCGGCGGCAGGAGATCCTTGCCGATCATGATTTCGATGGCCCGCGCGCCGATGTCGCTCGCGCCGGCGCGCGCCACCAGTGCGTCACGCGCCACATCGGACAAGCTCAGGTCGGCGCCATATGTTGCAAGGACGCGCTCGCTGATCTTGCCAATCTGCATATCCACGATCCTCGAGAGCTCCTCCGTGCCCAACGGCATGAAGGGAAGAATGATCGTGCGCCCGAGGAAAGCGGGCTTGAACTGTTTCGTCAGCTCCGGCATCAGAAGCGCTTTCAGCGCCTCGCCCTCCGGCATCGTTTCGGGATCGGCCGAAAGTGCCGAAAGCAGTTCCGAGCCGGTATTGGCCGTCATGAAGATTGTGGTGTTCTTGAAATCGACATCGCGGCCTTCGCCATCACGAAGCACGCCCTTGTCGAACACCTGATAGAAGATATCCTGGACGCCGGGATGCGCCTTGTCGATTTCATCAAGGAGCAGAACGCCGAACGGCCTGCGCCGCACCGCCTCGGTCAGCACGCCGCCTTCACCGAAACCGACATAGCCGGGTGGCGAGCCGAGAAGCAGCGAAACCTTGTGCTCCTCCTTGAACTCCGACATGTTGATCGTCGTCAGGTGGCTGTTGCCGCCATAGAGCAGATCGGCCAGCGACAGTGCGGTTTCGGTCTTGCCGGTTCCGGACATGCCGACAAGGAAAAACACGGCGGGCGGACGGCGTGGATCGGACAAACCAGCGCGGGCGGTGCGCATGGCGTCGGCAATCCGCGCAATTGCCGCATCCTGCCCCACAACCCGCTGCCGCATGCGATCATCCAGCGTGCGCGCACTTTCGATCTGGTCCGCCAAAAGCTTGCCAAGCGGAATACCGGTCCATCGGGACACCACAGATGCAATCGCATCCCGGTCAACCACCGTCGGCACAAGTCTTTCCGCGTTTGCTGGCTGTGCTTCACCGATGGGTCGCAGACGGGAAACATTCGATGCATCGGTTTGCTGCGCCGACTGCTCTTCGCCCAGCGCCGCCAGTTCGGCCATTTCCGCATCATAACGGCCGCGCAGATCATCGATCCCGCTTTCAAGCCTCTCAAGCTCGTCGCGTATCGACTGGATACGGCCTTGCATGTCTTCATCCTGCGGTTCCCGCAGAAGCCAGTTCAGCTCATCGGACAGAAGGCGGCGTTCGCTTTCCAAGGCGCGCAGCCGTTCGGGCAGGGTCTGCCGCGCCAGCGAAACGGCGGCGGCTGCCGTGTCGAGAAGGCTCACCGCCTTGTCCGGCAATTGCCTTGCCGGCATATAACGCGCGGATAGCTGCACAGCCGCCACGATCGCCTCATCACGAACGACAACGTTGTGATGGCTGACGAAGGTGTCGGCGACACCACGCAACATGCGTATTGCCGTCGCCTCATCCGGCTCGCGCACGTGCACGGGCTGGAAACGACGCGTCAGCGCCGCGTCCTTTTCGAAATATTTCTTGTATTCGCTCCACGTCGTCGCGGCGACGGTCCGCACCTCGCCCCTTGCGAGAGCGGGTTTAAGAATATTTGCCGCATCGCCCTGACCGGCGGCACCGCCTGCTCCAACCAGGCCGTGGGCCTCGTCAATGAACAGGATGACGGGTTCCGCCGAGCGTTTTACCGCATCGATCACACCATGAAGACGACGCTCGAACTCGCCCTTCACACCGGCGCCGGCCTGAAGCAGCGAAATGTCGAGGTTCAGAAGACGGACGTTACGCAGTTTTTCCGGAACGTTTCCGGATATGATCTCCAGCGCCAGCGCTTCCGCAACCGCCGTTTTTCCGACACCTGCCTCGCCCACAAGGATAGGATTGTTCTGTCGGCGGCGCGTAAGAATATCGACGAGTTGGCGCAGTTCATCATCGCGGCCAATCACCGGATCAACCTTGCCGTTGCGGGCATCGGCGGTCATATCCTGGGTGTAAAGGCGCAAAAAATCGTTCTGGCCGGCGGCCTGTCCGGAACTTGCAGGCGCGGAAGACACATTCGCACCGGTATCGCCTTCAACTGAACTGCGGAGGCGCTCCAGCGCCGCACGATCCATCGCCTTCAGCGACGGAAATGCAGAGCGGACGAAGGAACGGAGCGAGGTTTCCTCATCCATCGCCAGCAGCAGGTCGCAAAGTGTCACCCGGTCCCGCCCAGCCTCCAGCGAAGCGAGGACCCAGGCCTCCCGGCCCGCTGTCAGAACGTTCTGCGAGAGCGACAATGCGTCGCCGTCCCCGATAATCGCCTCGTCGAGACTGCGGCCGATTTCAGCCTGCAATACCGGAAGTGGAATTTTTAATTCTTCGAATGTTTCCGCATAGATACCGGCATCTACAACCGCCAGCAGCCAATGCGGGATATCCACGTACCTATGCCCCCGACGCACCGCGACAGAAGCCGCAGCTTCAAGGGTGACGCGCAGGTCAGGCTCAAGCGCTTCGATGAGGCGATTGAGATCGATATGCGACATGCAATGAGCCTCCTGCCCCGGTCCATTCCACAACGTGACGTGGAATAACTATGATGATGAAACCGAGTTGTCCACCCCGAAGTTTATTTTTTGTCGGGTGAGATTAAGCAGTAGACGCCACAATTTAGACACATTTTGAATAAGTCTGTCTGAGGAATAGCCTTACGTAAGGGAAGTAACTACAAAAAATCCATTACTATTTTCTGGGGATAGACTGCTCTTGAACGCGCCGCATGTTAAAAGAGATATAGAATTTTTTGGAGATTGCGGAGAAAACATCCGCATCGATTCAAGAACGCGTGAAATATACTATAGAATTAAGGATGAAAGAAACCAGGCACGCACAGAAGAGCGCGCTGCATCCCCTCAAGATAACCTGAAGATCTCCAGTAGCTGGGACAGTGTCAGCAATCTTGGATTGCAGATTATATATTCCGAAAGCAAGGACATAGAAATATTGGCATGGCTCGCCGAAGCAAGCCTGCGGCTGCGAGGATTTCACGGACTACGTGAAATCTACGACCTTTGCAGTGATCTTTTTTACAACCACTGGGACTCATTGCGGTCGATCAGCGACGAAAATGACGAAGAAAAATTTGCACCTTTCGCGGGATTAAATGGCATTGGCAGCGAAGGAACGCTTGTTCAGCCGCTCCGGCTCGCGCCCCTGATCCCCGGAGGGAAATTTGCCGAACATAGTCTCTGGGATTTCCAGCTGGCGCAGCGGCCGAACGAGAGCAAACGCCGCGAGGAACTGTATCGGCTGGCGTCCGAGGCGGGCGTTGCTGCCATGTCGTCCCATCTGGCGGAGGTGAATGCCTGTCTCTCAGCATTTGATGCGATCATGGCCGTTCTTTCCGAGCGTTGCGGCCAGGCCGCTCCCCCGAGTTCGAACATACGAAACACGCTCATCGAAGCAGCCGCCGCCATTCGCACGCTTGGCGGGCGGGACCTGGAGCCGGCGCCGGTTGAAGCGGCCGCAGCCGCCGCGAGCACGGATGAAATTGGGCAACCCGTCATGCGCGCACCCGTGGCCTCCCCGGAAGGCATATCATCGCGCGACGAAGCTTTTGAAACTCTTCTTTCAGTTGCGCGTTACTTTCGCCGTACCGAGCCGCACTCACCGATCTCGCTCTCCATCGAAACGCTGGTTCGCAGGGGACGCATGGATTTTTCGGAACTGCTGGCCGAGCTTCTGCCCGAAACGCAGGCCCGCAACGCAGTTCTGACGGCCGCCGGCATCAAACCCGGCGGAGAAAACAACGGAAAATAACAAACTCGGGGCAGACACCGCCCCATAACAGTCATCCATGCCAAAGGGCATCAAGGAGGTTGAAATGGCAAGTGTACACGAAAAGCTGGAACGGGTTCGCAAGCCCCGCGTCCACATCAAATACGAAGTTGAAACCGAAGGCGCGATGGTGGTCAAGGAACTGCCCTTCGTCGTCGGCGTGCTGGGTGATTTCTCGGGCAATCCGACCCAGCCCCTGAAGCCGTTCGGGGAGCGCAAATTCGTTCAGATCGACCGTGACAATTTCGATGAAGTGATGCGTCGCATGACGCCGGGCCTCAACATTTCCGTGGCCAATACGCTGCAGAAAGACGGGACGGACATGCAGGTCAACCTGAAATTCGAGAGCATGGACGATTTCGAACCCGGCGCCGTCGTGCAGCAGGTTCCCGCGCTCAAGGCGCTTCTGGATGCACGCAACGAGCTGCGTGACCTGCTTTCCAAGGCCGACCGTTCGGAAGATCTGGAGCGGATGCTCGAAGACATCCTTCAGAACAAGACGGACCTCGCAACGCTGGTTTCCGAACTGAAGGAAAAGAACGGCGCAAGCAAATAATCGCCTGTGCGGAGGATAACCTCCCCGAACGGCCCTTGTAGCGAGGGCTTCAACTGTTCAAGCGGCATTTTAAAGCCGCATGTGGAAGGACTGGAACATGAGCGCTGAAAGCCTGCTGAAGAATGAAGCACAGGCAACGACCGCCGAAGATCAGGGACTGTTGTCCAAGGTGGTTGCCGCAACCCGCCAGACCGAACCGGACCGCGCACAAAATCTGCTGCGCACGCTGACCGATCAGGCCCTGAAAGGAACGGTCAAATACGACCGCAACCTCACCGTCACCCTCAACCACGCGATCGCCGAGCTGGATCGGACGATTTCCGAACAGCTCGCCGCGATCATGCAAGCGCCGGAATTCGCCAAGCTGGAAGGCACCTGGCGGGGGCTCAACTATCTCGTCAAGAATTCCGAAACGAGCGTCAACCTCAAGATCCGCGTCATGAACGCCGGCAAGCGGGAACTCGCAAGGGATCTCGAAAAGGCCGTCGAGTTCGATCAGTCCCGGCTTTTCAAGGCGATCTACGAAGACGAATTCGGCACCCCCGGCGGCGAACCGCTCGGCGCCATCATCGGCGACTACGAATTCGACAACTCTTTCGATGACGTGCAGCTGCTTCAGGGTGTCTCGTCGATTGCAGCGGCGGCCTTTGCACCGTTCATTTCCGCCGCCAGCCCGCGCATGTTCGGCTTCGAGGACTATCGCGATCTCGCCCGGCCGCGCGATCTGGAAAAGATCTTCGACACGGTGGAATATGCCAAGTGGCGCAGCTTCCGCGAAAGCGACGATTCCCGTTTCGTCACGCTCGCTCTGCCGCGTGTTCTGGCACGCATGCCCTATGGCCCGAAGACCAACCCCATTGATGATTTCGCCTATGACGAAACCAAGGGTGCGGTGAACGGCGATCTGCAGCATGATGAATATTGCTGGATGAACGCCGCCTACGTCATGGGCACGAAGCTGACAGAGGCTTTTGCAAAAAGCGGCTGGTGCACGGCAATCCGTGGCGCGGAAAATGGCGGCCGGGTGGAAAATCTGCCCATGCACGTCTTCTCCAGCGATGACGGCGATCTCGACCTGAAATGCCCGACCGAAGTGGGCATCACCGACCGCCGCGACGCCGAACTCGGCAAGCTCGGCTTCCTGCCGCTCTGCCACTACAAGAACACGGATTATGCGGTGTTCTTCGGTGCCCAGACCGCGCACAAGCCGAAACTTTACGACAAGCCGGAAGCAACGGCCAACGCCGCCGTTTCGGCCCGCCTGCCCTACATCATGGCAACGTCGCGCTTTGCGCATTATCTCAAAGTGATGGGCCGCGACAAGATCGGCTCCTTCATGGAAGCGTCCGATTGCGAAGTCTGGCTCAATCGCTGGATCGCCAACTACGTCAACGCCAATGACGAGGCCGGCGAGGAAAGCCGCGCCAAATATCCGCTGCGTGACGCCAAGGTGACCGTGCAGGAAGTGCCGGGCAAGCCGGGCGCCTATAATGCCGTCGCATGGATGCGGCCCTGGTTGCAGATGGAAGAACTGACGACCTCGCTGCGCATGGTCGCCCGCATTCCGTCCAAGAACTGAGCTCGGACCGGGGTGGTCCGCCACCCCGGCCCCGTTCATCATCCGGAGCCCGCTCATGGCGCATCAGTCCTTTCCGGACGCCCGTCTTTTCGCCGACCAGCTCATCGCTCTCATCGACGATGCGCTGAGCGGCCAAGTGAACGCCATTCTCCACCATGCCGATTTTCAGGCGATGGAGGCGAGATGGCGCGGGCTTGCCATGGTCGTTCGCGAGGCAGGCCGAAGCAGCGACGTGAAGGTGAAACTGCTGAACGCCAGCTGGCGCGACCTTGCCCGCAACACGGAACGCGCCACCGACTTCGACCAGAGCCATCTTTTCGAAGTCGTCTATAACCGCGAATTCGGCATGCCGGGCGGCGAACCGGTCGGCCTTTTGATCGGTGACTACGCGTTTTCCCCCGATGATGTCGAAGGCGCCGATTCCATTACCACGCTGTCGCAGATCGGCATGGTGGCGGCAGCGGCCTTTTGCCCCTTCGTGGCCGCGGCCGCACCTTCCGCCGTCGGGCTGGAAGACTTTACCGAACTCAGCCGGGTTCACGATTTTTCCTCGCTGAAGCAGGATAAATCCCGGCTGCGATGGAATGCGCTTCGCGCCCGCGACGATTCCCGCTTCATCGGCCTTGTCGCGCCGCGCATCCTGCTGCGCTCCCCCTACAGGCCCTATGCGCGCGAACGGGATGACGGTTTTCCCTTCCGCGAGCAAGTGGTGGAAAGTGGAGAGACCCTGCTGTGGGGCAACGCCGCCTTCGCCTTTGCGACCGTGGTTGTGCGCAATTTCGTCGATTCTGGCTGGTTTGCAGATTTGCGCGGTGTGACGCAGGACGCCGTGGATGGCGGCATGCTCTCGTCCCGGCAATTGCCGCCGCTCGATCTCGGCATCGAGAGCAACGGCCTTTCCGCTCAGCCACCCGTCGAGGTGCAGCTGACGACCGGGCAGGAACAGCAATTTTCCGATCTCGGCATCGTGCCCGTCTCCACCACCTATCTGTCCGGCATGGCGATCCTTAACGCCAACCAGTCCCTGCATGCGCCCGGGCATTATTCCAGCGAAGCGGCGCGGCAAAACGCTCGCTTGGCTGCCATGCTTCAATATGTGCTGTGCGCCTCCCGGTTCTCGCATTACCTCAAGGTCATCATGCGCGACGATATCGGCCAGCTGAGCGATGCCTCGACGATCGAGCGCAAGCTGGAAAGCTGGCTTTCCTCCTACACACTCGGCAATGACGATGCGGAAGCGGCGCTGCGCACGCGCTACCCGCTGCGCTCTGCCGGGATCAACGTCTTCGAGGTTCCCGGCAAGCCCGGAACATTCTCCTGCACCGTGCGCCTTCAGCCGCATTTCCAGCTCGATGACGTCTCCACGAGCTTCCATCTCATTGCCGAAACCATGATGCAGCCCACCGCCGCATCCGGGCCTTCGGCCGAGCCGCAAAGGATATCCGCATGACGCTGCGCGACGACATTTCCCGCCTTCTCGATGATGACGGGCTGCAGGACGCGATCGGTCTTGCGCGCGAACACGTCAAGACGAAGCCTACCGACAAGGACGGCCGGCACTTCTATATCGACCTGCTTGTGCTTGCCGGCGACTATGAGAAGGCCGATGCGCAATGCAATCTGGCCGCAACATTCTCGCCGCAGGAGAGCGTCGGCTTTTCCCTCTTCCGCCACCAGCTGCGCGCCATGGCCGCACGCAATGCCTGGTTCGAAACCGGCGCGGTGCCGGATTTCCCCGGCGGTCCGTCGGAACTCGATCAGCTGGCGATCAGGGCGAATATCGCCGCACGCAGCGGTGATGCGGATGCCGCCAAAGCCGCACTGGCTGAACTCGATGAAAAACGCGGCAATGTGCCGATCGGCCATAATGGCAAGAGCGCCGGCGATATTCGCGACCTGGACGACCGGATTCCGCATGCGCTGGAAGTGCTGACCAATGGCGGCCGCTACCTCTGGATCGACTACGGTCGCATCGAGAGCCTCACTATCGACCCCATGAGCCGCCCGCGTGATCTTGCTTTCCGCGGCGGCGAACTGACGCTGCGCGACGGCGCGGTCGCATCCGTGCTGCTTCCGGCCATCTATCACGGTGCGAAGGACGATGTCGGCCTTCTCCTCGGCCGGGAAACCCGATGGAGCGAGGAAGACCAACCGCTGGCGACGGGGCAAGGCCAGCGCTGCCTGCTGATCGGCGACGATGTTGTGCCATTCCACGAGATCGGTTCCCTTTCCGCCGCCTCCGACGATGAAAGGCAGATCGCCCGTGGTTGATCCGCTCGAGCAATATCGCGCGCGGCAGCGAACGCTGTCACGCTCCGTTCTGGACCGGCTGCTGGATGATGCACCGGATGCGGAAACGGATGCGCTCGTCAGCCTGACGGATCAGGCGCGCGAGATGCGCGAGGTGATCCGCCGCGATCTCGAGGCATTGCTCAATACCCGCCGTAACCCCGCCGGCCCGCCGACAGCGCTGAAAGAGCTTACTGATGCGCTGGTGAGCTATGGCGTGGACGGCATTCTCTCGGCCAATCTGGTGACGGATGCCTCCAAGGCGCGGCTCGCACGCAGCATCGAGCGGCGGATTTCGCTGTTCGAAACCCGTCTGGCCGACGTGCATGTGACGATCCTGAAAAACCGCACGGATGGCGACCGGGCGCTTCGCATGCGTATACAGGCAAGCTTCCGTCTTCAGGAAGGCATGCCGCCGATCAGCTTTGAATCCCGCATCGATCCGTCCACGCAGCGTTTCCTGGTGGAGGCGACGAATGGCTGACGGCTTTCTCGAAAAATACAATGACGAGCTTTTCGCGCTCCGAAAACGCGCATCGCGTTTCGCAGCGGCGTTTCCGAAAATCGCCGGCAGGCTACGCATGACGGGCGATGTCGCCGACGATCCGCATGTCGAGCGGCTGATCCAGAGCTTTGCCTATTCCGCCGCCCGTGTACGCCAGAAGCTGGACGACGAGTTTCCGGAACTGACGGACAGCCTGCTGGAAACGCTCTATCCGCATTATCTTGCGCCGATCCCTTCGATGAGCGTCGTTCAGTTTGCACCCAGCCCCGCGCTGGCGACCGTGCAGCCGCTTCCGCGCCACAGCGAAATTCTCGCCGAACCGGTGGGCGGCGAGAGCTGCCGTTTCCGCACGACGCAGGAGGTGGAGATCGTTCCGCTGCAAATCACTGCGGCGACGCTTTCCGGCCAGCCGATCGATGCGCCTTTTTCGGCGTCCTTCGCCGGTGCGGCGAGTTGCCTGCGGCTTTCACTGCGTAGCACGGCGCCACGCGGCAGCACCTTCCCGGAAATGGGGCTGACAAAACTCCAGATCTTCCTGTCTGCCGCCTGGCAGCAGGCAACAGCGCTTTACGAGCTTTTGACCAACCACTGCGTGGGCATGGCGCTGGCACGTCACTCCGAAGACAAGGAGGCGGTTTTTCTGCCCGCCGCCAATCTCAGGCCATCGGGTTATACACGCGATCAGGCCATGCTGCCCTATCCGGCCAACAGTTTTGACGGATACCGGCTTCTCACCGAATTTTTCGCGCTGCCGCAGAAATTCCTCTTTCTCGATATTGACGGTCTGCACAGATGGAGCGGCGGCAATTGTGAACTCTATATCTATCTGGATGCGGCGGATACGCGGCTGGAGCGCATGGTCTCCGTCAAGGATTTCGTGCTGAACGCCTCACCCGTTATCAACCTGTTCAAGCAGAATTGCGAACCGCTGAGCCTGGATGGAACACGCACGGAATATCGCCTTTTGCCGGACGCAAGGCGGCAGCGGACCCGTGAAATCTACGCCGTCGAAAATGTCGAGCTGACCAGCCGCTCCGGGCAGACGGAAAAGACCTCGCCGTTTTTCGGGCGCACCCAGCGCAATAACGGCTCGAATGTGTTCTGGCAGATCCAGCGCCGCTTTGACGACGATGGCTCTTCCGATACCGATATCGCCTTCGTGGATCAAAAGCGCGGGCCGCTCGGACCGCTCGACATGGTGGCAAGCGTCGATACGCTCTGCATCAACCGCGAATTGCCGAGCCAGCTTCCCTTTGGCGGTGGACACCCCTTCCTCCAGCTTTCGGCCGGCAACGAAGCCGTGAAGTCCATCCATGCCCTGATGCCGCCAACGGCGGCCATCCGCGTCAACGAACGCTCAGTGCGCGAATGGCGGCTGATCTCGCATCTGCTGCTCAATCATCTCTCGCTTTCAGACAATGGCGGCGCTCCGCTGAAGGATATTCTGTCGCTTTATTCCTTCAGGGACAGCCCGGAAACCCGGCAGCTGGTTGAATCAATCAGCAATGTCGAGGCCCAGAATTCCCACGCACGGATCGGCTCGGCGATGGTGCCGGGAACGGACATCACCGTGGAATTCGATCCGGCGCTCATCGCACGCCCCGCCGCCTTCATTTTCGCCAGTGTGCTGAACCACTTCTTCGGCCTCTATACCTCGATCAACAGTTTCACCCGGCTGACGGCGACGATGCGCGGCCATTCCAAACCGATTGCCCGCTGGCCAGCCCGCGCGGCAGACCGGCCTTTGCTCTAGGAGATCGGGATGGAACAGCAAATACCGACACTGAAAGATCAGCAGGCCGCCCTTCTCAGCGCCGATCCCGGCCGTTTCGACCCGGGCACCGCTTTTCGCGTTGCCCAGCATGTCTCGGATGACGGGCTGACGATTGCGGCGCATGGTGGTGTGCAGCCCACGGCGCTGGCAATCAGCGGGTTCGGCCGCAAACACGGTATTTCCCAGCTGAAATCGGCCTTCGCCCCGATTGTCGGGCCACTTGGTTCGCTGCCGCCAGCCTATGGCGAATTGCTGCAACGGGAAGAGCGCAGTCGCTCCGGCGCACTGGCGAGCTTCTTCAATCTGTTCGCAGCCAGATTCAGCGAGCTGTTTGTAACCGCTTCGGAAAAATATCGCCTCGCCAGGGGATTACGCTGGTCCGATCAGGAAAAAAACAACGGTTTCCGCAAGTCGCTGCTTGCGCTTACCGGGTTTCGCACGGCCGGCCTGACCGAGAAGGCCGGCGTGACCGAAGATACGCTTCTGCGCTTCAGCGGGCTTTTCGCCAACCGCAATCGCAATGTCTCGGCACTAACCTCGACGCTTTGCGAATTTACCGGGCTTCCGGTGGTCGTCGAACAGTTCCGCAGGCGATGGGTACCGCTCCCGCTTCACGAACAAAGCCAGCTCGGACAGGCATCAGGGCTGCGGCTGGGGCAGAATACCACGGCTGGTAGCGCCGTGGAGGATATGAGCGGCGGCTTCCGGGTCGTCATCGGTCCGGTTGCCTATGCGGATTATCTGGCGCTGACGCCCGGATCGAAACGGCTGGCCGAGATATTTTCGCTGACGCGGCTCTTCGTCGGAAACGCGCTCGATTTCGATGTGCAGGTGATTCTGAAAAAGGAGGATATTCCCTTCTGCCGGCTGGGCCAGCCCGATGCTCCCGCCCGTCTTGGCTGGAACAGCTGGGCCCGTGTGGCACCGGCACAAAAAGACAGCACCGACGCCATCGTGACCGAGCGGGAAGGCTCGGTAATCTCCGTGTGAGGGCATGACATGAAACTGGCGCTCAGGCACACACAGAATATCGGGGCCACAAAACCCGGCCAATGGAGCTTCGAGCGCGGCCGCCGCGCGATCGGCCGGTCGCGGGATTGCGACTGGCAGATCGACGACAATGAACGGCGTGTTTCCAAGCTGCATTGCACGCTAAGCCGCGACGGCGAAGGTTTTACGATCATCGACCAGAGTGCGAACGGTACGCTTGTCGATGGCCGGCTGCTGCTCGAAGGGGAAAGCGCGCGCCTGCAGGATGGCTCGCAGATCAACATCGGCGGGCAGATTTTCCATGTGGCCATCAGCGGCGATGCCGACCTGGATTTTTCCGATCCCGATGCCTCCCTGCGGATGAGCGACGAGCCCCTGACCATTTCCGCAATCCTTGCCGATATCGCCCCGAACGGGCGTTCCGCCGGCGGGGTGCTGGGCGGCACGCTGCCGCAGGATGACTGGATGGAAACGAGCGGCAGTGCTGCCGGCCAGAAGCCCAAATCCATTTCGCGTAATGTCGAGATCGGCTGGAGCGCTCCGCCCAAGGCCGGTGGAATGGGTATGGTACTTCCGGAAGACTGGGATGAAGAGCCGGCCGCAAGCAGCAGGCACGAGCACACCGATGCGCTGAACACACCGGTCATGATCGCACGTCCGGCATCATCGTCGCAGGGCGAGGATTTCGACAGCGTCTTTCCGGATAAAAATGAAGAGCCGACCGCAGAAGAGACATGGCCGGCGGAAACATCCGGCGCACAGGCTGGGATCAGTGATCTTCTGTCCGCGCTCGAAAGGGAGAATGCCGAGTGCCTGGCCGTTCTCGACATCGAGGGCGATCATGCCGCTGCCGCACCACATGCGTCGCTGAGCGAGCGTCTGGAAACCCTCATTCATCAGCAGCGTCGGCTTACCGCCTCTCTTGAAACACTCATTCACACATGCACGCAGAAACTCGAGCCGCGGCTTCTCGAAGCTTCGGTCGATGCCGGAAACGATATTCGCTCGAAAATCGAGCGCAGGGACTGGCAGGCGCTAATCACCAGGACCGACTACTGGTCCGCCTACAAAAAGCAATTTGAAGAAAACGGTCGTCAATTGCCGGTCAGGCAGTTTCTGCAGCGGGCAGCGCGCGGTGACGCCGCGCCTGTTGCAGAGCCTGACGCGATGACGACCGATGCCAAGGGGGTAAACAACCACGATGAGACATGAAAACCGTGTTGCCTGGAGCGAAGGCATGTTTCTTCGCGTCCAGCATTTCCAGCAATCCGACCGCTGGACGGAGCGCCTCGTGCGCAATACGACGCGCAATCTTTCTCCCTATCCCTGGGGCATTGCCGAGATCGGCATGGATCGCAGCGCGCTGTCGATCGGGCAGTTTGCCCTGTCGAACCTTCGCGGTGTCCTTCCTGACGGCACCCCTTTCGAGGCGCCGGAGGATTCCGATCTGCCGCCGCCGCTTGATCTCGATGACAGCGTCAAGGATGCCATCATCTATCTCGCCCTGCCCGCCCGTCAGCCCGGAAAGGCGGACATGTCCGCGTCGGGCCGCAACGACATCAACAATGTGCGCTTCACCGCCTCAAGCTATGAGGTCTCCGACACCAATATCGAGACGGATTTCATTGCGCCCATTGATGTCGGTCGCCTCAGCCTGAAATTCCTCAAGACCGGCGACGATCTTTCCGGTTACGATCTCATTGGACTGGCGCGGGTGATCGAGGTTCGCTCCGACCGTGCTGTCATCCTCGATCCGGATTTCATTCCACCCAGCCTCACCTGCGCCGCAGCACCTCGTCTCAACGAGTTGCTGACGGAGCTTCTGGGAATCGTGCGCCACCGCGCCCAGGCGATCGCCGAGCGCATCGGTGACCCGACGATCCGCGGAACTGCGGAAGTAGGCGACTATTTCCTGCTGCAAATCCTCAACCGGGCGGATCCGCTGCTTTCGCATCGCGGCGCCAACGCCACGCGTTTTCACCCCATCCGGTTTTACGAGGACTGCATCCAGCTTGCCGGCGAACTCGCCACCTTCACCACGGACAAAAAACGGGCGACGAATTTCCCGCCCTATCGTCATGATGATCTGAAGGCCACCTTCGGCGCGGTTTTCGATGATCTGCGCACTTCGCTTTCGGCGGTTCTGGAACAGGCGGCTGTTGCCATCGAACTGGTGGAACGCCGCCACGGCGTGCGTGTCGGCACCATCCACGACCGCACCCTGCTGCGCGATGCCGGCTTCGTGCTTGCGGTACGTGCTGATATGGCCGCCGAGGACATTCGCCGCCGGTTGCCGGCACAGATCAAGGTCGGGCCGGTGGAGCGGATTTCGGAACTGGTCAATGTCGCGCTGCCGGGCATTCCCGTGCGCTCGCTGCCCGTTCTGCCGCGGCAATTGCCCTATCGTTCGGGCACCATCTATTTCGAAATCGACACGACATCACCGCTTTGGAAACAGCTCGAGACATCAGGCGCCATCGCCCTGCATCTGGCGGGCGAATTTCCCGGACTTGAGCTGGAAATGTGGGCGTTACGCGAATGAGCAACGAAAAGCCCTCCTCCTGGCAGGATTTGCCGACGGTGGTTGAAATCACCGAGGAAAGCCGCCGCCGCAACCAGAACGCCCGCAACATGGCGACGATCCTCGAAGACATCATCGAGACCGACGAGCCGGCCGCGCGGCCGAAGGGCAATACGGCCGCCATGCCGATCGACCAGCTGCTTTCCGGTTTCCGCTTCGGCGGCGAGGATGTTCCGACGCTGGTGCAATCGGCGGCGCCTCTTCTCAACCTCGCGCACCTGCTGCGCTTCAGCGACGCCCAGCCGGACCCGGAGCATCTGCGGCGCGCCTGCCTTGAGGCGATCACCCGTTATGAGCGCGATCTCGCTTCCGCCCGCATCAGCGCCGAGCGGGCACGGGCGGCGCATTATGTCGTCTGTGCGACCGTGGACGATGTCATTCTCAGCAAGCCGTGGGGCGTGCGGGCAGGCTGGGCGCGCTCCGGCCTTGTCTCCACCTTCCACAATGATGTCACCGGCGGCGACCGGGTTTTCGACATTCTCGACCATTTCCACCAGTCGCCCGGCGCCAACAAGGATCTGCTGCTGCTGATCTATCTGTGCCTGTCGCTCGCCTTCGAAGGGCGCACCCGCGTTTCACCGAAGGGGGCTCTGGAGCTTTCGCGCATCCGCGACAGTCTCTACAAGACGCTGATCGGCCAATATGGCGCCTTTGAGCGGGAACTTTCACCGCACTGGAAAGGCGTCGAGGCCCGGCATACGCCATTGCGGACGATGGCGGCACTCTGGACGCTGCTGTCGCTGATGGCGCTCGCCTTCGCGCTTGGCTATCTTTTCTTCACGCTGTCGCTCAACAACGCATCCGATGTCACTTTCGAAAGGCTGGCCCACTTGCCGCCCACCGAAACACCCAGCGTGCTGATCGCGAGCCCTCCAGCGCCACCGGTGAAAACCGAACCCCCGAAGATTGTCGAACCACCCAAGATCGTGGAACCGAAGCAGCCTTCCCGGCTTGAAAAGCTGATGGCCTTCCTGCAGCCGGAGGTCGAAAAGAAGCTGGTCACACTGGCTGACGTCAACGGGCGGCTGCGTGTGCGCATCAACAATTCAGGCCTTTTTGCCACCGGCAGCGCCGAGGTCAGCCCGCAGTTCCGCGATCTGATCCAGCGTATCGGCGGAGCACTCGCCGCCGAAAAATTCCGCGCGGTCGTCATCGGCTATACCGATAACGTGCCGATCAAAACCGTGGAATTCCCATCCAACTGGCACCTTTCCGAGGCGCGTGCGAAGGCGGTCGGAGACATTCTATCGCAATTTGCCGGACCCGAGGCGATCCTGACGGAAGGGCGCGCCGACAGCGATCCCATCGCCGACAACAAGACGCAGGAAGGCCGCGAGACGAACCGCAGAACCGAGATCATGGTCCTGACCAACCCCGATGAAAAACTGAGCGACGCCGGCATTCTCTCGCCGGCCATAGAGAACAGTTCGGGACAGCAGCCGGGAGATGCAAACCCATGAATCCGCTGAGTTATTTTTATACGATCCGATCCTATGTCGAGAGCTATGCGGCCCTCGTCGGACGCCGCTTCCTGTCGCTTCTATGGGTGATCGCGCTTTGCGTCGTCATCTGGTTTTACGGCTATCTGATCGCGCTCGGCGATTTCAAGCCGCTGGGAACGACACAGGCCCGGCTTATCGCCATCGGCATCATTGTGGCCATCTGGCTGGTCTATATCGTCGTCACGATTTACCGCGGCCGCAAGCAGGACAAGGAACTCGTCGACAGCATCGAGCGGGAGGCTCTCGCCAACCGTCAGGCTGAAATCGGCGAAATCCAGACACGCCTGAAAGAAGCCCTGGCGCTGTTGCGGCGTGTCACGAAAAAGCGGTTCGGTTATATATACGATCTGCCCTGGTACGTGATTTTCGGCGCACCGGGCTCCGGCAAGACGACCGCGCTCACCAATTCCGGCCTGCAGTTCCCGCTTGGCGATGCGCTTGGCGAAAACGCGGTGAAAGGCATCGGCGGCACGCGCAACTGCAATTGGTGGTTCGCCGACGAGGCGATACTGATCGACACGGCAGGGCGTTACACCACGCAGGATGATCTCGATGGCTCATCGAAAGCGGGCTGGGAAGGTTTCCTCGGCCTTCTGAGACGATATCGCCGTTCGCAGCCGATCAACGGCGCTTTGGTGACCTTGTCCATCCCCGATCTTCTCACCCGTGATCCCGAGGAGCAGCGGCAGGAACTGCGCTCCATCCGTCAGAGGCTTTCCGAACTGGATGAATATCTGCACGCCCGCGTGCCGGTCTATATCGTGCTGACGAAGGCAGACCTCCTGCATGGCTTCGTGGAATTCTTCGACGGTTTCAACAAGACCGATCGCCAGCAGGTCTGGGGCACGACCTTCAAGCTGGATGAGAGCTATTCCGCCAAGGACCTGCCGCAACGACTGACGGAAGAGTTCGAACTGCTGCAGCAACGGGTCGATGCGATGCTGATCGAACGCCTGCAGCAGGAACAGAATGCGGAGATACGCGGACGCATCTTCCGGTTCCCGGCGGAACTGGCGCGGCTTAAAGACCGGCTTCACGAGGCTCTGACCGAACTTTGCGCAAGTTCCCCGCTGATCGAAGCGCCGCTTCTGCGTGGTGTCTACCTCGCTTCGGGAACACAGCCGGAAACGGAACGTCCCGTCAGCGCGCCACGGGCTCGCCGGAGCTATTTCCTTTCGCGGCTCTTCAAGGACGTCATCTTCCCGGAAGCCGCGCTGGTAATGCGCGACAAACGCCTTTCGAGGCGGCAGCTGCTTGTCCGGCGCATTGCCTATACGGCGTGCGCCGTCGCGGTTGCCGTCGTCTTCACGGGCTGGATTTTTACCTATTTCGCCAATACGCAGGCGCTGGCAGAAGCCGACCGCAAACTCGGAGCCTATGAGCAGCTGGTTCAGGGTATTCCCGTGCGCGATGTCGCCGACGCCGATTTCCTGCGCATTCTTCCGGCACTCGATAATCTGCGCGATGTCAACTCCGGCTTTGCACGGGAGCGCGTGTGGAATGTCAGTTTCGGCCTCGATCAGGAAGACAAGATCGCCGGGCGGCAGCGCGATGCCTATCAGCGCGCGCTCAACGCCCTTCTGCTGCCACGCATGATCGTGCAATTGCAGAAACAGCTGAAGGACGAAAAGGATGTGACCCGCACGTTCAATTCGCTGAAGCTCTATGGAATGCTTGGCGGCATGGGCGCATTGGACCGGGATTTCCTGACCATGCAGACGCATCAGATGTTCGCGTCCCTTTATCCCGGCGACGGAAGAGGGGCAGCCCGGGAGGCACTTGACCAGCACGCAAAGGCACTGGCGGATGGCGTACTCGCCCCGATCGAGCTTGATGCCCGCCTCATCGCCACCGCCCGCGAAACCATCCGGGATCAGGCGATCGGTACACGTGCCTATGATATTCTCGCCGGCCTTCCGCAGGCGCAGGAGCTGATGGAATGGACGCCCGCCACGGCCTTCGGCCCGCTGGGAGAACGCGCCTTCGAACGCCGCAGCAAAGCGCCGATGGCGGAGGGCATAGAAGGCCTCTTCACGGCGCAAGGATATCGCAGCGTCGTCATTCCACAGGTCGCCAACGCAGCGCGTATCGCGCTTTCAGAGGGATGGGTGCGTGGTTCCGACGACGCGATCCGCGGCGCAACGGTCGAACAGGTGGCACAGGCCGCGCTGCAAATCTATTTCGACCGTTTCGAGAAGAGATGGGCCGATGCGTTGGCCGATCTAAGGGTCAAGCCCTCCCAGACGCTGGGCGACGCGGTGGAAACAACCCGCGCACTTGCCAATGAACGCAACATTCTGGTGGAGGCGGCAAAATCCATCGCCGAAGCGACCGATCTGCGCCCGAGCGTGGGAGCAAATCCGGCCAGCCTCGCTTCCGCCGCCGAAGGCGATGCAACGGCAGCCGTTCTTGCCGCCACCGTGAATGCGGCGGCCCCCTATGCGCGATTGCGGGATATGCTGGCAGCCAAGGGAACGGCCCCGGCAACGGGCGCGGAAACCAATGGCGGCAAGGCCGCGGGTTCTCCAGCGGAGCAGCTGCTTTCGAATTTCAAGATGCTGAACGAGCAGCTCGCCCGCTCGGCAACGACCTCTGATGAGGTTGCCAAGGTATTCGATGTGGACAGCCAGCTGACCAAGGCCAATCAGGACCTGCTGCAACAGGCACGCGAACTGCCGGCACCGCTCGATGTCTGGGTGGCGGGTGTAGCTGCCGATGTCGGCTCGCTGGCGGTCAAATCCGCACGCAGCCGTATTGCGGACCTCTGGGCGGCCGATTCAGCATCTCTCTGCTCTTCGATCGTGACGGGGCGTTATCCTTTCGACCGGTCGTCTTCCCGCGATGTCGCGATTGCGGATTTTACCCGTCTCTTCGGCCCGACCGGGGTTTTCCAGAGCTTCTTCAAGCAGCGCATGGAGCCTTTCGTCGACAAGACGACAACCCCCTGGAGCTGGAAAGGCACTTTCGGCGCCGCCGGCATTCCAAGCAGCGCCATCGCCCAGTTCGAAAATGCCGACAAGATTTCGCGTGCCTTCTTCCCGAATGGCAGCGAGACGCCGGCGGTTGCGATCAATGTCAAGCCCGTTTCGCTCACCAATGCCTCCAGCGCCGTCATGCTGGAAATCGAGGGTGAGCGCGTGGTTTATTATCACGGTCCAATACAGGCGAAATCGATCACCTGGCCGTCCCGTGAGAACACGGCCAGCCTGTCGCGCATCGCCTTCCAACCGGGCGGCTGGCAGCAGGCGAAAACCGAAAACGGCGACTGGTCGCCATTCCGCCTGTTCGACGGCGCAAATATCGAAAGCCAATCGGGTGATCTTTTGCGGGTACGGTTTGATAATGGCGGCCAGACGGCCGAGTTTGATATTCAGTTCGGCTCGGTTCTCAACCCATTCAGACTGGAGGCGATGTCGAGCTTTGCCTGCCCTCAGCAGTTTTGACGGCAGGTGGCATATTGATTTGCAACGGAGGGGAGTAAGGATGGCAACGATGACGACAACCTCAGCGGTTGTTTCCGTCTGATGGTCAATCAGGCATCGAGACCCGCGGAAACCGCAGCGGAAAGCGACCGCATCGGTTTCTTCGGCAAGGTACCCAGCCACGGCGATTTCATCTCCGACGGCCTTGAACGGGAATTGATCAGCACCTTTGACGACTGGATGCGATCCGGCCTGCATGCCTGTGCGGATATGTTCGCGGGCCGCTGGCCAGCCATATTCTCATCGTCGCCGCCCATACGCTTCATTGTCGAAAGGGGCATCTGGGGAAACTGCGCCTATGTGGGCGTGCTGCTGCCCAGCACGGACCGGGTGGGGCGGAAATATCCGCTGGCCATCATCGCCCAGCTTAACAATTTCCGGAAACACCCAAGAACGCTCTATCTGGACGATACCTGGTTCATGGCGGCCGAGGCCCTGGCCGAGACATCCACGACCGGCGATTTCGAGATTGCGCGCTTCAACGCTGCGGTCAGGAAACTGCGGCTGCCCAAACCCCGGGAGGAGGATGACGAACGGGAGATGGTGCGGGGCCGACCGCCAACCAGTCTCTGGTGGCATATCGATCCCCTTAGTCGCCGCCCGCGGGGGCTCAAATTCGATGGCAAGCCGAAGGCTTCCGATTTCATGCGCCTGTTCAGCGAAATGGCGGGCAAGAACGATGAGGAAGGGACGGGTGCCGCGCGCGCCCATGCGCGGACCCAAGACAGTGCGCCCGCGCAAGCGCCTCCACCCATTCGGCCTGCGCGCTCTGCCGAGCAGCCATCGCCGGTGATTTACGGCTATGCGACGCACGCGGGAACGCGGCTGTCCCTGAATGCGGATTCGCTTTTCGTTTCAAGAAATCCTGCCCTCTTCGCCATAGCCGACGGACAGGGCGATACGCACGGCGCCGTGGAGGCCGCCCGTCAGGTCACCAATATTCTGGCGGAGACGCCGGATGCCGACAATCCGGAGATAATGACGCAGAACATCCGGGGAAAGCTCGGCACCGTTAACAGCCTTCTTTTGTCACGGCAGGCCGCAGCAGCAGAAAACAGGCCGGCCGCCAGTGTGGTCATCGCCCATATCAGCGGCGACAGGCTGAGCATCGTCTGGTCCGGCGACGCACGCGCTTATCTTCTTAAAAACGGAACGATGCACCAGCTTTCACGCGATCACGTCATTGTCGGCATGAAAAAGCAGCTGTCCCAATGCGTCGGTCTTTCCCAACAGTTCCGGCCGGATATCATCCATGAGGATTGGGGTCCGCAGGACAGGCTGCTTCTGTGCAGCGCCCCGCTGGTACAGATCCTGAGAGAGCGGACAATTGCCGAGGTCGTCAGTGGCACGCTTCTCAAGGAGTGCGCCGGCGCGTTGATACAGGAAGCGCTGATCGAAAACGCACGCGAAAACATCAGCGCCATCGTGATTGGAAACGAGCGTGAGCAACGATGAGCTGGAAGGCCGGGATTTTGCATATTTGCAGGTGAGCACGCGCTTTTCCGAACTGTGGAGGAGTATTCGCCATGACGGCGCGCGGGAAAGGCCTACCGAAGAACAGAACGACCTGATCGATCAGCTGCGAAATGCGCTCGATCGAAAGGTCTCGCATTTTTCCGCAGTAAAACCCGTCTGGATTGCCGACAGCTTTGCCGTCGAGGGGATTGCCCATGAGAGCGAGACGACGCTGCTCTTGAAATTGCGACACCGCGACGTCGGCTCCCTTCACGCCCTGAAAACCGTGCCGTCGGCATTGGCAGACGATGCCACGCTGGTGCAAAGGCTACGGGAGGAGGCGCAGATCGGGCTTGCCCTGCGCCATCCGTGCCTTGTGGAAACATCCGCGCTGTTGCGATTGCCCGATGGGCGGCCGGGACTTTTGCAGCCATGGCTCCCGTTATCGCTGGTGTCGCAGACCAACATCCGGCCAATCACCTTGCAGGATGCGGTTGTTGCGCTTCGCCGTGTTCTGGAAGGCCTGAATGCCATGCATATGCAGGGATATGTTCATTGCGATGTGACGCCTGCCAATATTCTGCTGCAGGAGGACGACGTCACAACCGGCAGGCTCGGCGATTTCGGCATTGCGCTGGAAATTGGCCAGAAGCACAGGCAACGGGGCATGGCATTTGCCGCCTCGGCCGGCTTTGCGTCACCGGAGCAGATGCAGGGTGCGGCAGCAAACCCAAATCAGGATATATTCTCAGTCGGACGACTTGCCTCACGGCTCATCGTAACAATGGGGGAGCAGGCAACGGAAAAGCTTACGCATTTCGCCTCCGCCTGTTGCCATGACGATCCCGCTTCGCGACCGCAATCGGCAATGGATGCGCTACAGCTTTTGTAGCGCAGCCTGTCAGTTGCCACTGCCGGGTTGAGGAGCGGCAGCCGTCGGCACGCTCTTCTGGAACACGGTCAGCAGCTTTGCCGAATCCACCAGCGGTGCGTTGCTGGCGTAAAGCACGTCGCCCTTCTGCATCTGGAAGAGCTGCATGAGCGCGATGCTGGACGCATCCCGCATATTGACGTGATAGATCACCGGCCGCATGCTCGTTGCCGTCGCAACCGGGCCCTTGGCGCCGGAAGCAGTCGCCGCCGGAACCTGAGTGATCTCGTTGCGGAAGACATAGACATTGCGGGCGTCGGCGCGGTCATCCAGCAAACCGCCAGCGCGGCCGACGGCCTGCGCCAATGTCAGCTTCCCGGTTTCGAACTGGAATTCCCCGGCGCTCTTGAAAGCGCCAAGCGCCGTGTAGCTGGCGGCATCGCCATCGATCATGACCTGATCATCAGGCGAAAGACGGATATTCTGGCGATCTTCCCGCATGACGCGGTCAAGCGGCGCACTGGCTCTCTGCGAGCCGCGAACGACGGTGACCGTGGCTGCACCCGGGGCAACCGTCGGGCCACCGGCCTGATTGAGTGCATCGAGCACCCGCTCCTGACGGGCGGTGAGTACGATCTTTCCGGCGTTCTTGACCGCACCGCTGAGCATCACTGCACTCGTCGGCTTGTCGACGACGGTGACGACCGCCTGCGGGTTGACGGCCGAGCCCTTGAGCCCGGCGACGACCTGGGATTGCAGCCCCTCGGGCGTCGAATCCACCACTCTCTGCTTGCCGACGAACGGAATATTGACCGACCCGCTTTGATCCACAGTGAAGCGGCCAAGGTTGAGGGTCTTGCTTTGTGTCGGGGAGAAAAGCCCGTCCTCACCCGTATCCAGCACGGTGATGTCGATCACGTCGCCGCGCCGCAATCTCTGGGCGTTGTAACCGGTATTGCGAAGCGCGGTGAGCCCGGGGCCGGAAGCACTCTGCAGGCCTGACGCGGAGACGGTGGCCGCAGGTGCGTTCGCCAGTTCGATGACCGGGATTTTTTCGTTGGTTCGAGGGAAAGTCGCAGACCGGATATTGCCCGCAGTCGGCCCGTCAGATGGTTTTGCACATGCGCTCAGCAGAGCAACCAGCAGAACCGCCCCCAACTTTTTCATCCCGCATCCCCTCGATGATTCAACCTGACGCAGAGATAACATCACGATACGTCACCGCAACAACTTTGGCGGTTGTAATTCAGAGAATGCTTGTTTTCCAAAGAAAAGGTGTGACCATTCCGCAACCTTTTCACCGGCATTCACCCCAGACCCCAACAATGTACCGATGAGAAATAACCTGCCTCCGCCCGCCGCAAAATTGGATGGAACGGTTTTGCAATGCGGGAGTTTGTTTTCTGCAAACCAAGACAGGAGGAAGAACAATGGATCACACCAATCACGTACGTCTGGTTGAAACGGAACTCACACCTTCGGTGCTCGAAGGAGCGACCGTTTATGGTGCGGACGACCACAAGGTCGGCAAGGTTGACCATGTCCACGGCGTTGGAGCCGGCAGCACCGCAATCATCGATGTCGGCGGCTTTCTCGGCATCGGCGCAAAGCCCGTCGCCGTGCCGCTCAGCGATCTCGATTTCATGCGGGATGAGGACGGCGATGTCCACGCGGTTACCTCATGGACGAAGGACCAGCTGAAGGACATGCCCGAGCATCGTCATTGATCTAAAAAAGCGCCCGGCGATTTGCCGGGCGTTTTCTCCACTTACAGGCGGCACTTGCGTCTGCCAAACGTCAGACGGCGAGGAAACCGCCATCCACAGGCAACACGGCGCCGGAAATCATCTTGCTGTCATCAGATAGCAGCAGCGCGATGCTCTGTGCCACCTCTTCAGCTTCGGCAAAACGGTTGAGCGGATGGCGAACCATCATCGGCTGACTCTTGACGGGATCGTTCCAGGCTTCCGCCGCCAGTTCGGTCAGCGTAATGGTCGGCGCAACAGCGTTAACGCGGATACCGTGCGCGCCAAGCTCCTTGGCGAGAACACGGGTTGCGCCTTCAAGCCCGGCCTTCGACGCCGCATAGCATAGATGATCCTGAAAACCGCGATGGCCGGCGATAGAGGTGATGTTGACGATTGCGCCACCGCCACCCAGCGCAACGCGTGCGCGGGCAAATTCCTGGCAGGTGACGAGAGCGGCACGCAGGTTGATGCCCAGCACGGCCTCGTAACCGGCATCGCTCATGTCAAGCACGCTTTCCAGCACGTTGATGCCGGCGCTGTTGATCAGGAAATCGCAAGGACCAGCCTCCGCCATGGCGGCACGGGTGGCGGCGACATCGGCAAGATCGACACGGATTGAACGGCCGCCAATTTCGCTTTTCAGGCTGTCGAGATCGGACTGCGTGCGGCTGATCGCCACCACTTCCGCACCGCGTGCGGCCATCAGCTGTGCACAGGCGCGGCCGATGCCTTTGCCTGCGCCGGTGATGATGACGGATTTTCCGGAAAACTGCATGGAATCCTCGTTATTTGCGGCCAATGCGGCCGGATGATCTAAGCTTGTGACGCGGGGTTCAGGAATGGCTGGCGGCTCGAATGGCGCGCGCCGCATTCTGCAACGCCAGAAACGCGTCGTAACGCGACTGGTGGACTTTCTGAAAAGCAGGATCAGGCGTTGCACAGCTGGCGATACGCGACATGGCCGGCATCGCTGCCATCAGGTCCGGATAGCTTCCGGCAGCAACCGCACCGAGCATTGCAGATCCAAGAAGCACCGGCTCTTCGCATTCGGTGCGTTCGACCGGAAGCCCCGTCGCGTCCGCCAGCAATTGCCTGGCAAGCGGATGAGCGCCTGCCCCGCCGCTGACACTGATGGTTTCGACAGGCGCGCCGTTGCGAGCCTGGGTCTCGATGATCTGGCGAAGCCCGTAACCGAGGCCGAGAAGCCCCGCGACGTAGAGCGCGACGAGCGAATCGACGCCGGTCTCCATGCCATAACCGGCAATGACCGCGCGGGCATGGGGATCGGCAAAGGGGGCACGGTTGCCGAGAAACTCCGGCACCACATGAAAATCCTCGGCAATCTCAGCTGCGGCGGAAGCGGATGCGGCAATTCCGAGCGCGCGGTCGGCAAGCCAAACCGGCAAGGCTTTGCCTTCCTTCTCGGCAAGCGCCTTCGCCTCGGCAAAGGCGGGGTGCAACTGCACCAGATAATCGATGGCCGCACCGGCGGCAGACTGGCCGCCTTCGTTGAGCCACGCGCCGGGAACCATGGCGGAATAATAGGGACCCCAGACACCCGGCACGAAAGCGGGTTCGGCGGTGGTGGTCATGGTGCAGGACGAGGTGCCGAAAACATAACCGAGGCATCGCGAGGCATCACCGCCTGCAGCCACCGTGCCGACGCCGCCGGCATGGGCATCGATAAGCCCTGCGGCGACGGCGGTGCCTGCCACCAGCCCCATGGCTTTCGCCGCATCTTCGGTCAGGCCAGCGCCCAGTGCCGTACCGGGATGCACGACGTTTTCACCGATGCGTCGGAAGCCCTGCTCCGCCAGATCACCAAGCCCGATGCGGTTGAAATATTCCGCATCCCAGCGGCTTTCATGGGCAAGATAAGTCCACTTGCAGGTTACCGTGCAGGCGGAACGATCGAGTGCACCGGAAGCCTTCCATGTCAGAAAATCCGTCAGGTCGAAGAAATGCTCGGCACGCGCATAAATATCCGGCCTGTTTTCGCTGAGCCACAGCAGCTTGGGCGTCTGCATTTCCGGGGAAATGCGGCCGCCGACATATTTCAGGACGGCATGTTCACCGGCATTGATGCGTTCAGCCTGTTCAACGGCGCGGTGGTCCATCCAGACGATGATATCGCGTTCGGGATGATCGGCAGCGCCGACCGGCAGGGTCTCATCGTCAGGCCCGCGCACGACAAGCGAGCAGGTGGCATCGAAACCGATGCCGGCAACCTCGGCGGGATCGATGCCGGCGCGAGAAACGCTTTCGCGAACACTATCGCAAACGGCCTGCCATACTTCGCCGCTCGATTGCTCGGCAATGCCGCCATCCTCGCGGTGCATGCTGATCGGGCGCTTGGCAGTAGCGAGAAGCTTGCCCGCGACATCGAAGACACCGGCCCGCGCCGAGCCTGTCCCGACATCGACGCCAACAAGGTAGGAAGCCATTTGCGATACTCCTCGGAGCGGATCATCCGGTGCTTGAACGATATGGAGCGGCTGGACCGGTTCCGATTTTTCCAGCCGCCCCTGAAGTTTTTAGACGCGGTCGAAGTTGGTCGGGAGAACCAGCATGTCGCGGATGGTGACGGTGCGCTTGCGCGTCAGCATGTAGATAACGGCATCCGCCACTTCGCTCGCATCAATAAGGCTACCCGATTCCTTGGCCTTGCGGAGGTTTTCCTCCGGCCAGTCTGCGAGAAGTGCGGAGACGACCGGGCCGGGAGAGACCTGCGCGACGCGCACGCCATGCGGGATCATCTGGCGGCGCATGCCCTGCACGAAGCTGGTGATCGCCCATTTCGAGCCCGAATAGACCGGTTCCCAATAGGTCGGGAAATGGCCGGCGATCGAGCAGGTGACAACGATATCGCCTGTCTTGCGCGCAGACATATGCGGCACGACGGCCTGCACATTCTTCATCACGGCGTTGACGTTCAGGTTCAGCATCTTGTCGATGGCTTCCGGTGTTGTTTCGGTCAGCTCACCGCCGATATAAGTGCCGGCATTGCAGTAGAGAATGTCGATATGATCGACCTTCTCCAGGATTTCGGGGATCATGGCGTTGCAGCTGTCGGCATCCAGAAGGTTGGTGACCTGCGGAATGGCGCGCTCGCCGAGCTTGGCGGCCAGATCTTTCAAGGCTTTCTCGTTCCAGTCGACCATGACCACGGTTGCGCCCTGTTCCAAGAGCGCTTCCGTTGTGGCAAGCCCGATGCCGGATGCGGCGCCGGTGATGACCGCGATCTTGCCTTGCAGCGATTCAGACATTTAATTCTCCTGCGTTTATGAAGATATTTCCGGGCCGGCTCAGCGCCAATCGCGCCCGATATAGATAGCCAGCAGGATGATGCCGCCCTTGATGACATCCTGCAGATAGGGGTTGATGCCCATCAGGTTGAGGCCGTTATTGAGAATACCGAGCAGCACCGCACCGATGAGCGTACCGAGAATGAGACCCCTGCCGCCGGCAATCGCCGTGCCGCCGAGAACGACGGCCGCAATGGCATCCAGTTCGAAGCCGACGCCGGCATTGGGCTGACCACTCATCAGACGGCCCGTGAGGATGAGGGCCGCAAGTGCTGCCGTGACGCCCGAGATGCCATAGACGGCAAGCTTGACGCGCCGGGTCTTTACGCCTGAAAGGCGGGCCGCCAACTCGTTGCCGCCAAGTGCGTAGACGTGACGGCCGAAGGCCGTGCGCTGCAACAGCACCCATGCTACCGCGTAAATCACCACCATGATGATGACCGGCACCGGAACGACGCCGACGCGGCCGACGCCGAACCAGGAGATCCAGCTCGGAATGCCGCTGACCGGATAACCACCGGAATAGATGAGGCCGAGGCCACGCGCCATGCCCATGGTGGCAAGCGTGACGATGATGGCGGGCATCTTGCCCCAGGCGACAAGCGCACCGTTGAAGATGCCGATGCCTAACCCGATGAACAGGCCAGCCGGCAGGGCAACTGCGGGAGACAGGCCGGTGTTCACCATGAGGCCAGCGGACAGCGTGCCGACAAGCGCCATGACCGCACCGACAGACAGGTCGATGCCACCGGTGAGGATGACGAAGGTCATGCCGACGGCGAGAATGCCGACGACGGAAACCTGCCGCAGCACGTTCATGATGTTGTTGACACTGAAGAAATTGTCGCTCGCAAGCCCCATCAGGATCGATACGACAATCAGGCCCGCCAGAGGCAGGGCGAGCGGCGAGCGCAGCATGGCACTGAGACTGAAGCCGCCCGTTTTCGCGGCAGTGCCGGTGTTTGCATCAAGCGACATGTTCAACTCTCCCGGTGGTGGCGTTTGTCATTATTGTTTCTGAATTGATGTCGTCACCTTCCACGGTGGCGACGATGCCGCCGGAGCGGAAGACGCAGACCCTGTCGGACATGCCGATCACTTCCGGCAGCTCCGAGGAGATCATGATGATGGAATGTCCCCTGGCGGCGAATTCGCGCATCAGCGAATAGATTTCCGCCTTGGCGCCCACATCGATGCCGCGCGTCGGCTCATCGAAGATCAGCACACGCATGTCATGGTTCAGCCAGCGGGCAATCACGATCTTCTGCTGGTTGCCGCCGGACAGCGTGTCGACGCGGGCGTAGGGCCCTTGCGCCTTCACCTGCACTTGCGCCATGGCCTTTGTCGTGTGCTCCAGTTCCTTTTTGAGGTCGAGGAACCAGTGGGCCTTGCGGTATTTGCGATAGTTGTTGAGCGAAATATTCTGCAGGATGGAGAAGCTGGTGATCAGCCCCTCCTCCTTGCGGCTCTCCGGCAACAGGCCGATACCGCGCATCAGCGCTTCATCAGGGCCGGAAAAACGCGTGTCCACGCCGTCGACCTTGACCTTGCGGCGCGAAGCGGAGTGCGCGCCGAGCATCGCCAGCACCGTTTCCGTGCGACCGGAGCCGACAAGGCCGGCAAAGCCGAGAATTTCACCCTTGCGCAGCGCAAAGCGCGAGACGGGGCCGCCCTTCTTCAATTGCAGCTCTTCCACTTCGATCACGCTTGCGGCGGAAGGATCGAGCTGCGGCTTCGGCGGGAAGCTGGATTCGATGCGCCGGCCGACCATCATCTCGACCAGACGGTCGTTATCGACCTCCGAAGTCAGGCAGGAGCCGATCAGTTCGCCATCGCGCAGAACGGTGATGCGGTCGCAAATCTCGAATATTTCCTCGAGGTGATGCGAAATGAAGATGATCGCCACGCCCTGACGCCGCAGCTCGCGCATGACCTTGAAGAGGTGTTCGGTCTCGGACGGGGTGAGCGTCGCGGTCGGCTCGTCGAGAACGAGGATGCGGGCATCCAGCGACAGTGCCTTGGCAATTTCGACAAATTGCTGCTGGGCAACCGAAAGGTGATGGACGGGCACATCGAGCGGAACATCCACTGCCAGCCGGCTCATGATCTCGGCCGCGCGCTTGCGCATGGCGCCCTTGTTCAAAAGGCGAAGCGGCCCGCGGATTTCGCGGGCAAGGAACATGTTTTCCACGGCATTGAGATAGGGGATCAGGCTGAATTCCTGAAACACGATGCCGACGCCGGCGGCAATCGCCTCATCATAATTGGCGAAGCGGCGATCCTTGCCGTCAATGCGGATCGTTCCCTCCGATGGCTGCAAAATGCCGCACAGGATCTTCATCAAAGTCGACTTGCCGGCGCCGTTTTCGCCCAGAAGCGCATGCACCTCGCCGGCGCGCGCCTCAAGGTCGACGCCGCGCAGGACTTCGATCTTGCCAAAGCTTTTTCTTATTCCATTCAGTTCCAGCATTTCACCCTCCTCAATGGTCGGGATTTAACCCCGCCCCCATACTAGATGGGGACGGGGCTTGGGAGGAGTTCTTACCAGCTGAACTCGCCGGCGTTTTTGCTGTCGACGACCATGACGTCGATCGGGACTTCCTTCGGCACGACGCGTGCGCCCCACTTCTGGGCAAGCGCCATGGCAAGGCCGACACGCACCTGGTCACGCGGGAACTGCGCCGTGGTTTCGATGAAAGGACCACCGTCAGCAATTGCCTTCACCGCTTCCGGAGCGCCGTCCACCGAGGTCAGCTTGATGTCCTTGCCGGACCCTTGGATCGCAGCCAGTGCGCCCATCGCACCGCCGTCATTCACCGAGAAGATACCGGCGAGGTTCGGACGCGACTGGATCATGTTTTCAACGACGCCGAGAGCAACGGAGCGGTCCTGACGGCCGTTCTGCGTATCGACGAGCTTGATATCTGCGAATTCGGCAAGTGCTGCCTTGCAACCTTCGACGCGCTGCAGGATCGGCACGACCGGAATGCCGTCGAGGATCGCGACTTCACCCTTGCCGCCGAGGGCTTCACCGAGATATTTGCACGACTTGTAGCCCGCGTCACGGTTTTTAGAGCCGACGAAGGTGTCGACCGGGCCATTGGCGTTGGCGTCAACCGCAACGACGGTCACGCCGGCAGCCTTGGCAGCGTGCACGGCAGCTTCGATGCCGGCGCTATCCGTCGGGTTCAGAAGCAGGATATCGATCTTCTGCTGAAGCATGTCTTCAACGTCGGAAATCTGCTTTGCCACATCGTGGCCGGCATCGGTCACGACAACGTCTGCGCCGATGCTTGCTGCGGCTTCCTTCAGCGCTTCCTGCATCGACACGAAATAGGGGTTGTTAAGCTCCTGGAAGGTCATGCCGATCTTCAGCTTTTCCTGCGCCAGCGCCGGAGCGGCCATCATTGCAATTGCGGCTGTCGCCATCAGAAACTTGGATTTCATTTTCATCTTACTATTCCTCCCGTTTGGAAAGTTGGGGCAACAAGTACCCGTTTCCGGACAGCCCTCTGCCCGAATTCTAAAAAATCGGCGATGTGTCGCTGGTTTAATCCGCCATGACCGCTGCCTTCTGGGCTGCGAATATGGTTCGGAACCTCGACGGCGACATTCCCTTCAATTTCAGGAAATGCCGGTTGAAATTCGAAAGGTTGGAAAAGCCCACATCGTAGCAGACCTCCGCCACCTTCACGTCCTGATCCGCCAGCAGCATCTGGCAGGCAAGATCAATGCGTAACTGATTGCGATACCGCACCAGCGTCGTTCCCGTATGGCGCTTGAAGGCACGGGAAAAGGCGCTCGGGCTCTGGCCCACCATGTCAGCCAGATCGATCTCCTCAACCTGTTCGGTCAAATGCTGGCGCAGGTGCGACAGAGCGCGGTTAATGCCGCTATCACCGATGCCGGTCAGATCAAGCTCGTAGCTCAGGCTCGCCAGCACTTCTGAAGACGGCGCGTTGACCAGCAGATCGAGAATTTCCCAGAAAAGCGCAAGCCGTGTCAGCCCCTGCGCTTCGATCAGCCGAAGCACCAGCGGGCGAACCCGGTCGCTCGTCTCGTCGTCAAACAGAATGCCGCGGCGGCTGCGATCCAGCAGGGCGCGCACCACATCCATCTCGGACATGGATGTGCAGGCATCTTCGATAAATGTCTCCGGAAACTGGATCACGAGAGAGCGTGTCGGCACGATCTCGTCCGGCTCGATCTCGCTGATCCAGTTCTGGGGGAGATTGGGACCGGTCATGATGAGCTGACCGGGGCTGAAGCGACCGACGAAATCACCGATATAGAACGTGCCCGACGTGGCAACGACCAGATGAATTTCATATTCGGGATGATAATGCCAGCGCACGGTGCGGAACGGATAGCCATGCCGCCAGGCAGCGAAGGATTCGCCCTTGCGGATGTGTACCAGTTCCAGATCGGGCTGCATCAATATTCCTCCCATCGGTCACGTCCGCCGTATTTGCGGAGCAAGGCCATTCCTCTTTATGGCTCGTCCCAGGCGTTAAAGGGGAGCATATGGCCTGCCGCGCATTTACTTCCACATCAAGCCGGGGAAATTACCGATACTTTTTTGACTGTTTTTTGTCGGAAATTGAATAGTTGCGTACAGACGCTGCCAATTAAGCTGGCAGTTGCACCGATTTTTTCGCGCAATTTTGCGTGATACGCCGATATAATATGCATGACGGGGAGAGTTTTGATGAATTTTTGGAGCGCGAACTACCGATCACCGGCAGCTCGCGCTTATACTTTTCCGCAGGGTGCCTGCCGCTCGGTCATCAGCAGGCAATTGGCCTGATCTTTTATTGCGGCATCAGAATTTGCAGCTTCACATCCGTATCCCGTGCTTCCACCGCACGATCAAAACCGGCGATGCTGTCTTCGAAAGGGATGGTTGCGGAAATCAGCGGCTTCAGATCGACCTTGCCGGATGCAATGAGTGCAACTGCCCGGTCATAAACGTTGGCGTAACGGAAAACCGTCTCCACCCGAAGCTCCTTGGCCTGCAGGCCAACGATATCAACCGGCACCGGATCAACCGGCATGCCAACAAGCACGATCGCACCGCCGGGCCGCGCAAGTTTCGCCATGCCAAGCACGGCCGGTGCAGCACCCGAGCATTCGAACACGATGTCGCAGCCCCAGCCATCCGTAGCAGCGGCCACGGCTTCGGCAAGATTATGCTCGCGGATATTGACGGTCTCGATACCGTCATAAGCGGCGATGATATCAAGCTTCGGCTGGGCAAGATCGGCAACGATGACCTTGGCGCAACCACCGGCAAGTGCTGCCAGCGCCACCATCATGCCGATCGGACCGGCACCGGTGACAACGGCGACATCGCCGGGCTGGATGCGCGCTCTGAGTGCCGCCTGCATGCCGATGGCGAAGGGTTCGACCATGGCACCTTCGGCAAAGGACACATTGTCCGGCAGCTTGTAGGTGAAAGCGGCGGGGTGGATGACCTCAGGCGTCAGGCAGCCATGGATCGGCGGTGTCGCCCAGAAGCGGACGGCGGGATCGACGTTATAGATGCCGAGCTTGGATGCGCGCGACGTCGGGTCGGGGATACCCGGCTCCATGCAGACACGGTCACCGGCCTTCAGATGCGTCACTTCGGCACCGGTTTCGATGACCGTTCCCGACGCCTCATGGCCGAGTACCATGGGAGCATTGACGATGAAATGACCGATCTTGCCATGGGTGTAATAATGGACATCCGAGCCGCAGATGCCGACCGTATGGGTGCGGATGCGCACATCCTTCGGTCCGAGTTCACTCGAAATGTCAAAATCCCTGAGCGAGAGCTTGCCTTTTTCTTCCAGCACCAGTGCCTTCATCTCATCCTCCATGGTTTGCGATACGCCTGGCAGCGAGTTCAATCAGCGTGATGGCGTGCAACTTCGGCAAAAGTAAACAGAAATCCGCCGGATCGGCCGGTTTTTCTTCGCGGCGGAAAAACTGTATCGAGGCGCCAGCGATTTCTCATCACCGGCCGGGTATCATGGCTTTTCCAGAGAGGGAAATGGGACGTGATTCGTCTGCCCATGACGGGAGCTGCCTTCCCTGCAAGGCCGACGAAGCGCGTCTTCCTAAAGCTTCTCACCCGGCAATTGGCTTGCCTGTTTCACCCACTCAGCGAACTGCGCTTCATCGAAGACGCCTTCGTGAATATCAAGGTAACGAACCTTCGGCTGCTTCGATGCACCGGGCGGTGGCGGCTCAAGTGACGCACCGTTGAAGAAGCTGACTTTGATATATTTGGCAAAGCAGTGAAGGCCGAGGAACCAGACGCCATCCTCCATGCCGTAGAGGGGCGAGTTCCACTTCACGGCCTTGCGCACGCCGGGCACCAGGTTTTCGATCAGCGTGTCAATACGCGCCCCGACCGGGCTTTTCCAACCCGGCATGGCGGCAATATAGGCCTGCACCGGCGCATCACCATAACCCTTGGCAATCTGTGGATTGCCGCCTGAAAGAAGCTTCGGTGCGGCAGCCGAAGCTCCAACCTCCGCGTTTTCGGCAGCTTTTTCCGGTTTCCTTTCAGCCATCTCGTCCCTCTCAATGTCATGCAGTTTCCTGCCGATTTCGCAGGTATCGGCAAAAGCCTGCCACAAAAAGCGACCACAGTAAAAAAACTATATTTTATCTGCGCCTTTCGCTTCCCGGACCGGAGGGCATGTTCGGAGCCAGGTTACAAGCGACGCAACCCGATCTGTCGGTATGGTAATCGAAACAAGGGGCACGACCCTGCCCAATCACCCCGACTGGCACAGCCTCCAATAAATCTCAAAACGTGGCCTTTGTACACGCTCACGCGCGGAGCGCGGCTGCGGGAGACTGGCGATAGGCAAGCAATGCCGGTATCGCGGCCAGAACAGCGGCAAAACCCAGCAGGAAGAGCGCAAGGCGCAAATCTTCGCGGGTGAAGCCGACCGGCAGGATCACGCCACTTTTTGCGGTAAACAGCTGCGCGCCGATATGAGCAGCGCCCAGGCCGAGCAGAAAACCGATACCGACACCAAGCGCCACCAGAAAGAAAAGCTCCAGCCAGACGATGGCGAATACCGAGCCACGGGGCGCGCCGAATGCCCGCAATGCGCCTATCTGCCTACGCCGCTGACCGACATGGATCACCGTCACCAGCATCAACGCTGCCGCCACCAGCCCTTGCGAACCCGCGGCGACCGCACCCAGAACCATCTTGGCATCACCAAGCGTGGCATAAAGTCCGGTGAGCACCTCGCCCGGGAAAACGCCAAGCGTATTGCCGCTGCGATATTCCTGTCTCAGCCGATAGGCATCGGCAATCGTCTTCGGTTTGACGAGAATGGCCGGCAGACCGGGCATGTTCTCACCAAAGGTCTCTACGATCGGCGCATCGGGATCGATACTGCCATGATGATCGGACTCGGCATGCCCCGAAGAAGCGCCCGGCACGACAGCCGCTTTGGGCTCCTGCGGCATCCCGATCTGAATAATGGCATCGGCTTGGCCGACCTCACCTTCGGCATGCGTATCGCCATCCCCATGATGTGCCTCGCCTTCATGGGCGTGATCATGGCCATCCTCCTGATGCCCGTCATCATGCGCAGCCGCGTCACCTTCCCCATTGCCTTCACCGTGATCATGACCATGTTCCTGGCCAAGACCATGGACGTGCCACACAGCCTGAATCGGCACGAGAATGGCGCGATCCCAGGGTGTGCCAGTCGGCTGCAACTTCCCGACGGCCTTGTAGGCGATCTCGGTATGGGTGCGGCCGCCGGTTTCGGCGGTGCCATGCATCGGCTTGATCTCGGCACCAACGGAGAGGTTGACGGCAGCGCCCAGAAGCGCTTCGCCTTCCAAAGCAAACATCCTGCCCTCGGCAAAGCCGGGCGTTGTGTTACTGACGAGGCTCGTCGTCGTGCCGACAATGGGATAGCCGGCAAAAGAATCCCCAAATCCGACAGGAGCCGCCCATGCGACACGCGGATCGGCGGCAAGCCGGGTGAGGACGGCGCCATCCACGAGCGGCAGGGGCGCCGCCTGCAGGAAGATGGATGAAAGGATCAACTGCGTTTCGCTGCCGGCAGCACCGACAACGAGGTCGAATTTATCGGCGGCGCGGGCGCTGCCGAGACGCAAAGACCGTTCCTGCAAGGTGACAGCCACGCCAAGCGCGGTGGCCAGCGCCACCAGCAGAACCACGACGGCCCCGCCCAGCCACAGGCGACGCAGGTCGGCAAGGATGAAACCGATCATGCTGCGATCTCCTTCGCGTCAGTATCGGCAACGACACGGCCGCCACTGAGGGTCAGACGCCGGTCAAGGCGACCGATCAGATGCTGATCGTGGCTCGCGACAATCAGCGTACTGCCGGTGCCGGCGGCAACGGCAAGCAGCAAATCGCCGACAGCCTCGCCGCTTTCGAGATCCAGGCTGGCGGTCGGTTCGTCAGCAATGATGACGCCGGGGCTGCGCAGCAGCGCCCGGGCGATGGCAACACGCTGCATTTCACCCCGCGACATGGTCTCGATATGCTGCCCGGGGCGCTTGAGGCCGACGGTCGCAAACAGGGATTCCGCACGGTTTATAAGCTCTGCATTTGCCACACGCGACAGGCGGGCGGGCAGCAGGATGTTATCCAGCGCAGAGAGACCGGGAAAAAGATGAAACTCCTGCATGACAAGGCCGATATTGGCAGCCCGCCAATGGTCGCGACGGCCCTCGGACAGCTCCGCAATGTTCCCGTTCCCCCAAACGACGCGGCCGGTCTCAACCCGCTCAAGGCCGGCGATGATGTTGATGAGGGTGCTCTTGCCCGAGCCGGAACCACCCGTCAGTGCCACGCGGCTTCCGGCAACGATTTCCAGATGGTCGATAACAAGAACCGGAGCCGCCAGTCCGGGAAAGGAGACGGCAAGATTTTCTATCTTCAGAGGCAGCATGGTTTCAAACCGTCGCGTATTCTGCCTGGCGAATGCGCAGCAGGCTGACGAAGCCGGTGTCCGGATCAGTCCAGGAACCCGTTTCCAGTGTACCGCGCACTTCGATCGTCTGGCTGGGCTGGGTAAAGGTCTGCTTTTCGCCAAGATAGACGACGACAATATTGTCCGGCCAGTCTGAATCGGTGGAGCAAAACGGGCAGATCGACATGGGTATTTCGGTGAGCACGAAGAACTGTGCTTCAGCCTTCAGCGGTGGCGCCATGAAGCCGCGCATGGCGACCTCCTCGCCGTTCAACTGCTTGACCTTCTCGGAAAATTCCAGCCCGAGAACGCTGACCTTGCCATAAAGCTCGTCGAAGGTGATGTCGCTTTTCGCCTGTGCACGCGTGCCGGCGGCCAGCAGCGGCAGACCAGCAATGAGACCAAGGGTCTGGCGGCGATTGAACCGCGCCGGATCAGGCTTGCTCATGACCATTTTCCTTCTTCAAAGGTCTTTCATCGTCAGCCGTCATGGCCGGCAACGCAGGACCGTAGTGACGGCAAGGGCACGCCATGGTGGCGCGCCCTTGCCCCGTTTCAAATCTTAGTTGGTCTGCTTGGCGCCAAGAGCGAAAGCTTCGACAAGACCCTTGTAGACATCGCTCTGCTCCATGTAACCGCGGAAGCCTTCGGCGCCGGGTCCTTCGGCCTGCAGCACGACGTCATCAACCGCGTGTACGCCGCTGTCGGAGCTCTTCGGAATGATGCCGGTGACCAGCACGGCACCGGGAACATCCTTGTATTGCTCGTTGGCGATGTATTCCTTCTTTTCGTTCTGGATGGCCGGCGCAAACGGGCCATCGAGCTTCGGGCGGAAGGTTTCGTAGTGATCCGGACCGTTATTGGCGTTCAGGAAGAGACGACGCGAAACGTCGACCTTGTCAGGATAACCGTCGCCGTCCTTGTCTTCGTAATTCGGGAAGCCGGCTTCGGCATAGGTGCCGACCTTTTCGCGCATGTCCGTGCCGGGCTTGTCATCATCAACAGTACCGATGATGGAAACGCCGTGGGTATGGTCGCCGGTGACGATGATCAGCGTATCGGGGTTCTTGGCCGCAAATTCGCGGGCAACGCCGATGGCCTTGTCGAATTCGATCGTATCGACGACGGCGCGATCCCAGTCGAGCGGATGAGACATCTTGTCGACGTTCGCCGCTTCGACCATCAGGAAGAAGCCTTCCGGGTTCTTCGACAGATTGTCGAGCGCAACCTTGGTCATTTCAACCAGACCCGGCTGGTCCGGGAACTTGCCCGTGGTGCCCTTTTTCAGGAACTCGCGGTCAAGCGTGGTATCCATGTTGCCGGTGTGGAACAGGCCGAGGATCTTGCCGGTGTTGGTGCCGGCAGCCGTTGCAAGTTCAGCCTTGCTGGTCGCCAGCGTGTAACCGGCTTCCTTGAACAGGGCGATATAGTCCTTGTCGTCCTTGCGCTTGGAACCGGCGGTCGCCTGCGGCAGGAAATAGGCGGAACCGCCGCCGAGAAGCACATCCGGCTTCACGTCGAACAGCATGCCGTTAATGTCAGCCTTGTCGCCACGCTTGCGGGTATGGGCAACGACGGCAGCCGGCGTCGCATCCTGCAATTCGGCGGTGGAGATGATGCCGATCGACTTCTTGGTCTGGCGGCGCAGGGCTTCAGCCAGCGTTTCGACCTTCGGATCGTCGAGCGAGGCCGGAGTGCGGTCGGCATAAACGCCGATAGCGTTCACGGCGGTCTTGTGGCCGGTCATGTAGGCCGACATGGTATTGGCGCTGTCGGTGGCGACGGCGTCCGTGGCGGAGGTGCCGATGAAAGCGACCGGCGGCACGTCATCCATGTTGAGACGGCCATTGGCCTTACCCTCGGTCATGCCCTTGGACATGATACGGGCGGCAGTACGATGGGCGACCGACAGACCGTCGGCGATCAGGAAGATCACATTCTTGGCCTTCGCCTGGGCAGGCGTGCCATAAACGGTCCAGGTCACGTTCTTGGTCTCGGAACCGGCCGAAACTTCGACCTTGTAATCACCGGCATTGGCGAGCGTGATGCCGCGCAGGATGACGGCCGAACCAAGAACCTTGTCCTTGTTCTTTTCTTCGGCAACGAACTCGACGTCCTTGCCGAGAACAGCCTTGTAATCCTGGCCGTTGACGGTGATCTTGACGTCTTCCGGCTTTACGACCGCGTCGAATTCCGCTTTGAAATCAAACGGCGAACCGGTCAGGATCGTAGCACGATCAAGCGGATAGACCTCGGCAGCCTGAGCGGCGCCGGCAAGAAAGGTCGTAGCGACCAAAGCAGCAACAATTTTGCGCATATTCCCCTCGCGAGACATGTGAAAACCACAACCTCTCCTAGACCCGCCATATGACAGTTGGATGACTTACCTATTGCCATGTCGTGAAAGCTGGCGCTGACGGGGAACCTGTGAGGCGGGCACCCGGCACGCCGCTCTCCCTTCAGTCGAGAGGTCCCGCCTAAAAGGGTACGGATCAGCCTTTGTGAATGCGCAATCCTTCAAGCAAGGTCCGGAAGCTTTCAACTGCCCGTTTGGAAGTCCTTTCAGGGTCGTCGGAATTCGCGATCCACTGGGCGGCGCTGCTGCTTGCCGCGTTGATGAAACGGGCACATGCCTCCGGGTCGATATCGGTGATCGCCCCTTCCTGCTTCAGGATTTCAAGGCTCCGCGCAACAGCGGAAATACAGCCATTGGCATTTGGCCAGCGGGAGGGATCACCGAGCACGGCCGGTCCATCGCGAAACATGATCCGCTGGATTTCCGGCTCAAGAGCCATGCGGACATAACCGACATTCTCATCGATAAAACCGTCCCACCGGGTCGCGGCTTTCGACGAAATCTCACAGAGTCTTTTTGTCATCTCCGCGTCAATTTCAGCGACAACCGCCAGCAGCAGGCCCTTTTTGTCACCGAAATGGTGATAGAGCGCGCCACGGGTCAGCCCCGCCTCGGCGGTGAAGTCGTCCATCGACGCTTCGGCATAACCGATGCTGCCAAACGCCTTTCGACCGGCGGACAGAAGCTTTGCCCGTGTCTCGGCAATCATTTCACTGCGGGGTTTGCGCATTTTTTCTCCGTCGTCCACATACACCACGTATATTAGTTGACATACGCGACGTATGCAATTATCTCATTCACATACGCCACGTATGTGTGTGGTAGATACTCCCTGAACAAGGTGCATCCCGATGTCTAATCCATACAGAGAAATTTTTAGGGCTCCGGGCGCGAAGGGCTTTTCCGCCGCGGGCTTCTTTGCCCGCCTGCCAATTGCGATGGCGCCGATCGGTATCGTCGCCATGCTTTCCCAGACCCATGGAGAATATTGGCTTGCCGGCGCCGTCTCGGCAACCTTCGCGCTGACCAATGCGGCTGCGGCACCGCAGATCTCCCGCCTCGTGGATCGAAAGGGCCAGAGCAAGGTCCTCATCCCGGCCACCATCATATCGGTCATCGCCTTTGTGGTTTTGATCCTCGCCACGAACCAGAAGTGGCCGGTCTGGACCCTGTTCCTTTCAGCCTTCCTCGCCGCCGCCATGCCCAGCATCCCCGCCATGATGCGTGCCCGCTGGACGGAAATCTTCCGCGACCGGCCAGAGCTGAATACGGCTTTTGCCTTTGAGTCCGCCGCGGATGAGCTGGTTTATATTTCCGGCGCCTCGCTTTCCGTCGGGCTTGCGGTCTCGCTCTTTCCGGAAGCGGGCATGATGATCAGCACGGCCTCGCTGGCGCTCGGCACCTTTGCCTTCCTGCTGCAGGGGTCGACAGAACCCAAGGTGCGCCCGGTTGAAAGCGGGACACGGCAGCAATCAGCGATACGGCTACGGCCGGTCCAGATCATCACACTCGCCCTGATCTTCGTGGGTTCAACCTTCGCCACGGCCGAGGTAAGCGCTGTGGCCATCACCAAGCAACTCGGCCAGCCGGAGGCCGCGAGCCTCGTCATTGGTGTCTATGCCATCGGCTCCTTCGTTGTCGGCCTGCTGCTCGGCGCGATCAACCCGAAAATGCCGTTACATCGCCAGTTGCTGATTGCCGTCAGCGTCCTTGCGCTTACCGCCCTGCCGCTCCTCTTTGCCACGACAACCGTTGCCCTGCTCGCCTTTGCCGTTTTCCTCAGCGGCGTTGCAATCTCGCCCATCTTCATCACCGCATTCGGCCTGATCGAGCGCCGCGTGCCGGAATCTATGCTGACGGAAGGCGTGACCTGGGTGATGACCGGCATCGGTATCGGCATGGCGCTCGGCGCCTTCATCTCCGGCTGGGTCATCGATAATTTTGGCCCCACCAACGGCTTCTGGATGTCCGTTGCTGCCAGCCTTTCGACAGTCGCCATCATTGGCCTCGGTCAGCGCAGCCTCTCCGGAGAGCAGAGAGCTTCCGAGCAGGCATGCGCGGCACAGCCCGCCGAATAATACCGTTGAGCACCCGGTGAACATGGTAATGGCGGCAAAATAGCTGGCATTATCATGCCCACAAGGCGCTTTTAGCCGCCGCTGAAACTTCCTTCAAAATCAAAACCCTTGCACCGGAGCGATCAAAAGATCGCTCCGGTTTTTCGGTGTGGCGCTTCCCAACCGATCATTCGCGCTTGACTCTCAAAAACACAATAGATATGTCACTACATAATCTGATATCTCAGTTTGGTTATTGATATGTCTAACGCTCTTGAATTTCCATCGTTGCCGCTGTCCGAACTCGTCACCCCGCGAGACTTACCGGCTGATGGAAACATGACGAACCGGATCCATTCCCTGCTTCGCAAACTGATTGTCGAAGTGAAGCTGCTTCCCGGGCGCGCATTGTCGGAAAAGGAAATCGCAGCGCTCTTGCATGTCAGCAAGACGCCGGTGCGCGAGGCGATCATTCGCCTTTCCGAAGAAGGTTTCGTGACTGTCGTACCGCAGGGCGGCACCTATATCTCGCCGATCGACGTGCAGCGTTACATGGAAGCCTGCTTCATCCGGTTCAAACTGGAAGAGGGCGCCGTCATCGAGGCGACCAAGCGGCACTCGCTGGAAGACATCGCCCGTCTGAAAACCTGCATTTCCCAGCAGCGCACCGCAGCCGAAGACGAGGAATTCACGGATTTCTTCCTGCTGGACGAGGAATTTCACCGCACCATCTTCGCGGCAGCCCGCCTTCCCGGCGCCTGGAGCGTGGTCAATCAGGCAAAAGGCGAAATGGACCGGATGCGCCATCTGAAGCGCGTTTTTGCGGTCCGTCGCACTGAAAAGGTGATCGAGGAGCACGAAGCGATCGTGAGCGCCATCGAGTCAGGCGATATCGAAGCCGCACGCGAAGCCGTCCAGCGCCATCTCGGATCACTCGAAACCAAGATCGCAGAACTCTCCAAGAACCCGAAGATCTGGACCTTCATCGAACAGGTCAACACGCGCGTCACGAGGAAGCGCGCTTCACGGGGGTCGAAGACGCCTGACTGAACATTCAAGGCTTTTGAGGAGGGGCCTTTCATGTCTGCAGTTCAAATCAACGATGTCGTCAAGCGCTACGGCGCTCTCGAAGTCGTCCACGGTATCAATCTTTCCATACAGCCGCAGGAATTCGTTGTCCTCGTTGGTCCCTCGGGATGCGGAAAATCCACCACGCTGCGCATGCTCGCCGGATTGGAGGACATCTCGGACGGCACCGTTTCGATGGATGGCCGGATCGTCAACAAGGTCGCCCCGAAAGACCGCGATGTCGCCATGGTATTCCAGAACTATGCGCTCTATCCCCATCTGAGCGTGGCCGAGAACATCGCATTCGGCCTGCGCGTCAGGGGCGAGAAGCGCGCCGTCGTTGACAAGGCCGTTGCGGAAGCCGCACAGATATTGGGACTTACCGAATATCTGGCCCGCAAGCCTGCAGATCTTTCCGGCGGCCAGCGTCAGCGCGTCGCCATGGGCCGCGCCATCGTGCGCCGGCCGAAAATCTTCCTGTTCGACGAACCTCTCTCCAATCTCGACGCCAAGCTGCGCACCCATATGCGCGCCGAGATCAAGCTGCTGCACAAGCGGATGCAGGCTACCAGCATCTATGTCACCCACGACCAGGTGGAGGCGATGACGCTTGCCGACCGCATCGTCATCATGAATGGCGGCCATATCGAACAGGTCGGCTCGCCGATGGAGGTTTTCCTCGAACCGGCGAACACATTTGTCGCAAGCTTCATAGGCTCCCCGCCGATGAACCTTCTGGACGGGACGATCGAAAGCCATGACGGCCGTGTCACCGTTGTCCTCGGTGGCAGCTCCGGGCAGCGCTTCAACATTCCCGATGCCTTCGCGCAGAACGCGACGCAAGGACAGGCCGTCAAGCTCGGCCTTCGGCCGGAAATCATGTCGGTGGAGGCTGGCGACGGCCGTGACGTTCTAAATTGCAGCATCGACCTCGTGGAGCCTCTGGGCGCTGAAGCGTTGCTGCATGGAAAGGCCGATGGCCAGCCATTTATCGCCAAAGCCGAAACGCTTTATGGCGACCACGCCCTTAACGGCATCAACCGGCTGTCCATCGATACCGCACGCGTCCACATCTTTGATGCGGCGACCGGAAGATCGCTCAAAACCCGGGGTGGAGCGCGGCCATGAAACAGGATTTTCAAGGGCGCCTTCACGACCTTCAGGAAGACGTGCGCCGCGACTGGCAGCTCTATCTCCTGCTCGCGCCGATGCTCATCTGGTTTGCAGTTTTTCTCTACAAACCCATGTATGGGTTGGTCATCGCATTTCAGGATTTCTCGATCTTTCGCGGCATCGAAAAAAGCCCCTGGGTCGGATTTGCGAATTTCGTGGAGCTTTTCCAGAATGACATGTTCATTCGTTCCTTCTGGAACACCATCACCATCAGCGGCCTTGGCCTGATCTTCGCCTTTCCGGTGCCGATCATTCTGGCCCTGATGTTCAACGAAATTCAAAGCGGCATTGCCCGCAGTTGGGCGCAGACGGTCGTTTACCTGCCGCACTTCATTTCGGTGGTGATCGTCGCCGGCATCGTCATCAATTTCCTCTCGCCATCGATTGGCATCGTCAATCTCATGCTGAAAGGCCTTGGGTTTGAGCCGATCTACTTCCTGACCCAGCCGGAATGGTTTCGCCCCGTCTACATCGGTTCATCCGTCTGGAAAGAGGCAGGCTTCGAATCCATCGTCTATCTCGCCGCCATCGCCGGCGTGAGCCCGACGCTTTACGAATCCGCCCGGGTGGATGGCGCGTCGCGCTGGCAGATGATGTGGCGCATCACCCTGCCCTGCATCCTGCCGACAATCGTGATCATGCTGATCATCCGCATCGGCAATCTGGTCGAGGTCGGGTTCGAATATATCATCCTGCTTTACCGCCCATCCACCTATGAGACGGCGGACGTCGTTTCCACCTTCATCTACCGCACCGGCCTGCAGGGCACCCAATACGATCTGGCGACGGCCGCCGGACTGTTCAACGCGGTCATCGCTTTCGTCCTTGTCTATTCGGCAAATCGTATCAGCCGAAAAGTCTCGTCGACATCGCTGTGGTGAGGAGCTGAAACATGGCAAACTTCAATCTTTATTCCCGCGGCGACAGGATTTTCGGCTGGGCAAACGCCATTCTTCTCGGCCTGTTCGTCCTGTCGACGCTTTATCCCTTCATCTATGTGCTGTCGGTCTCGCTGTCCTCCGGTGCCGCCGTCACGGCCGGTCGCGTCACGCTCTGGCCGATAGACGTCACGCTTGCCGCCTATGACCGGGTCCTGTCCGACAGGATGTTCTGGGTCGCTTATGGCAACACCTTCATCTACACCTTCGGCGGCACGCTGATGAGCCTGCTGATCATGATCCCCGGAGCCTATGCCCTCTCGCGCAAGCGCCTGCGCGGCCGCACCTTCTTCAACATCGCCATCGCGTTTACGCTCTGGTTCAACGCCGGCATGATCCCCTTCTTTCTGAACATGCGCGACCTTGGACTTCTCGACAGCCGCTTCGGCATCATCCTCGGCTTTGCGGCAAACGCCTTCAACGTCATTCTGCTGCGCAATTTCTTCGAAGCCGTGCCCAAGTCCTTCGAAGAGGCCGCCAAGATGGACGGCGCCAGCGAATTGCAGCTGCTGTGGAAGGTGTTCATTCCGCTTTCCAAGCCCGCAATCGTCACCGTTGCGCTGTTCTGCATCGTTTCACGCTGGAACGGCTATTTCTGGGCCATGGTGCTGCTGCGCGGTGAAGAAAAAATCCCGCTTCAGGTCTATCTCAAGCGCGTCATCGTCGACCTCAACTCGAACGACGAATTCGCCTCGAGCCTGCTCACCGCCCATTATTCGTTCGAGACGGTGACATCAGCGATCATGATCGCATCCATCATTCCCGTCCTCATCATTTACCCCTACGCGCAGAAGTATTTCACCAAAGGAATTCTGCTGGGCGGAGTGAAAGAGTAGCAGCACAAGGGAGGAGAACCTGTGAGAGCACTACGAAAAGGCGCGCGCCTACTGGCGTTGATGACAGCCGCAACCCTGGCCTTGCCGGCATTGGCGCAGGATGCGGGCAAGATCACCGAAGACCCGCTGGAACTGACGATCCATTTCCACTTCCGCGACAAATACGTTTATTCGGAAAAATGGCCGGTGGAGCAGAAGGCCGCGGAAATCACCAACATCCATGTCCGCAACGTGGCGTCACTGGCGACCACCAGCAGCCGCGATGCATTCAACCTTCTGATCGCCTCTGGCAACCTTCCCGATATCGTCGGCGGCGACGCCACCGGTGGGCTGAAGGAAGACTTCATTCGCTACGGACTGGAAGGCGCGTTTATTCCACTCGACGATCTGATCGAGGAAAACGCCCCCAACCTCAAAGCCTTCTTCGACAGCCACAAGGACATCCGCAACGCCATCTCCGGACCGGACGGCAAGCTTTACTTCATTCCCTATGTGCCTGATGGCAAGTTCTCGCGCGGCTGGTTCATCCGCCAGGACTGGCTCGACAAGCTTGGCCTGAAGCAGCCGGAGACACCGGAAGAGGTCTACGAGGTTCTGAAAGCCTTCCGCGACAAGGACCCCAACGGCAACGGCCTCAAGGATGAGGTGCCTTATTTTGCCCGTGAGGAAATCGATGCCGTCCGCCTCATCAATCTGTGGGACGCACGCGTTTCGGGATCGGAGCGGTATGGCGACTTTGCCGTCTATGACGGAAAGCTGCGTCACCCCTGGGCGGAAGACAACTACAAGACCGGCATTTCCAATGTCGCCAAGTGGTACAAGGAAGGGCTGATCGACAAGGAGATATTCACCCGCGGCGCCCGCTCGCGCGAATATCTGCTGGGCAACAATCTCGGCGGCATGACACATGACTGGTTCGCCAGCACCTCGACCTATAATGACGCGCTGTCGCCGAAGATTGCTGGCTTTGCACTGAAGCCGATGCTTCCGCCGAAGACGGTTTCAGGTGAGCGTTTCGAGGATTCCCGCCGCCTGCGTGTCCAGCCCGTCGGCTGGGCTATTTCGGCGACCAACGAACACCCCGTCGAAACCATCAAATATTTCGATTTCTGGTTCTCGCAGCAGGGTCGCATCCTGTCGAACTTCGGTGTCGAGGGTCTCACTTACGAAATGGTGGACGGCAAACCGCAGTTCAAGAAGGAAATCCTCGACAACAAGGATCCGGTCAATGCCCAGCTATGGGCAGTCGGTGCGGCGATCCCGCGCGGATACTGGATGGACTACGAATATGAGCGCCAGTGGACGAACAAGATCGCGCTTGAAGGCATCGACATGTACGAGAAGTGCAACTGCCTCAAGGACGAGTTCATGGGCGTTTCCCTGAACGCCGAGGAAAAAGCGACCTTCGACCGCTACTGGCCGAGCATCCTCACCTACATGACCGAAATGCAGCAGACCTGGATTCTCGGGGCGCAGGACGTCGATACCGGCTGGGACGCCTACAAAAAGCGTCTCACTGCCCTTGGTTACGACGAGGTCATCAAGATGATGCAATCGGCCTATGACCGCCAGTACAAGGCGGCGCAATAAACCCTCCGACCATGATGGCGGCTTTGTTGCCGCCATCCTTTCCCATCTGTTTTCATAGGAGTTAGAGCGCAATGCGTCCCTCTGCCCCGGCCATTTCCAGACAGACACTTCTCGACGAACCCCGTCCGGGTTCATTGACCATTGGCTACGAGCCGAGCGAAGAAGCACAGCCGACGGAGAACCCTCCGCGCTTTTCATGGCTACCCGATATTGACGACGGCGCGCGTTACGTGCTGCGCATTTCGGCCGATCCCGGCTTTGCGGACAAAAAAACGCTCGTCTTCGACGATCTCGCCTGGAATTTCTTCACACCGGATGAAGCGCTGCCGGAGGGCCACTATCACTGGTGTTATGCTCTTTGGGATCAAAAATCCGCGACAGCGCATTCCAACTGGAGCGCCGTGCGCAGTTTCGAGATCGGTGCAACACTGCCGAAAACGCCGCTGCCCGGCAGGTCTGCCCGCCACGCCGCCGCGCAAACCAGCCACCCTCGGCTGTGGCTCAATTCCGAGCAATTGAGCACCTTCGCCGATGCCGTTGCAAAGGACCCCAATCATTGCGGCTGGGCCGAATTTTACGAAAAATCGGTTGAACCATGGCTGCAGCGGCCGGTCATGCCGGAACCGCAGCCGTATCCCAACAACATGCGGGTCGCCGCGCTCTGGCGGCAGATGTATATTGATTGCCAGGAAGTGATCTATGCGATCCGGCACCTTGCCATCGCCGGCCGCGTGCTCGGGCGCGACGATCTTCTCGATGCATCTCGCAAATGGCTGCTGGCCGTCGCCGCCTGGGACCCGAAAGGTGCGACCTCGCGCGCCTATAATGACGAGGCGGGGTTCCGTGTCGTTGTTGCACTCGCCTGGGGTTATGACTGGCTGTACGACCATCTGAGCGAAGACGAACGCAAGACCGTGCGGTCCGTTCTTCTCGAACGGACGCGGGAAGTTGCCGACCATGTGATTGCACACGCCCGCATTCACGTATTTCCCTATGACAGCCATGCGGTGCGCTCGCTTTCGGCTGTCCTGACACCGGCCTGCATCGCGCTTCAGGGCGAAAGCGAAGAGGCGGGCGAATGGCTCGACTATACCGTCGAATTCCTCGCCACGCTCTATTCTCCATGGGCCGGAACCGACGGCGGCTGGGCGGAAGGTCCGCATTACTGGATGACAGGCATGGCCTATCTTATCGAGGCCGCCAACCTGATCCGCTCCTATATGGGTTACGACCTTTATCAGCGGCCGTTTTTCCAGAATACCGGCCGCTTCCCGCTTTACACCAAGGCGCCCGGCACCCGTCGCGCCAACTTCGGCGACGACTCCACGCTCGGTGATCTTCCCGGCCTGAAGCTCGGCTACAACGTCCGGCAATTCGCCGGCGTCACCGGCAATGGCCACTACCAATGGTATTTCGATCACATCAAGGCCGATGCGACGGGCACGGAAATGGCCTTTTACAATTACGGCTGGTGGGACCTGAACTTCGACGATCTCGTCTATCGCCACGATTACCGGCAGGTGGAAGCCGTGCCGCCTGCCGACTTGCCGGCACTCGCCGTTTTCGATGATATCGGTTGGGCCACCATCCAGAAACACATGGAAGACCCGGACCGGCACCTGCAGTTCGTCTTCAAATCCAGCCCCTATGGCTCGCTCAGCCATAGCCACGGCGACCAGAACGCCTTTGTGCTTTATGCCCATGGCGAAGATCTGGCGATCCAGTCCGGTTATTACGTGGCGTTCAATTCGCAGATGCACCTGAACTGGCGCCGTCAGACACGGTCGAAAAACGCGGTGCTGATCGGCGGTAAGGGCCAATATGCGGAAAAGGACAAGGCGCTTGCGCGCCGCGCCGCCGGCCGCATCGCCTCGGTGGAAGAAAAGCCCGGGCATGTTCGCATCGTCGGCGATGCGACCGCCGCCTACCAGGTTGCGAACCCGCTGGTTCAAAAGGTGCTGCGCGAAACCCATTTCGTCAATGACAGCTATTTCGTGATTGTCGACGAGGTGGAATGTTCCGAACCCCAGGAACTGCAATGGCTTTGCCATACACTCGGAGCGCCGCAGACCGGCAGGTCAAGCTTCCGCTACAATGGCCAGAATGCGGGCTTCTACGGGCAATTCGTCTACTCTTCGGCCGGCACGCCACAAATCAGCGCCGTGGAAGGTTTTCCCGATATCGACCCGAAGGAATTCGAAGGGCTCGATATTCACCACCATGTCTGCGCCACGGTTCCGGCCGCCACCCGGCATCGCCTTGTCACCCTTCTCGTGCCTTACAGCCTGAAGGAGCCAAAGCGCATCTTCAGCTTCATCGACGATCAGGGTTTTTCGACCGACATCTACTTCAGCGATGTCGATGACGAGCGTTTCAAGCTCTCACTTCCCAAGCAGTTCTAACCATACGAGGTTTTCCAATGCAGCGTTTTACCAACAGGACCGTTGTTGTCGCCGGCGCCGGCCGGGATATCGGCCGGGCATGTGCCATCCGTTTTGCGCAGGAAGGCGCCAATGTCGTTCTTACCTATAATGGTGCTGCCGATGGTGCGGCTACAGCCGTTACCGAAATCGAAAAGCTTGGCCGCTCGGCTCTGGCCATCAAGGCGGATCTCACCAATGCAAGCGACGTTGAGGCAGCCATATCCACAGCTGCCGACAAATTCGGCGAGATCCATGGCCTCGTCCATGTTGCCGGCGGCCTGATCGCCCGCAAGACAGTTGCAGAGATGGATGAAGCCTTCTGGCATCAGGTCCTCGACGTCAATCTGACATCGCTGTTCCTGACCACCAAGGCCGCGCTGCCGAAAATGGCAAAGGGCGGGGCCATCGTCACCTTCTCGTCGCAGGCCGGCCGTGATGGCGGCGGCCCGGGCGCTCTTGCCTATGCGACCTCCAAGGGTGCCGTGATGACCTTCACCCGTGGCCTTGCCAAGGAAGTCGGCCCTGATATCCGTGTTAACGCCGTTTGCCCCGGAATGATCTCGACCACCTTCCACGACACCTTCACCAAGCCGGAGGTGCGTGAACGGGTGGCCGGCGCGACGTCGCTCAAGCGCGAAGGGTCGAGCGAAGACGTTGCCGGTCTGGTAGCCTTCCTCGCATCTGACGATGCCGCCTATGTCACCGGCGCCTGCTACGACATCAATGGCGGCGTCCTGTTCTCCTGATATCCCGGTAAAAACCATGTCCGTATCGTTACCAAGGGCGAGCCGGATTGCCATTCTCGGCACCTCGCTCGTCCAGCAGAACCATATTGGTGACGCCAGCTCGCTTGCCACATCGGCACGCGGCTGGATGAGCTGGGCCGAGGTCCTGTCGCATGGCAGGCTTTGTTGCCCGGTCCACCACGATCCATCCGTGCCGTCTGGGTGGGAGCCGAGCAACCGGCCCGGTGTCAGCCGGTTCTTTTCCGGCCTCAATTTCGGGGTTTCCGGCCAGAAGGCGGTCGAGATCGAGCGGCGATTGCCTCGGTTGCTGCAATCGGATTTCGACCTGATCATTGTCGATGCCGGCACCAACGACATGGTGGTGGAAACGCGCCAGACGATTGCCGATACGCGGGCAAGGATCGCCTCAGTCCTGCTCACCGCCGGCAAGACCGTGATCCTGCTTCCCATTCTGGCGCGAAGCGTCGGGAAATGGCCCGCAGGCGGTGCGGAGCGAGCCAAGGCGCACTGGATCAACCGGCAAAGCATCGAATTTGCGGCAAACAACGCCAATTGCCATATCTTCGACTGGAACGCGGCATGGGTCGATCCTGACAGCGAATTCGGCGAGCCCTATCCAGCCTATTCCGATGACGGAACCCATTTTTCCGTACCCGGCGCCTTTGCCGTCGGAAAATTGCTGGCGGACTACCTCGAAACGATCGTGCCCCGTGCGCCTGCCCGGCTCCTGTCAAAGGATGATCGCTTCGATCCGGTAAACAATCCAGCCGGCAATCTCGCATCGGATCTCTCGGCCCGGACAGTCACCGAAACGGGTGAGCAGAACCATCGTCTTGGCGGGCAGCTTGTCCACCCCGGCACCGGCGTCTGGGTGGAAGCGATCTGTAATGTGGAGATACCGGCCCATGATGGGGTTCTGGGAATATCGCTGCGGCTGAAAGATGTCGCAACCGAAGGACAGACGATGACGGCGCTCGCACCGTTCCGTGCGGATGACGGCAGGCTCTTTTCCTTTCCGTCCGCACAGTGGCGAGGCGCGTTAAGGACCCCTCCCCTGAAACTGCGGCCGGGCAAGGCACCGCCCGAACTTTTTCTCGATGTGATCCTGCAACCCGGTTCTCAACCGATCGAGATTGATGTTTCCAGCATCGACATCCGCCCCATTTCAAATCCGGTGCGCGCATGAAACATTCCGAGAATAAACCACGCCTGCTGATCGCCATGCGCAGCGAGCTTCCCGAAGCGTTCTTCGGTTCGCGCGAATGGGCGCGGCTGAATGCGATAGCGGACATTATTCCGGGTTTTCCCCATACGGATTTCGACACCGCTGAAGGTGCCGAAGCTCTCGCCGAAGCTGACATTCTGCTCGCTGCCTGGGGTACGCCATCCCTCACGCGCGAACGACTTTCCCGCGCGCCACGGCTGAAGATGCTGGCCTATGCGGCATCATCGGTGCGGATGGTTGCGCCCGCAGAATTCTGGGAAACGTCCGATATTCTCGTCACGACAGCAGCTTCCGCCATGGCCGTGCCGGTTGCCGAATTCACCTATGCGGCGATCATCATGTGCGGCAAGGATGTCTTTCGGTTGCGGGATGAACACAGGGCGGAGCGCGGCACCGGCGTTTTTGGCAGCCGGCGTGGCAGAAGCCTGCCGCATCTCGGCAATCATGCCCGCAAGGTTGGCATTGTCGGCGCCTCACGCATCGGGCGGCTGGTGATGGAGATGCTGGCGCGCAGCAAATTTGAGATTGCCGTTTACGATCCCTTTCTTTCGGCGGAAGAGGCAGCCTCCCTCGGCGCGAGGAAAACGGAGCTGGATGAACTTCTCGCCTGCTCCGATGTGGTCTCGCTGCACGCACCGATCCTGCCGGAAACGCGCCATATGATCGGCGCCCGTGAACTGGCGCTGATGGCCGATCATGCCATCTTCATCAACACCGCGCGGGGTTGGCTGGTGGATCACGAGGCATTGCTGGCCGAGGCGCTTTCCGGACGGTTGCGCATCCTGATCGACACGCCCGAACCCGAACCCTTGCCAACGGACAGCCCATTTTACGATCTGCCCAATGTCGTGCTCACCCCTCATATAGCCGGGGCGCTGGGCAACGAATTGCGCGCACTTTCCGATCTGGCCATTACCGAGATTGAACGCTTCGTGGCGGGGCTTGCGCCACTCCACCCGGTCTATAAGCAGGATATGGAGCGTATGGCATGAGCGGTTCCGACTATTGCTTTTCGACCCTCGGCTGCTCCGACCTCAGCCTGCATGAGACGGCCGATCTGGCAGAGCGCCATGGCATAACAAGCGTGGAATTGCGCGCACTATCCGGCACCATAGACCTGATCTCCGCGCTCGTTGCCGAGTTCGGCACCCCTGCCCGATTTGCCACTTTTCTGACCGAACGCAACATCAGAATTGCCGCTCTCAACACATCCATGCGGCTGTTCGGAAGCAGCAGTCTCTCCGAGCTCGACCCCTTCATTATCTGGGCAGAAGCCGCCAACATCGCTTATCTGCGAATATTCGATGGTGGCAAAAAAATTGGGGCGGAGGAGTTGGATCGCGCAGCGACGCTGCTGGACAAGTGGCAGGGTCTGCGGCAATCACGCGGGCTGAATGTCGAGCTTATGATCGAAACCCACGATGCGCTGGCCGATTTCGATCAGTTGCTCGCTTTTCTGGAACACGTACCGACGGCCCGGATATTGTGGGATACCCATCATACATGGGCCAAAGGCACCGATCTCAAAACCCTTTGGCGCCACATCGCTAAAAACACCGTCCATCTGCACGTCAAGGATAGCACGACGGATGAAGACGGAAAACGGCGCTACGTTCTGCCAGGCCAGGGCAACTTTCCCATCGCGGAACTGCTTTCGTTGCTCCAACCGGACGAACGGCAAATTCCCCTCAGCCTCGAATGGGAACGCCACTGGCACCCCCAACTGCCACCACTGGAAGATGCGCTGAAGGCTGCGCGCCACTGGTGGCGACAAGGAGTTTCTTGATATGCGCATAGCCGAAATCCACCTCACTCCGGTCGCCATTCCCGACCGGCCATTGCTGAATTGCAAGGGTGTCCATCAGCCCCATGCGCTGCGCACCATCATCGAAGTCATATGCGACGACGGCACGACCGGGCTTGGGGAGAGTTACGGAAGCATCAAGGCGCTGGACGGGTTGCGTCGCGCTGCACCAGCCCTCATCGGACTGGACCCGTTTCATCTTCACGAACTGAAATCGCGTATCATTACGGCTTTGCCGGGCGGCGGTGGCATCAATGCCAAATCGGCTGTCGCCGATCACAAGCTGACGGATGTGGTTGCCTCGGCCTTCGAAGTCCCCTGCCTCGACATTCAGGGCAAGCTGCTTGGGCGGCCAGTTTCAGACCTGCTTGGCGGGGCGGTTCGCACAAGCGTACCTTTCAGCGCCTATCTGTTTTTCAAATTTGCAGGCCATATCGGCGAAGCGGCGGATGAATGGGGAGAGGTTCTGACGCCTGACCAGATGGTCGGCGAAGCCCGGAAAATGGTCGACGCCTACGGTTTTCAATCGCTGAAACTGAAGGGCGGCGTGCTGCATCCCGATCTCGAGATCGAGACGATGCTGAAGCTGCGGCAAGCCTTTCCCCATCACCCCCTGAGGATCGACCCGAATGGCGGCTGGACAGTGGAAACGGCCATCTACATTGCCCGCAAGCTTGAAAATATTCTCGAATATCTTGAGGACCCGGTCATCGGCATGGACCAGATGGCGCAGGTGGCGGCCGCAACCTCAATCCCGCTCGCCACCAACATGATCGTTCTGGAGTTCGACCAGATCGCCACCGCCTTCCGTAAAAATGCGGTACAGATCGTGCTGTCAGATCACCATTATTGGGGCGGATTGCGCGCTTCGACCCATCTCGCAAAGACCTGCGAAACACTGGGGCTTGGTGTTTCCATGCATTCCAATTCCCACCTCGGCATTACCCTTGCGGCGATGGTGCATGTGGCTGCAGCAACGCCGAACCTTAGTTTCGATTGCGACACACATTACCCATGGACGGGCGTCGATGTGATCGAGGGCACCCCTTTCACATTCCGAAACGGTCGTCTGGATGTGCCGAAAGCGCCCGGACTTGGCGTCAGCCTCAATCGGCAGAAGCTCGCCGAACTTGCGGCTCTTTATGAGCAGACCGCGATGAAGGAGCGCGATGACACAGCCTACATGAAGCTCTTCGACCCCGCTTATGAAAGGCGTGTGCCGCGTTGGTAATCTTGCATGCGCCAGAACTCGACTGGCCGATTTCTCAGTGCTTCCGGCCACCCACACGCTAGATCAGGATGATCGAAATGCCCCGGTGATCCGTCGAAGCACGGCATTCGCGCTGTCGCCGGTGACGGTCGAAATCATCACGACATCCAGTTTCGGAAGTTCCGGTAGCGCGCGGCCCCTGACCTGCCGCACACCGGCGGGGGCTGCGCTTTGTGCCAGAAGCGCTATGCCAATCCCGGCTTCAGCCGCGGCTCCGACCGCTGTTGCGCCGGTGCCGACAAACGCCTCACGCCAGGGGATATCCGCTGTTTCCAGCGCCCGAAGCGCCATGGCGCGCAAATTGCAGGGTTCCGGTTGAAGCACCAGCGGCACCGGGAGGTTTGAAGGCAGATCAAAATCCTCGCTGCAATACCAGCCAAAGCTCTCCTGAAACAGAGGTTCCCCATCCCGGCGGATATCATCGTGCCGCAGCACCACGATCGCGTCGAGTTCTCCGGCATCATAGAGGTCAAGCAGGGTTCTTGTGCCGGCCGTACGAAGATGAAGCGTCACGCTCGTCTCGCACTCGCTGACGACCCGAAGTATCCGAGGCAGGTCGGCCCCGATCAGATGATGGGTGACGCCAATCGCCAGACGCGTTGGCTCCTGTTCAAAGACATCAAGCGCGCGACGACCGGCAGCGACATAGGCCCGCGCCGGCTCCAGGAAGCGTTCGCCTGCAGCCGTCAACCGCACGCGGCGTGGCGTCCGTTCGACGAGGCGATGCCCCAGCAAGTCTTCGAGCCGGCGCAAGCGCAGGGATATGGCCGCCTGCGTCGTATTCATAACGCCTGCGACCCGCGTGAACGACTGCAATTCGGCAACAAGAAGAAAAGCCTCGACGGCTTCAGGATCCAATGAGCGCATGACTTGCATAACAAGCTGTTATCGCTGAAACTTGCAAGCTCCTAATTCTGTCGGCTGACCAGAAAGGTTATCGCACGAAAACCCTGATAGGAGCTTTTCGTGTCGTCACAGATTTCTTTGTCCTCGCCCACACCCACGTCCGAGACCGATCCCCGGATCTGGGCAGTCCTTGCCGTGGCGGTCGGAACGCAAACCGCAGGCTCATTCGTATCGCAGGGAATTTACATTCTCGTGCCCTTCTGGCGGGAAGCATTCGGGGTCTCCCTCGCATCTGCATCGCTTGCCGTGACCGTTATGAACGGCGTCCAGATCGCGACAATGTTCATGCTCGGCCGCGCCATTGATATTCACGGTGAACGTCGCATCGTCGGCATTGCCATGCTCGGCATGGCGATCGCCATGGCCTGTGCAGCGGCATTCGCAGACAGCCTGCCCGCGCTGCTTGTTTGCATCGCTTTTCTGGGCGGCACCTATGCGGCCGTCCAACCGGGCGGCACGCGGGCGATCATGCGCTGGTTCCCACCTGCCAAACGCGGCATTGCCACAGGGTTCAGACAGGCGGCGGTTCCCTTTGGAACAATGATTGCAGCCGCTCTCCTGCCTTTCATGGCGGTCCGTTACGGGTGGCATGCCGCAGCATGGCTTTGCGCCGGTGTTTCCATTGTCGGCGCGGCGCTTTTCTGGGGGCTGTATCGCGAGGGAGGCGATTTGGCCGCAAAAACCGAGCGTCCACTATCTCTAGGCAAACTCGTCCGCATCGTCGGGCAGGATCGCAGCTTCTGGCCCGTATTGCGGCTCGGTATCGCCATGTCTGCGTTTCAATTCACCTTGACCGCACACGCGATCGGCTTCATGGCGGATGGATTGGGGCTAGGCCTTTTTGCCGCTTCTTCGATGTTTGCCGCCACGCAGCTTGCGGGCATTCCCGGCCGAATTCTCCTGCCCTGGCTCAGCGATCGTTTCCGGCCCGGTCTTCGCGGTCAATCCTTTGGCCTGGTATCCGTCATTGCCGCCGGCGCTGCGACAATCCTGGCGCTTCTTCCCATCGGCACTCCGCCGCTGGTGATCCTCCTGGTGCTCGCCATATTGGGGATATTCGGCATCGGCTGGTTTCCGCTTTATCTTCTGCAGATCGCCGAGAGCGCACCGAAAGGTTCGATAGCATCGACAATCGCCTTCGCGTCCACGATCTGTTTGGCTGTCATGGCAATTGGCCCCTACCTCTTCGGGCTGCTGGTCGACAGTTTTGGCTACGGGGCAGCGTGGTCGGTACTCATCTTGCCGGTGGTTGTGACAGCGCTGCCCCTGGCAATCTCGCTGCGCCCCTCCAGAACTCAGATTAGCTCATCGTAGACTAGCTGACTGCTTTGACAGGGAATGAGGCCGAAGCAAGTGCCTTGGTCAAAAAAAGTAAGGCAATTCCGCCGACACGCGCAGCACATCATTCGGCCTTCGAAAGCACACGTTGCTCCTCCGCCGCGGAAAGTGGGCCGCCGGCTTCGATAGACGTCAGATAGGTGTCAATTGTCTCCTGTGAAGACGCCGGAACATAACCGTCGGCCCTTGGTGACGATAGGGCGAGACGTGTTACCCAGGTGCCATCCGACCGGCAGGCAACGGCCAGGGTGTTTTCTTCCTGTCGTTTCAATTCGTATTCGCGGCAGAGTGCGCCCCGGCCATCGACAAAACTTGCGACGATGCGCAGCACTTCGGATTGACCGACTGCGATATCGCTGCCGGACGGTTGACGATCGAGCGCAGCAGACAATGCGCCCTTGACCGATGTGCCTGATTCGAGACCGCTACGCCCGGCGACAAAACCGCCAACACCGGTAATGACGGCGAGGACGGAGGCTGCAACCGGCATCAGCCAGCGCTGCCTGAAGCGGGATATCTCTGGCTTTTCCCGTCCGCGGAAAGCAATGACCTTGGCACCCTCCGTATCGGAACTGTTCGCTTCGGCGTCCTCAACCATGCGACGTACCGATGCAGCAAGCGCATCCGGCACCGGCTCATCGATCAGCGGCTTGAGCGTCGAGGCGAGCGCCGTCCGCGTGTCGAGGAAAACGGCAAGGCGTTCGACAAGCGCGTCATCCGTTTCGAGCGCGGTTTCAAGACGAAGGCTGGTCGCCTCGTCAAGTTCGCCATCGGCAAATGCCATCAATGTCTCGTCGTCAAAATGTTCCATGCTCATGCAACGCCGCCTTTCCTATCTGACGAACGTTTCTCCCCCAGACTTATTCCCGTCAGTTCCGCCAGATGTTTGCGTGCCCGCGCCAGCCGGCTCATGACCGTGCCGATGGGAATGGAGAGAACATCGGCCGTATCGCGGTAACTGAGCTCCTCGACGCAGACCAGAACCAGCACTTCGCGCTGCTCTTCCGGCAGTTTCTGCAGGGCCGCCACCACCTCCATCAGTTCCATGCGCGCATGCGTCGCTGCTTCTCCCGAAGGCACCGACACATCATGCGCCTTCTCGATCTCCTCCTGCGGACCAGCGGTCCTGGCACGGCGCAGATGATCAATCCAGAGGTTGCGCAGGATACGAAACATCCAGGCGTCGAATCGGGTATCGGGTGCAAAACTGTCGGCAGCAACGATTGCCCGCTCGCAGGCGGCCTGCACCAGATCGTCGGCCAATTCGCGTGAATGGCAGAGCGAAATCGCAAATCGACGCAGGTTCGGCAGGAACTCGACCAGCCGCTGCGGCACTGTGGGCGTTTCATTCGTCATGCGATTTGTTTGGCACGGAACGGAATAATCTGTCGAGCCAAACGTCTACCTGAGGTAACATTCCCACATATGTTCGGAATGTTTCGAGTATAATTTCTACCGGAGATAGCCATTTGTCGAAGACTGCACCGCTTCGTTTCGGGTTTTTAATCGTTATCCTCACCGCCGCCTTTTCACAGGCCGCGTTGCCGCTGCTGCAATCGGCAGGCATTGCTCCCGGTATTTCCGCAGCGCGCGCAGACGATGATGACGATGGCGGCGGCAATGACGACGATGGTGGCGGTAGCGGGTATGGCGGCTCGTCTGGAGGGGGAGACCGCGGGAGCGACAACCGGCGTCCCCGTGGCGATCTGCGTTCGCTTTTTGGCTGGCCGTTCCAGCGAGCGGAACAAAGGCCGCCGCAGCGAAGGACCGTCGCCGTTCCGGAACGCGCACCCGACAAAATACTGGCGCTCGGCCTCGACGATCCAGCGATAGCAAACCTGACGCAGGAAGGATTTGTCGTTGATGAACGAACGACCATAGCGCTTACCGGCAGCGAACTGATCAAGCTGACGATACCGCGGGGAATGACACTGGATACCGCGCGACAGGCTGTCATCGCGACAGCGCCTTCCGCATCCGTGGATTTCAACCATTTCTATCAGCCGGAACAGCAGGAAGCCTCTTCCTGTTCCGGTGATGGCTGCAGGCTCGTGAGACATATGGTCGGCTGGCCTCTCGATGGTGATCAGGAACAAACGGCAAGCTGCGCCGCTCCGTTGCCGATCGGCCTCATCGATACCGCCATAAACGCCGGACACGCATCATTCACCGACGCCGCGATTGAGGTCGTGCAGCTTGGTAATGGTGCGGAAGCGCCATCGGGTGAACAGCATGGAACCGCGGTCGCCGCCCTTCTGGTCGGAGCCGCGGGCAGCCGTGCGCCCGGCCTCCTGCCCGCCGGGCACCTCGTGGCGATAGATGCCTTCCAGCGCTATCGCAAGACGGCCGATATTGCCGAAACATACGATCTCATCCAGGCGCTCGACGTACTCGCCGCCAGAAAAATCCGGATCATCAACCTCAGCCTGAGCGGGCCTGCGAACACATTGCTCGAAAAGGCAGTGCGCGCGACGATCGACAAGGGCACGATACTGGTCGCCGCAGCCGGCAATGAAGGTCCGAACGCCAAGCCGGTTTACCCCGCAGCCTATGCGGATGTTATCGCGGTCACGGCCGTGGACAGAAGCATGAAGCCATATCGGCGCGCCGTTCGCGGGGAGCATATCGACATCGCAGCGCCAGGCGTCGGCGTGTGGACGGCCGCCTCCATTTCCGGCGGCAGACAGAAGAGCGGCACGTCTTTTGCCGCGCCCTTTGTAACGGCTGCGGCCTCGCTGCTGCTGGGCGCAAACCCGGACATGCGGCCGAACGACGTCGCAAATGCCCTGGCGCAGTCGGCAAGCGACATGGGCGCGCCGGGTAAGGACGCGATTTTCGGTTGGGGTCTGCTGAACGCACGAACATTGTGCCAGAGTTGAGCTTGCCAGCGTCACTCTATTTTTGCGTTATCCATGTGCAGCTTTAAAAAAATGCCCGGCGCGGGGCCGGGCATGAACGTCAGATCTTGATGGACGATATCAATCGTCATCGTCATCGTCATCGTCATCATCGTCGTCGTCAAAATCATCGTCGTCGTCGCGGGAACCGCCGCGGAAGTTCCGCCACCCGTCGTTGTCATAACGATAGCGGCGACTGAAGCGACGGTCATCATCGTCGTCATCGCCATCATCATCCACCAAAACGATGTGAGAGTGCGCGCGAAGCGGTGGCTGCGGCTGTATCGCCGTGGCGTATGCCGGAGATGCTGCAACCGTGAAGGTTACCGTGGCAAACAGCGCCACGGCACTTGCCGCAAAAATATGCCTCATGACGTTTCTCCTTTCATGTTTCATGTCGGTACCTGCCATGTCGGTACCTGGCGAGGAACGCGGCTGACGCGACTTTATTCCGCGCAAAGACATTTTCCTCAGGCCACCCCTGCCCCTCAAAAACTTGCCTCTGCTGGGAATATTCACCGTCATCGAACGTTCATAATCGGACATAGGGGAAAATTTGTGCCGCACGGGCGGCTCTCCCGATCCGAAACTGCCCTCTGATGACGGCGCGATGCAAAGGAGGCCACTGGTGGCACATCTCATGTCCTTGCCCACGGCAAATCTGAAGAAAGACCTGCCGACAACCGCCATGACCGAGGCTACGGTTTCCGTCCGGCGCCTCAAACAGATTGTTGCGATGCTGCTGACTGCCTTCGCCGCTGTGCTGATCTTTCTGGCGATCGACGACCTGACAATGCCGATGCGGGCGACACTCTTCATTTTTTTGTCGGCCATCATCGCCTGGACGGTCCTAGAACTGCCTGAAACGCCGGTTGCCCTGACCGGGGCTATCGCGCTTGCCGTCGTCGGCGCGATACCGGAAAATCTGGTTTACCAGTCGCTGGGCAATGACATCATCTGGCTTCTTCTGTCGGCCTTCGTGATTGCCGGCGTATTGCGGCATGTGGGTCTCATCGAGCAATTGACGGCACGACTGATGCCCAGAATGCGCAGCATAAGCTCGATGTTCTGGATGCTGACGTTTGTGACCTTCGCGACCGCCTTCGTCATTCCTTCCACCTCAGCCCGGGCCGCCATTCTCATGCCGGTGTATCTCGGATTGTCAGGCGCAATCGGCAATAGCCGCATTTCCCGTGCCCTCGGCCTGCTCTTTCCCACGATCATTCTCCTTTCCGCCGGCGCATCCCTGATTGGCGCGGGGGCGCATCTGGTTGCTGCCGGGTTCTTGGCCCGCCTGACCGGAACTCAGCCGGATTTCATCGGCTGGCTGGTGCTGGCCGGACCGTTTTCGCTCATCACCTGCCTGATCGCCTGCACCATCCTGCTGCATGTGTTTCTCACCAGAGAGGAACGCGACATGGTCCCGGACAGCAAAGCGGGCCTGGCGCGCATCGCCCCCTTTTCCAGAGAACAGATCATCGTCGCGGCTGTGGTCTTCTGCACGGTCCTGATGTTTTCCACCCAGTCCATTCACGGTGTCGGAATGGCGCTGATCGGCATGGTGGCAGCTCTTGTCCTCTGCGTGCCCGATGTCTCCGGCATGACGTTGAAAACAGCCTTGAAAACCGTCGAGTGGAATCTGCTTCTTTTCATGGCCGGCACGCTGGTCATCGGCGAAGCGCTGATCGAGACGGGCACGGCACAGATGCTGGCCGATCGGCTGGTGGCTGTTTTCCGCCAGAGCTTGATCACCGCACCTGATATCGTCATCTCATTTGCCGTGATTGTCGCCACCTTTTCCCATCTGGTGATCACCTCGCGCACGGCGCGGGTTACGGTTCTCGTTCCCGCCTTTGCATTACCCTTGTCTGGCCTTGGCGTGGATCCGGCCGTGCTTGTGATGGTGGTGACACTGGCAAGCGGCTTTTGCCAGATGACGATGGTATCGGCAAAACCGGTCGTTCTGTTCGGTGGAATGGAGCCCGCAGCATTCACTCAAGCCGACCTGCGCAAGCTTGGTTATTTCCTCCTGCCGCCATTCATATTCCTGCTCATCCTGTCGGCAATATTTCTTTGGCCGATGCAGGGCCTTTCGCAAAAAATCTAAAACAAACAATGAATTGCAATGAACCAAAGGCCGCGATATGCGGCCTTTTTTATTTATCCGACTAAATTTTTTAATCGCTGGAATAAGCGCTGATCGGCCACGTTTTCCCCAATGTCACATACTTGTCATGAAAGGATCTTCCCATGCCCTTCCGCGTTGTTGTTGCCCCCTCGGGCTTCAAGGAAAGTCTCTCAGCCGAACAGGCCGCCGATTGCATTGAAAAAGGTGTTCTGCGTGCATTTCCCGGCTCCGAGGTCGTCAAGGCACCCATGGCCGACGGCGGCGAAGGCTTTACCCGGGCATTGACCGGCGCCACCAATGGCACGATCCACCCGGTGACGGTGACCGGCCCGCTTGGACAACCCGTCTCCGCATTTATCGGATTCCTCGGCGGATGCCCTGAGCCGACGGCGGTCATCGAAATGGCCGCGGCTGCCGGTCTCAGCCTTGTTCCGCGTGATCGCCGCAATCCCTGCCTCACCACGAGCTATGGTGTCGGCGAACTCGTGCGCGCCGCACTTGACGGTGGCGCAAGACGGATATTGCTCGGCTGCGGCGACAGCGGCATCAATGATGGCGGCGCCGGCATGGCGCAGGCGCTGGGCGTCCGACTGCTCGATGCCGCCGGCCGCGACCTCGACCGTGGCGGTGCAGCCTTGGCGAAGCTGAACCGCATCGATCTCAGCAACCGAGATCCGCGCCTGTCCCAAGTGCGCATTGATGCCGCTGTGAACTGGCATAACCAGCTTCTCGGGGAGCGAGGTGTCGCCCGCGTTTTCGGGCCGCAGAAAGGAGCGACGCCGCAACAAGTGGAAGAGCTTGCTGCGGCGATGGAAATCTACGCAGAGCGCATAGAAGACGCCACCGGTCTCGATGTCGGCTCAGCACCGGGCGCTGGCGCATCGGGCGGACTGGGAGCAGCTGTACTGGGCCTGCTCTGCGGCAAGCTTCACCCCCGCTACGACATCGTCATGCAATATCTCGATGTTGATGATTATCTGCGTAACGCCGATCTGGTGATCACTGCCGAAGGAAGCCTCGACGGCCAGACCCCCTTCGGCAAGGTTCCAGCCGAAATCGCCCGTCGGGCCAAGGAGGCCGGCGTTCCGGTGGTCGCACTTGCTGGTACGATCGGCAAGGGCGTGAGGCTTAATCTCGAATACGGGATTGATGCCTTCGCCTCGATATTGACCCGACCGTGCTCCCTGGAGGACGCGATATCATCGGCACCGAAGCTTCTGGCCCGCGCGGCGGAGGATGCCGTCAGGATGATCATGATCGGGACAACCTTGCGCATAAGGGGAAGAGTTCGTGCTCCGTCCGCAATTGGAACCGGCATGTCCAGTTCCCGGTACTCCTGAGGAAATTCGCAGGCGCTCGCCCTTAAGCACGCAACCTCTCCCGATATCCGCCTGAACCGGCGCTGCCAAATGTGTATTGAGAAATACGCGGCAGCGCCCTCCGGGGAGGATATCATGACGTTTTCTGGCGGTTTCGCGCGGCATTGATGCCGCAACTCGCGCAGGAAGGCCACATCTATCCGAGAACGTACAGCATATCATTGCTTTTGGCCTCCGTGGAAAATGGCGGGTTGAGATGGCGTCCGGCACAGGGTATCAGATGCCCGGCCCCAAAGCGGGCCTTCCGCAAGCAACAAGGCGTATCCTGACATGATCCCGGACTTCCTCGTCACCCATTCCGGTGGCTTCCATGCTGATGAGCTTCTGTCCAGCGTCGTGTTGACCCGGCTTTTCCCCCAGGCCCGCCTCGTTCGCAGCAGGGCAGCCGAATGGATCACGCCCGGCGCGGACCGCATCATCTACGACGTCGGCGGCGCTTATGACCCGAAGGGGAGAATCTTCGACCACCACCAGCGCGGCGCGCCATTACGGGACGATGGTCAACCCTATAGTTCGTTCGGTCTGATCTGGAAGCACTTCGGCCGGGACTATCTTGTCGCCTCGGGCGTTCCAGAAGATCATATCGAGACCGTCCATGCCGCGTTCGATACCAGCTTTGTGCTGCCGGTCGATCTGGTCGATAATGGCGCGCTCAGCCCTTCCATCGCCGGGCCACTTGCCGGGCTAACGCTGCCTGTTTTGCTGGAAACCCTGAAACCTGTTTTTGACGAGACAGATCCCGACGCCGACAATCGCAGTTTCCATGCGGCGCTCGCCATTGCCCGCAGCTTCATCGAGGCGAAGATTGCCAACAGCGCTGCAAAATTGCGGGCTGAGGCGCTTGTGAACCGGGCTATCGTGGATGCCGGCGAAGGGCATATTCTGGAATTGCCAGTGGGAATGCCGTTCCGTCCCGCCATCGTGAAGTCGGGCGCCGACCATCTGCTGTTTGTCGTTCACCCCCGCAACAACGACTGGTGCCTGACCGGTATCCGTCGTGCCGATGAAGGATTTGAGCTGCGCGCGGATCTGCCAGCCGCCTGGGCAGGTTTGACGGACAAGGATTTGGAAGCGGTTTGTGGCGTCGAAGGAGCGAGCTTCTGTCACAACGGCCGGTTTGTCGCAGCGGCCAGAACCCGCGATGCTGCGCTAGCCATGGCGGAGTTAGCGGTGAAAGAGGCTCTCTCCCTCGGCAAGGAGGCCACAGCGATAAAGCCGTGACATAGCGGCCTATCCTGCTGCGTTGTTTGCGCACCAGCCGGCTGTTTTGGGAAAAGGCTCCATCGGATATCGACAGGCGCAAACTTTGGTGCTCCAAGCAAAGATGATACCTGACGCATTTCCACCAATAAACGACAGGCAAATTTCAAGGATCGCCTATGCTCGCTCTCACACACCTTCGTCACGGCACGACCGTAATGTGCATCACTTTCGCTATGCTCCAAGCCGGAAGCGCTGTGGCAGCCAAAACCGATCCTACATTTTATGATGCGGCGCTGTGCAATCCGCCATACTCGATGACATCTGCGACCGAGATTTACGATGCAGCGGAAAAGCTTGCAAAACCCGACACATCGTCACTGGGCGCGGCAATCTACACACTTCCCTTTCAGATCGGCCGTGATGGATTTGAAAGCGATGAAGTGTTCTTCGCCAATGGTGCGGTCGGCGTTTTGATCAAGGGCCAGCGTGCCGACGATCTGGCGGCGAAATATGATTTGAAGCCAGAAACTTCCGACCTGATGGGTACCTCCAGCAAAGGTTATGCACGGGAACTCTCGCAGGATCTGCAGCCCCCGGAAGGTCTGGCGGGCCCCGGAAAAGTCTCCATTGTGGCCCGGGAAGGTGACGCTCTTGGCGGCAAAACCCTGTTGGCCTGTGAATTCGCCCCGGACTGAATATCACCGGGCGACCTGCCAATGCCATTGCCTTGCCCTGGCGATCACGGCAGTGAATGAGCCTTAAACCCGTGCGGCAGCCGACGTCGATGCCGTTTCAGGCTTCGACTTAGGCGGCGGTTCCATCGTGATGGCTGCGCCATAGCCCCATACCTCTTGCACATCGCCATCGGCGTCTCAGCTTGGGTCTGTCACTGAATGAAATCAGTCTGGAACGGCGGCTGTCGCAGACATATCCTGCTGCGGCCACCGCTGCAGCGCTTCCCGCCCGGCGTCGGTCAGGTCATAAACTCCCCGATCGAGCCGTTCAAACCAGCCGTAAACATTCGCAAGCAAAATTTTTCCGGCATCCGGTATGCTGGCCCTGACCTGGCGCACGCGCAGCGGCCCTGATGCCAGCGCCAAAGCGCAGCCGAGCGCCTGCTGGCGGTAAGCGGTCATGATCGGCGCCCGGGTGCTGCCGCCGACTGCCGGATCTCCGCGTCGCCTCTGGTGTTCACGCATGAGCCGCGAACGCCGTTTTGGATTGGTTCGCGGCATCGGTGATACGGAACCGACAACAACGCTGACGTCACCGCTATCAGAAATCCCGAGCATGCCGATCCCAAGCCTGCGGCAAAGATCGCGGTAGCGCTTGTCGGCCTCCCGGCCTCTGCCCTTGGCTGAAATTCGGGCCGCAATCCATATCTCATCTGCAATAGCTGCGCGATCGACGGCCTGCAGAATGAGCTCCAGGTTAAAGCTGAGCTTTAGCTCGCAGATCACGACAACAGGCGGATCATCATCGCTCAAACCGACAAGGTCGCAACCGCCAACCTCACCTTTGACAGTGTAACCTGCCTTTTCAAGAAAGCCTTTGACGGGCAGATAAAGCGAAGTTTCCATGTGCCTGCAGGATCAAGTGATTATCCGGCCCCGAATACATCGTTCCACGTGCTCAGGACAACCTTTATAGCCGCCGACGCTGTTACAAATCGTCAGCGCTGGAGACAACCGCCCATAAATTTTCCCAGAGGATCGACATTCGCTGCGGCGTTGCGACAACGCTGCGCCCTCGACGAGGGCGAACACGCGATCCGTCGATCTTTCTATTTTAAAATATGATCCACTATATGGACCTTTGATCATTCGCGGCTACACCGCCATTCTCGATCAGTCGCGTCTGGGATTGACCGGGACGGTGATTATGCAGCGCCACGACGACGAGGTTCTGGAACGTTTCGGCGCAGCCATGGCCGCGCTTCCGGAGGTGCTGGAAGCCTATCTGACCACCGGCGAATATGATTATCTCATCAAGGCGGCATCTGGCAGCAGAATGCCCTCACTTCCGTTTGACCATACGCCGAAGCAGGGAGCCGGCCCGGCCCTTGCGAGGAGCAAGGTGGATATCGCTGACGAGTTTTGCGCCACCCTCCCGACGTTCCAGCGTGATCTTTCGGCTGTGGAAAGCTTCAAGCTCGGCACGATGCGCCACACTGACGATCGTGGCATCGGGCAATTCATCGATTACCGTCTGCATCATCTTGTCCTGACTCTTTTCGTCCAGGGCTGCGGTTGCTTCGTCCATGACGATGATGTCAGGATCGTTCAGCAACAGGCGAGCAAAGGTCAGCCGTTGCTTTTCACCACCCGACAGCGTCTGGTCCCACGGCGCCTCTTCTTCCACCTTGTCCTTGAGGTGACCAAGGCCAACTTTGTCGAGAGCTGCCCCTATCTCTTCGAGAGTCCAGCTCTCGGCCGCCTGCGGATAGCAGACCGCTCGACGCAGCGTACCTGACGGAATGTATGGGCGCTGCGGCAACATGAAAAGTCGACTGCCAGCGCGAAAACTCACGTCGCCACCGCCCCACGGCCACAGGCCGGCGATAGCGCGGACAAGCGTGCTTTTGCCCGATCCGGATTCCCCTGCGACCAGTACCCTTTCTCCCGGCCCGATTTCGACATCCGTCTCTTTGACGACAGCGGTACCGTCACCCAGCGAAACGGAAACATCCTTGAGGCTGAGCATTGTTTCGCCTTCCGTCTCACCGCGCACGATCCGACCGAGGGTGTCGCTCTGTTCGGCCCGCTCGAGACCATCAAGCGACATCATCAGGGATGCGACGCGCCGTGCGCATGCATTCCAGTCGGCCAGCCGGGGATAGTTGTCGACCAGCCAGCCAAAGGCGGATTGAACGATGGTGAATGCCGATGCGGATTGCATGACCTCTCCGAGCGACATGCTCCCATCGAGAAACTTCGGCGCGCAAAGCAGAACCGGCACGACGGGAGCGATCAGCATCGATCCATGCGACACGATCGTGGTGCGCATATATTGTAGCGCCATCAGCCGCCACTGCCGGCGCACATTGACAAACCTCTTGTCGAGGTCGCTCCGTTCTTCCTCTTCCCCGCCAAGCAGGGCGATGCTCTCGCCATTTTCCCTGACGCGCGTAAGCGTGTACCGGAATTCCGCCTCCAGCTGGTTCTTGACCTCGGACACTCGAACGAAGTTCCGGCCAATCAAAGCTATGGAACTAGATGTAACGACGGCGTAGATCACCGCCGCAACCACGAGAAAGCCGGGTATTGTAATCCACACTCCCGCCACCGACAGCGTCAACGCCCCGCCAATCGTCCACAGGACAACGATAAAGGTGGAAGCAGACACGAACGCGGCGATGACACCTGCGACAAAATCCACCGGCGCCTCGGTGGCGATCCGCATATCCTCCGACAGCCTCGCCTCAGGATTTTGATGATCGCCGTCAATCAGATTGAGTTGATAATAGCGGCCATTTGCAATCCATCGCGCGACCAAAAGCTTCGTCAGCCAAGAACGCCAGCGGCGCTGGATCAGCATTCTGGCATAGACTTGGGACGTCACGATCAAGACGCTTCCCAGGACCAGCGGCGGAAAGACGGATCCGAGAAAATAGACGGTAGATGCGTCCCTTTTTTCAATCGCATCAAAGATCCCACGATTCCAGACATTGATGCCATATTGGAAACCGACATTTATGCCGATCATCGCCAGCAGCCCGAGCGAGAACGGCCACGCCAGCCTATCACCACGGCGGCTCCAGTAACCTCGCGCGCTGATCCAGAAGCGCTTCAGCAGATATCTCTTTCGAGCCTGCTCGGCCTCCTCCGGCGTCAACCCCGAAGCAGGCTCTATTTCCTCGGGCGGGAGGGGATCATCAATGTCACGATCTTCCGTCATGGGCGCGTTTTTCGCACCATTCTGGCCGGTGCCATCGACCGGTTTCGGGTTTGCATCAGCATCGGTCATGGATGCTTAAACGAACGGCAGTTTGAAAGGTTTCACGGCTGCGTGACGGGTCGCAACAAATGGTTTCGCCAATACATATCTTCAGCGGCACCCGCCAAAATCCACACCGAAAGCTACAATCGAGACTCGATATCCAACACCAGCTTTTTCAGCAGCGCCGCAAGATTTTTGCGCTCCTCAGGACTGAGGCCTTGCAGGAAACCCACTTCGCTTGCCATGTCTTCGCGAAACGCTTTTTCGGCCAGATCAATGCCGGCCGGCGCAAGACATACGACGATACTGCGCCCATCGAGCCTCGATTTCCTGCGCTCGATGAGACCGGCCTTTTCCAATCGGTCAAGCCGGTGCGTCAGGCCACCCGACGAGAGCATCAGCGTTGTGTACATCTCCGTTGGCGTCAATTGGTAGGGCGGTCCCGACCGGCGCAATGTTGCGATAACATCGAACTCCCCACGATCAAGGCCGAAACGGGCAAACGTGTCTTCGATAGACGGTGCCAAAAGGTTGCTCAGCCGTTTGGCTCTTCCGAAAATGGCCATCGGCTCCGTATCGATATCCGGTAATTCCTGCGCCCATTGGCCACGGAGACGATCGACATGATCCCCCTTGTCAGCTTCGACCGTGCGATCCGTCATCGTCTTCGCCTGCTTCATCTCTTCACCCCATCATCAACCTGAAAACCATATACGGCTTCGCCTGCTCCGTGAATATATCTTTGCGAGAAGATAAATGTCTTGACGAGAAGATAAATTAGAAATATATCTTCTCGCGAAGATAATTCTATCTCAGGGAGGAGATCAGATGTTTTCCATCCGCCGTCATCAGGAACCGAAAGCTGGCGAGAGCCGAACGGTACGTTATGAAGGATGCGAATACGGAAGTGCCGTATCCATCTTTCTCGTCAACGCCGATCCGGGTCGCGGGCCTGAACTGCACGTTCACCCCTATGCGGAAACATGGGTCGTTCGAAAAGGCGAGGCCGAATTCACCATCGGCGATCGCCGGGCGCATGGTTCATCCGGCGACATCATTGTCGGACCTGCCAATATTCCCCACCGCTTCGAAAATATCGGCGCTGACCGGCTGGAGATCATCTGCATCCATCCGAGTGAGACCTTCCAGCAGACTTTCCTGTAGTCCCGTTCCACCATGAGGAGAAAGACAATGGCCAAAATGATTTTCCTGAACCTGCCGGTGAAAGATCTGGCTGCCTCAACCGCCTTCTATGAGGCAATCGGCTGTGCGAAGAACGAGCAATTCTCCAACGAAGACGCTAGCTCGATGGTGTGGTCTGAGACCATCACATTCCAGCTTCTGCAGCTTGATTATTATAAAACCTTCACCACCAAACCGATCGCCGATGCCCACACAACAAATGGCATGCTGATCGCCCTTTCGCGCGACAGCCGAGACGAGGTCGACGCCATGGTTGAGGCCGCGGCAAAAGCCGGCGGGCAAGCGGATGTTCGAGAGCCGCAGGATTTAGGTTTCATGTATCTTCGCACCTTCGCCGATCCCGATGGTCACGTATTCGAGCCGGCCTACATGAATTTGGGCGATGACGGCTGACCTGTGATGGGCATTTAGGGCACTATAATCCGGGTGCTGCAACGCCTTTGCCGGCCCCGTACGACTCTCCAAAAAACTCTGCCGCGCGGACATCACACTGCGCAGCAGATCGTCAAATATATTTGCGCTTAGCCCGTAACTTTGCGGAGTGATTTTTCAATCTCTCCTCCGCAATAAGCATCACCATAGTCTTCGAAACTCCGGCGGCTCAAGGCGGCCAGCGGAGCTGTAGTCCCCACCCGACAGGAAAGGCCCCAGATGACTGGCGAAGTATCTTCGATAATGCCTTTAATGACTGGAAAGCGTTCAGCCATCGTCGTCCACAGCAAGGCGGTAACGATATCTGCGACGCCGGCTTTCTCCGTTCCAAGCATAAACCCGGAGTGAGCGGTCAGACCGTTTCTTGCCCCGGTATCTTCAAAAATGCGGAGCCACTTCCGTAAACGAGGGACGAACTCCTCCCATTTTTCTGGCGTCCACATCTCGCGCCCACCGCTGAGCGTCAGCTCATCAAGGACGTCGTTGGCGTCGTTTACCACTTTGGCGCTGAGTGCGCGGCCCTCGGTCGCCGCCGGCAGGATATCCAGCCGCTCACCCAGATAGAGGGCGATTGCCGGCATCTGCGAGATGGCGAAATTGCGCTCGCGATCAATCAGGACCGGTGGCCCCATGAAAGCTATCGGCTGCTTCCCCACCTCACGATGCATAATATCGTCTATCGCATCGACACCATGTTCATCCCAGGAGCACCCGCCATGGGCCAGAATTCCCCTGATGAACTGGCCTCTAAACGGAACTGGCCAGTAATAAAGGTCGAAATCGCTCATATCGTCCTCCTGCTCATTACGCAAACCACTAACGGCACTGGCTATCGCCAGTTCCACCACGGCGCCCTGTAAAGACGGGTCGCTGCACGCAGCCGTCGGCTGGATGTTCTAACGCATTGCTGACGATGACAACCGGGCGCGCCTGGGCTCAGAGCTATCAGCCGTGACTTCAATCCCTTGGTTCGAAGATCATGCGTATCAGGGTTCCGTCAGTCGCCGCGGCGCTGATTGCGCCTGCAATCAACCGGAGCGGTCCGCGCGCGACAAGCGTTTCCGGCAAAGGCGTTTTTCCAGGGCCTGGATCGATAAAGGCTGAACACTCGTCATCCGAATTCAGCATCGCCATGAACGATGTCGCGACAAGGTGCTGGCCGCAAGCGGCGCATCGCAGAATATACGAGCCGAAATGGACAACAGATTCGGTTTCCTCCAATCCGCACGCGGTGCAGGCCAGCATGGTGTTCATTGCAAAACATATCCCGAGCGCATCTGACGGTGCCCCTACGACGCCGCGGCCAAAATGATCGCAATAGCGAGTAGTAACGGCCCCATCCACTTGAAGTGCCGGACCACCGGCAGCTGCTGTGTCGGATTTTTCGATAGGGGCAGATGACCGAAACCTACGGCGGTCATCCACAGACCGGCGCAAAACATGATGAATTCGTCGATATAAGCAGCGATCATAGCTTCCCCCAGCGACGAGTGGACATGTCATCCACCGGCTATTCCTTCCCGATTGCTTCAAGCCAGATACTGACGGCGACTGCGCCCGCGTCGGGGTGCCCGACAGCCCGTTCGCCAAGATAGCTTGCGCGCCCAAGCCGTGGCTTCATGGAAGTCGTCGCCTCGGCGCCCGCGATGCCCGCCGCCACTGCGGACCGCCAGGCCTCTTCCGTCGAAGCTCCCGAGGCAAGTTTATCCCGAAACGTTTCCGCCGCCGGATGAAGCGCATCTATCATCGTGCGATCCCCTGGCTTCGCACCGCCAAGTTCCGAGACCGCGATAACCGCCGCTACAAATGCTTCCGCCATCTGCTGAGCCGTCGGGCTTTCAATCCCGGCAAGATGGCGCGAAGCGCGCATCAGCGCCGTAGCGTAAAAGGGTCCCGAACTTCCGCCGATCGCCCTGCGCATCGCATTCGCCATCGCCATCAGCCCGTCGGCGACGTCTCCGAAATTTTCCTTTGGCAGTGCAAGTATCGCCTCAGCACCACGAACCATGCTTGCGCCAAGGTCACCGTCACCCGCAACACTGTCCAACTGCGTCAGTTTGGGCTCTGCTGCAATCAAGGCTTTGGCAATCCGATCTGCGGCGGAGCGCAGTCGATCACCGGCTGCGGTCATCGTGTTTCCGACAGGCAGGCTCTTCTCGGCACTTGCCGAGAGCAGGATCCGCTCGCGGTTCACCACACCGCCGCGTGGCCATGCGCTGGCATCGGTTGGCGCATCGATGAGGCTGAGCGCTGCCTCGTCGACATGCATGAGCGACAACGAAAAACCCGGCATGTCCAGAGCGGAAAGGAAGGTACCGGCCCACGCCCGCTCAACCACAACACCCTTTTTTTCCAGTTGGGTGACCGCAGATCGCGCCACGATCGCGAGCTCCATTGGCGGCGTTGATCCCAGCCCGTTGACCAGCAACGCGACCCGGTCTCCGCTCTTCAGCCCGCTATCCGCTTCGATCGTTTCGAGGACCAGTTTCACCAGCTCATCCGCCGAGGCGATGGGCATCCGCCGGACGCCCTGTTCGCCATGAATTCCGAGCCCGACTTCGATTTCCGCTTCGCCAAGCACAAAGCCCGGCCTGCCCACCGCGGGCAGAGTGCAGGAACCCAGCGATACACCCATGGAGGATATTTTTTCGGCCGCGTCCCGTGCAATCCGGGCCACCTCATGCAGGGGAAGTTCTTGCTCGGCGGCCGCGCCAGCGAGCTTGTGGACTAGGATAGTGCCTGCAATACCTCGGCGACGGTCAGCGGGAACCGTGTCCTTTAATGCAACATCATCGGCAACGACCACAATCTCGACCGGAATTCCTTCCGCCCTTGCCAGTTCGACTGCCAGTCCGAAATTCAGCCGGTCACCCGTGTAGTTCTTGACAATGACCAAGGCGCCAGCAGGTCCAGCCGCAGCCCTTATACCGGCAAGAACCGCATCGGTGCTTGGCGACGTGAAGACATCGCCTGCAACGGCAACAGTCAGCATGCCCGCGCCGACATAACCTGCATGAGCCGGTTCATGTCCACTACCCCCGCCCGACAGAACCGCCACCTTGCGCTTTTCCGTTTCCGGAAGGCCAGAGCGGATAACCACGTTCTCGTCTGCAAGCAGGACTGTGGCAGGGCTGAGCGCCACCACACCTTCGAGCATGTCCCGCACAACGGTGGATGGGTCGTTGATGAGCTTCTTCATGCCGTATTCCTCGATTCAGGTCGCCGGTTGCTGGTGGAGGACGAGCCTTACCCCCTGCTGGCCCTGAACAAGCACGATCTCCCGGCCAATTTCAAGCTCGGGCGTTCGCCACTTGCGAACCGCTGCCCAATAAAATGTTGCAAGAAAAGGCCCGCATAAATGGGCTGCTGGTTTGTAAACCAATCAGCGCATCATGCGCAAAGTTTGAGTTGACCGTTTTAAATGGTGAGGTGACACTTGCAGCCATGGACAGGGAGGAAGATGATGGATGAGGCACAGCAATGGCGCCACATGGCAAGTGCGCCCAAAAACGGCAACCGGATCCTCGTAACGATACGCTCGTCAGAACAGGGGCCTGCCCAGGTGGATCTTGCATATTGGGCGAAGAGCGACCGGTTCGGCTCGGAAGGCTGGCGCGCTTCAGACTCGTCACCGGGCCGGATCATCGAATATGCCGAGCCGGAATTGAAGTGTTGGATGCCGGTTCCCCTGGCCAATGCCGATGGTCTCGCAATGCCATCCCCCTGGAAAGGCGAGGATGATCGCGAACTCGATGGATCGGGGATTTGAGAGAGGGTACGGCCATATTCCGATATAGAGAACATTGTCGATCGTCGTCTCTCGATGGCCGACCGGCGGTATAGAGTATCTGCGACCCCTGACTGAGCGGCCTACACGCCGCCATGACTAAATATTCAAACCTTGAAGCAATTCTCACGATGCCACTGGAGAAAATGTGGGTGTGGCTGCTCAATCGATCGAAACGGCACGATCGCTCGCCCTGTCTTGTTGATCAAACCGCGGATTCTCTCTCGATCATTGGCCTGCCGTGAAATCAGGATCTCAAGTTTATCGGAGAGACCGATTAACCCACGATCGAACATCCAGTGCGCCGTTCCTGAAAGGGCGATGCCATTGCAAAGTATATCAGGGCCATTTGCCTCCACCGGACGTATATGCGCAGCATCGACTTCCGCACGTCCACCGCCATTGATAAGCTTCAGGCCCGTGATCGCACAGCGCTTGTCGTAAGCCTGCAAAACGAGCCGGCGAAACAGGCGATCTCGCACAATTCGTGACGAAAGCTGGGCAACACGCTCACGCTCTTCTTCGACCACGAAGGGCGCCTGAACCCGGTCGTCAAATCCGTTAGAAAGCCGCATCTCTCTCGGCTCGTCCAAACGCGGCAACTCGGGTTCCAGCTCATCCAGGCCAATCGACACGATGCGATTGAAGTCCGCCGCTGATATCGGGCGTACTGCCGCCTGTGCCCTACCAGAAATCCGGCCCTCTTCATTCAACAGACCGCGCTCGATGACGCCGTCTGGCCCACCGAACGGAACAGGATTGATAAAATCAAGGTAACTTCCCGGCTCAATCAACGCCAGATACATGCCGGCCGCCTTAGTGTCCGAAATGATCTGGGCGACTTTGGCGACAGCAAAATAACCACGCGTCGCTGCAACCTTGCGCGGCTCATAATAGATGATCCAATCACCGAGACAAGCTTGTACACGACCGAGATATTGGCTCGGAAACTGGTACTGTTCAGCCGGACTGTCGTCGTAAATTGAATCTGAGCGATGAATGAAAATTCCGAATCCCATACCCGAATATTAGCACGACCAGGATACAACAGCGCAATGCGCCTTCTCACTTAAAGCGAAATCATTGAGCACCAACTCGTGTATGGCATAGACTTCGCATGTCGCCGGAGCCATCATAGTGCCAGAGGCTGGCGTCTTTTCGGAGAGGGAAGGACGAGTTCGGAAGTCATCCGTATCTTAGTCATTGCGGGTTCGATCTACCTGTTGGCTCAGTTGGATGCCATGCTTACATTACTGGCCCTGCTTACATTACCGATTGCGCGCCTCCGGAGGATAAATCGAATGGAAGTAAGATTTCTCGCTGAGGCTTTTCTCGCCCTCATGCTTTCCACCGCTATCGCCTCTGCCCAGCAGGCGTCCGACATGGTCGCGCCCGAGAAGGCGACTGATGTCGCGACGGCCAGACGTGTCGAGTCAGGAAGCTTCATGGTCGCGGCTGCCAATCCGCTGGCGGCCGAGGCTGGGCGCGACGTGATCGCCGCGGGCGGCAACGCCATTGATGCTATGGTGGCGGTGCAGTCCGTGCTGGGCCTCGTTGAACCGCAGAGTTCTGGTCTCGGCGGCGGTGCCTTCCTCGTCTATTATAATGCGAAAAGCGGCAAGCTGACGACGTTGGACGGCCGGGAGACGGCGCCGATGGAAGCCTCGCCAAAACTCTTCCTGGATGACAAAGGTCAGCCGCTTAAATTCATGGACGCAGTCATCGGCGGCCGTTCCGTTGGCACGCCGGGAACGGTGCGACTTTTAGAGGAAGCGCACAGACGCTATGGAAAGGCGGAATGGGCAAGCCTGCTGAAGCCGGCGGAAAAACTGGCGACCGAGGGTTTCAAAGTCTCGCCGCGTCTTGCCTCCCTGATCGCGTCCGAGGGCGATCGGTTGAAGAAATATTCAGAGCCCCGGTCCTATTTCTTTGACACATCAGGGGCCGCCCTGCAGACCGGCACGCTGTTGAAAAACCCAGCCTATGCCGAGACGCTTGCCGCTCTCGCCAAAGGTGGCGCCGATGCCTTTTACAAGGGGCGAATTGCCGAGGCTATCGTCAAGACCGTGCGCGAGGTGTCCGACAATCCCGGTGTGCTGTCGCTTTCCGATCTTTCCAACTATCGCATCATCGAGCGCGAGCCGGTCTGTTTTATCTATCGCGCACTTGATGTTTGCGGCATGGGACCACCATCGTCGGGCGGCATCGCCATCGGCCAGATGCTCGGCATGGCGGAGAATTTTGATCTCAAGTCCCTGGGGCCGAGAAATGTCGAAAGCTGGCGCATTATCGGCGACGCGCAGCGTCTCGCCTTCGCCGACCGTGAGCGTTACGTCGCTGACACCGATTTTGTGCCATTGCCGATCAAGGGCCTGCTGGACAAAACGTACCTGGGCGAGCGGGCAAAGCTGCTCGACGGCGACAAGGCGTTGGCCACCGATGCCGTCAAGGCCGGTGAGCCGGAATGGGACCACGCGCTCCTTTTCGGCCGGGATGCCGCGCTCGAATTGCCCTCCACCAGCCATTTTGTCATTGCCGACAAGGAGGGCAACGTGGTCTCGATGACAACAACGATCGAAAGCGGCTTCGGCTCGCGTCTGATGACGAATGGCTTCCTGCTCAATAACGAGTTGACGGACTTTTCTTTCAAGACCCATGATGGCGGCCTGCCGATCGCCAACCGTGTCGAGCCCGGCAAACGGCCGCGTTCCTCCATGGCCCCGACTATCGTGATGAAGGATGGAAAACCGCTGCTCGCCATTGGTTCGCCCGGCGGCAGCCAGATCATCGGCTATGTGGCGCAGGCGCTCATCGCCTACATTGACTGGGGTATGCCGGTGGAAGTGATCGTCGCCCAGCCGCATCTCATCAACCGGTTCGGCACCTATGACATAGAGGCCGGCACCAGCGCGGAAGATCTGGTCGGTCCGCTGAAGGCACTGGGCTACGAGGTGAAACCGGGTGAGATGAATTCCGGTTTGCATGCTATCGAGATGACCGCCCGAGGTTTGGCCGGCAGTGCCGATCCACGACGCGAAGGAGTGGTTGTGGGGGAATGAGAAACGGCGCGCGGCGGACACCGGCGCAAAAAGGGGTGAGGACCTTGTCTCCATCTTGACTACTAGCGTCTTTCAAAAGCTCGGCTGCGCCAACGGGCGTCGTTTCAATATCGTGGTTGACCTCACACGCTGCTGAACCCGGCTATCCAGCCCCGTAGAAAAAATCTTTCGGTTTGCCACCAATAATCGGAATGGTCTTTGCCGCGCCCGGTTCGCGGCAGGGATATCGTCGCGATGGCAATCGGGCCTGCCTTGCTCTTCCACGGCAAGGCCAGCAGCCCGGATCAAAAACATCGACGAGAGGGTAAAGCCGAATGGCAAATGATCGCAAACTGCATCTTGGTGCCTTTATGCGGCCCGTCAGCCTCCACACGGGCGCATGGCGTTATCCGGGTGCATTCCCGGACGCGAATTTCAACTTCGCCCATCTGGCGCGCTTTGCGCAACAGCTGGAAGCCGCGAAATTCGACGCATTCTTCATGGCCGATCATCTGGCGGTGTTGAACATGCCAACGGAAGCCCTGCGCCGCAGCCACACCGTAACGTCCTTCGAACCTTTTACCCTGCTTTCAGCACTCGCCGCCGTCACCTCGCGCATCGGGCTGGTCGCCACCGCTTCCACCACATTCGATGAGCCCTATCATGTGGCGCGACGTTTTGCGTCTCTCGATCATCTCAGCAATGGTCGTGCCGGATGGAACATCGTCACCACGTCCAACCCGGATGCTGCGCGGAATTTCGGCCGCGACGAACAGCCTGATCACACCGAGCGCTACGGGCGGGCACGTGAATTTTACGATGTCGTCACCGGCCTCTGGGACTCCTTTTCTGACGACGCCTTCATACGCGATGTCGATAGCGGGCTGTTCTTCGATCCGGAAAAAATGCATGTCCTCAATCACAAGGGACCTGAATTTTCCGTGCGCGGGCCGCTGAACATCGCGCGTCCGGTGCAGGGCTGGCCTGTCATCGTTCAGGCAGGCGCATCCGAGCCAGGACGCCAGCTTGCGGCCGAAACAGCCGAGGTGGTTTTTGCGGCGACACCCACGCTTGCCGCGGGAAAGGCCTTTTACAGGGACGTCAAGGACAGAACTGTCGCCGCTGGCCGCTCCCGCGACGGAATTGTCATCCTGCCCGGCGCTTTCGTTCTGGTTGGCGATACGGTGGAGGAGGCCAAGGCCAAACGCGCCAGGCTCGACAGCCTCGTCCATTATGACAGCGCGATCGCCTCGCTTTCGATTGCGCTCGGCCACGATGTTTCCGGCTTCAATCCCGATGCTCCCCTGCCTGATATTCCGGAGACGAATGCCAGCAAATCCAGCCGTGAAAGGGTCATCGAACTCGCCAGAAACGAAGGCCTGACGGTGCGCCAGCTTGCCCAGCGGTTGGGCGGTTATGCCGGCCTCGCCTTCGTCGGCACGCCAGAAACCATCGCCGACGAGATGGAAAAATGGCTGCACGAAGAAGGTTCTGACGGTTTCAACATCACCTTCCCTTTCCTGCCTGACGGCCTTGATGACTTCACCACGCAGGTGGTGCCGGAACTGCAAAGGCGTGGTCTGTTTCGAAAGGACTATGAGGGGCCGACATTGCGCGACCATCTGGGGCTGCAACGGCCAGCCAATCGTTTTTTCCCTCAATAAAGCGCCATCGCGCCGATTGCGACAAAGCTAGGGAGATTTTCCACGCCCGCCGCGAAGTTTGGCATGAGGTTCCAGAAGGGCGGATTGACCTCAAAAACCCCCGCCCTTACCTTTTAATTACACAAAATACATAAATTAGGTGAATTAATATGAAGGCTGAACATTCCCGTCGCCAGATCCTCAAATTCGGCCTTGCTGGCGCTCTCGCAGCACCGCTGGTCACGGGCCGCGCGCTCGCCCAAGCCTCTTCGGATTTCCCTGCGGAGCTGAAACTTGACTGGGGATTTTACTCCTCGCACACGCTGCTGATAAAGAACAAGGGCTGGCTTGAGGACGCTTTTAAGGATGTCGGCACCAAGATCACCTGGGTGCAGTCCCGCGGCAGCAACAATTCGCTGGAATTCCTGAAGGTCGGCTCGACCGATTTTGCCGGTTCGGCCGCACTGTCGGCCTTTCTGGCCCGCGCCAACGGCGTGCCGCTGAAGGTCATCTATGTGGCAAGCTGGGGCGGTTCCTCCATCATTCAGGTGCGCCCGGATTCGCCGGTCAAGACCGTTGCCGATCTCAAGGGCAAGACCATCGCAGTCACCAAGGGCACGGCGCCCTATTTCACCCTGGTGCGCGCGCTTGACCAAAACAAGCTGTCGATCGACGATCTGAAGGTCGTGAACCTGCAACATCCGGAAGGCTTCAACGCGCTGCAGCAGGGTCAGGTCGATGCCTGGGTCGGTATCGATCCGCATACCTCCCAGGCGGAGCTTGCCGGCGACAGGGCGATTTTCGACGAGCGCAGCTGGCGCGACGGCAGCGTCTTCAGCGTTTCCGAAGAGTTTCTGGCAAAGCACCCGAAAGCGGTCGAGCGACTGCTCGGCGTCTGGGTGGAGACGCAGAAATGGATCCGCGAGAATAACCGCGAATTCATCGATTTCGTCACCAAGGTTACCGGCAACGATCCCAAGATCACCGAGCTGACAATCAACAAGCGCGACTGGAAGGATCCCGTTCCGGGTGAGGAATTGCTGAACTCGATCCGCATCGTCACGCCACTGCTCGGCGATGATGTTCTGCGCCCGGGCGTCAATGTCGATAATGTCCTGTCATCGCTGATCGATCCGGCACCGGCGAAAAAGGCACTCGGCGCATGAATTCCCATCCGCGCGAATTCCAGCGCGTGAAGCAGACTGCCAGACAATTCCCCTCCCGCTTGCCGTTCTTGCGGCGGGTGGGCAATTTCTTTGGCCGCTTCGATCTGCGCGGCGCGATCGTGCCGGTCGGCTCATTGGTACTTCTCGAGCTTTTCGTCCGTTTGGGCTGGGTCAGCCCCTATGTGCTGCCGCCGCCTTCCGAACTTTACGAGACGTTTATGCGGCTTGCCGAAGGTCCGTTGTGGACGAATGTTGCGGCCAGTACCGCGCGCGTCTTTGTCGGCTTCGTCATCGGCTCGCTGCTTGCGGTCGTCGTTGGTTCGCTGGTCGGTTTGGTCATTGCTGCCGAACGTTATCTCGAGCCGACATTTCAGGCGCTGCGCGCCGTGCCCAGCCTTGCATGGGTGCCGCTGCTGATGATCTGGTTCGGCATTGGAGAAACTTCAAAAATCGTGCTGATCGCCAAAAGCGCGTTTTTCCCAGTTTACCTCAACCTCTTCTCCGGCATCAGAAATGTCGACCGCAAGCTGGTGGAAGTGGGCGAGATGTATCGCCAGCCGCTGCCCGTTCTGGTGTGGCGGATCTTCATTCCCGCCTCTTTGCCGCACCTGTTCACCGGTCTGCGTTACGGGCTGTCGCTGGCTTGGCTGAGTGTCGTCGCAGCCGAGCTTCTGGCCGCCTCCGAAGGCATCGGTTACATGCTCTCCGACGGGCGGGAGCTTTCGCGGCCCGATCTGGTGATGATCGCCATCATCTGCCTTGCGGTGCTTGGCAAGATTTCCGACAGCCTGTTCAAGATCGTCGAGGAGCGCTGCCTGCGCTGGCGTGACACCTATTCCCTTCAAGAAGGAGGGCCGCTGCGGTGAGCCTGCTCAATGTCGATGTGCGCGAAAAAGCTTTCGGCGATACGGTCGTCCTTCAGGATATCCACCTGACGCTGGGTGATGGTGAAGCGGCGGTTCTTCTTGGCCCCAGCGGCTGCGGCAAGAGCACGTTGCTGCGCATTGCCGCCGGTCTCGACCGGCGTTTTTCCGGCACGGTCAAGGTTCAGCCGGCAGAAGGAGATGAGGCCTCGCCGCCCATCGCCTTCGTGTTTCAGGAACCCCGCCTGATGCCCTGGCTGACGGTTGCCGAGAATATAGGTTACGCCGCCGGCAAGAAATATGATGTCGAGCGGGTGGAGGGCCTGATCAACGATGTGGGCCTGAGCGGCCACGCTGGCGCGTTGCCAAAGGCCCTTTCAGGCGGCATGGCGCAGCGGGTGACCATAGCAAGGGCACTCTATACCCGGCCACGCATCTTGCTTTTGGATGAGCCCTTCAGTGCGGTGGACGCTTTCACGCGGATGAAATTGCAGGATCTGGTGCTGAAAATCGTCGAACAGCGCAGAATTTCCTTCCTGCTCGTCACCCACGATATCGACGAAGCACTCTATCTCGGTGACCGGATTTACATGATGGGCGCCCATGACGGCCGTATCCAGCAGCGGATAGAGGTGGACGTACCGCGCCCGCGTGACCGAAGGTCGCCGCAACTCGCCAGCCTCAAGAACGAGGTGCTGACCGCCCTGCATAATGCCCATGTCATCTAAAGACTGCGCCTCGCCCGAATAGTCCGCCTGAAGCTGGCAGGCGAAGCTGGGCAGCGCGAGAATCTGCCGCAGCATTCGCCTTCCATCCATTCGAGGTTACATCTTTCTCCGCGTCATGACTTGTCCAAGGCGAGGGCCAGGTCAGCGACAAGATCGTCGGGATGTTCGATACCGATTGACAGCCGGATTGTGGAATCCAGCACGCCGATGCGCTGGCGAACATCGGCGGGAACTCCCGAATGCGTCATGGTTGCCGGGTGGGAAGCAAGAGACTCCGTACCGCCAAGGCTCACCGCGAGTTTGAATATGGTCAGGGCATTGAGGAATTTGAAGGATGCGGCCTGGCCGCCGATGATATCAAACGAGAATGTCGATCCCGCGCCGGTGCATTGAGCCGCAAACACCTTGCCCACAGCGGACGCCGGCTCGCTGAACGGCAGGTAGTGGATTCTTTCGACCTTCGGGTGCGCCTTCAGGAATTCAGCCACGACCCTGGCATTGTTGTCCGCCCGCTCCATCCGGATCTGCAGCGTCTCAAGGGAGCGGCCAAGCATCCAGCATGAATGCGGATCAAGCTGCGTGCCGATAGCGCCACGCAAGGCCTTCACCTGCTTCATGACATCTTTCCGACCGAGCGCAGCCCCGGCAATGAGATCGGAGTGCCCGCCAACATATTTCGTCAGCGAATAGAGGGAGATATCGGCACCGTGCTCGATAGGTCGCTGGAACACCGGGCCGAGAAGCGTGTTGTCGCAGGCGATGATCGGCCTGTGCCCCTGCTTTTGGCCGATCACATCAGCGACGCGGCCCATTATCGCGATGTCGACAATGCTGTTTGTCGGATTGGCGGGGGTTTCGATAAGGATGACAGACACCCTGCCTTTCGCCATCGCCTCCTCTGCCGCAGCCATCACCGAAGCTTCGCTGACGCCGTCGGCGAAACCCACGGCAGACACGCCGAAATTATGGAAGGTCTTGGCCAGCAGCGTCTCCGTGCCACCATACAGGGGCTGGGAATGCAGCACGGTATCGCCGGGCCGGACGAAAGCAAAAAGCGTCGTTGAAATGGCGGACATGCCGGATGAGAAGAGCGCACAGCTCTCCGTACGTTCGTAAACGGCAAGACGATCTTCAACGATTTCGCTGTTCGGATGGTTGAAACGCGAATAGACGAGGCCCGCCCCCCTGCCCTCCGGCGGCTCCTTGCGCCCGGAGACGTAGTCGAAGAAGTCACGCCCGTCTTCTGCCGACTTGAAGACGAAAGTCGATGTCAAAAACACAGGCGGCTTTACGGCGCCCTCCGACAATTCCGGATCATATCCGTAATTAAGCATCTGGGTTTCAGGATGGAGAGCGTGATTGCCGATGTGGGTTTTGGACGGATGCGGCGCGGTCATTTCCGATGATCCCTTGGCTGGCGTTGAACTGTCTGCAGGTTACATGCAATCAGGCCAAAATAACTTGCATTTTAAGGCGCAGACATGTCTGATGACGCAATATATTGCGGAGAATTTTCCTTTATGTCGCAGAAAATTGCGGATCAGATCGACAAACGGATACTCAGGGAATTGTCCGCCGATGCGCGGGTCACAAACAACGAACTTGCCGAGCGGGTGGGATTGTCGGCATCCGCGTGTCTGCGGCGGCTTCGGCGGCTGGAGGAAGTGGGGGCGATCAAAGGGTATTCCGCGATTATCGATCCGGCAATCGAGGGATGGACGATGACCGCCCTTGCATCCGTCCGCCTCAGCCGCCAGCACGACGACGAAATCCGAATGTTCGAGGCGGCCGTTCTCAACTGGGATGAGGTTCTCGAATGTCATCTGGTCACCGGCTCGAGGGATTACATGCTCAAGGTCATGTGTGGCGGGCTGGAGGACTACGAGCGCTTCATCAAAGACAAGATCGCAAAGCTGAAATGCGTCGACACCATCGAGACAAGCTTCGTCATGAACACGATAAAGGCACGACGCATCTGAACCTCGCCACGATTGTTGCAATTCCTTCCTTCACCCGGCCCTCATGCTCTATGGCGCTGATCCCAAGGTTCGGCAGGGTCTGCCTGGAGCGCATCACGTCTCCCGACATCATCGTGGAGTGCCTCACTCTTGACATCCTCTCGCAAACCTTGTTTATACGCATAAGCAGCTAATACGAATTAGCAAGCGACAGGAAATGAGGTTTCGATGGTTAGGCGCTTGACGCAACGGGACATTGCGATCTTCGCGGGGGTCAGCCAGGCAACGGTTTCGCTCGTGCTAAACGAGGCGAAATCCGCTGAAGGTCGTATCCCGCCTGAAACGCGGGAGCGTGTGCTGAAGGCCATTCGCGACACCGGTTATGTGGCGGATCCCATCGCGCGCAGCATGGTCAAGGGTGCCAACCGGATTCTGGGCGTATTCACCTATCAGCCGGCTTTCCCGATTGCGCAGGCGGATTTCTACACGCCTTTTCTGATGGGAATAGAGGAGGAAGCGGAGAGGTTGGGCTACGACCTTCTGCTGATGACGGCTGCGGCGCGCGACGACAACGGCCGCAAGCGCATCTTCGGGGAAACAGGTCGGCTTCGACTTGCTGACGGATGCCTCATTCTGGGCAGTCAGTTCGACCGCGATGAATTGGCCCAACTGGTTGCCGGTGACTATCCCTATGTCGCAGTCGGTCGTCGTGACGATGCCGGCGGGCCGGTGCGTTATGTTGGCGCGGATTACGTGACAGCCACGCATGCTCTTGTCCGAGAGGCGCTTGTCGCCGGCCATCGCCGCTTCGCCTTTATCGGTGCGACGGGCCCGGCGGAATCCATCAGCGACCGCTGGCGTGGTTTTCTCGCCGCAATCGAGGGCGCGGCGGAACTGGTCTATTCCCACGAGACTGAAAATGGCGATCCGGCCGAGCAACTGGCCGCCGTTCGCGCCAGCGGAGCGAGCGTCGTTTTTTTTGCCGAAGTGGCCGAAGCGATGGTTTTCGACAATCATGCCCGCGCCCAGGGAGTGAGCCTCCCCAACGATCTTTCCATCGTGGTGCTGGGAAGCGGCACACGAACGCATACATTCCGGTCGCAACGCGTCTTCACCTCCTATGCCATCCCCCGCGAAGAGATGGGCCGGCAGGCGACCTCCATGCTGGTCGAAACCCTCACCAGCCCCCCCGGCCCCGTGCGGCAAATACTGCTGGGCTGCGACATCGTGGCAGGCGAAACGCTTGGCTCCCCAAATCAAGGCCCAACTTAAGGAAAGAGAACCTGACGTGAGAGAATACAATGCAGATATTCTTGTGGTTGGCGGCGGACTTGGCGGCGTGGCCGCGGCGCTTGGGGCCCTGCGCAACGGCCGCAGCGTTATCCTGACAGAAGCATTCGACTGGATTGGCGGCCAGCTGACCAGCCAGGCGGTGCCGCCCGATGAGCACAGCTGGGTTGAACAGTTCGGGATCACGGCCAGCTATCGCGCCCTGCGCACCGGCGTACGGCAATATTACCGCGACCACTATCCGCTGACGGACACCGCCCGGGCGGATCTCACGCTCAACCCCGGTGACGGCAACGTATCTCGCCTCTGCCATGAACCACGCGTTTCGCTGGCGATGATGGAGGCAATGCTTGCGCCTTACGCGGCCGGCGGCAAGCTGACCATCCTCAAGCCCTATGAGCCGATCGCAGCGGAGGCCGACGGCGACACCGTGCGGGCCGTGACGCTGCGCCATTGCAATACGGGCGATCTCATCTCCTGCTCGGCCCGCTACATTATCGACGCGACCGAATTGGGCGATCTGCTGCCGCTGACCGCAACCGACTATGTCATTGGTTTCGAAGCCCAATCCGAAACCGGCGAGCCGAGCGCGCCGGCGGAGGCGCAACCGCACAATCAGCAGGCCGTCTCGATCTGCTTCGCCGTCGATCAGGTTGACGGCAACCATGTCATCGACAAACCCGCCCGGTACGACCACTGGCGTCAGGTTGCCCCCGAATTCTGGGGCGGCCCGCTGTTGAGCTGGGACTCGCCCAACCCGCGTACACTGGAGCGCAGCCGCCGGTTCTTTGATCCCAACCCGGTCGACAACGCAACACGCGACGTCGCCGACCAGCGCCACAGCGCCGGCGATATGAGCCTGTGGATATTCCGCCGTATTGCCGCCCGCCATACATTTCGGCCCGGCGCCTATGCCAGCGATATCTGCCTCGTGAACTGGCCGATGATCGATTATTTCGAGGCGCCGATCATCGACGTTACCCCCGAACAATATGCTGAGCGGCTGGCCGATGCGGCAAGCCTGTCCTATTCCATGTTCTACTGGATGCAGACCGAGGCGCCTCGCCCGGATGGCGGCCAGGGCTTTCCGGGCCTGCGCCTGCGCGGCGACATTACCGGCACGGAACATGGCCTGGCAATGGCGCCCTATATCCGTGAAAGCCGTCGCATTCGTGCCCTGACCACGGTGGTCGAGCAGGATCTGTCGCTTGCAGTGCGCGGCGATCGCGGTGCGGTACATTACCCGGATAGCATCGGCGTCGGCATGTACCGCATCGACCTGCACCCCTCGACGGGCGGCGATAATTATATCGATGTCGGCGCCTGCCCTTTCGAAATTCCGCTGGGTGCCCTTATTCCCCGCCACAAAACAAATCTGCTGGCCGCTTCCAAGAATATCGGCACCACGCATATCACCAATGGTTGTTACAGGCTGCATCCGGTCGAATGGAACATCGGCGAAGTGGCAGGCATGCTGGCCGCCTATTGCCTCGACAGGGGCGAGACCCCGCATGGCGTGCATGCCGATGAAAAGCGGCTGGCGGAGTTCCACACCCATATTGAACGCCAAGGGGTGGAGCGCCATTGGCCTGATATTCGCGGCTACTAGCTAATACGTATAATCTGGGAGGATTATTTATGCGCAGGAGTATAGTGAAAATTGCAATGGCCGGTTTCCTGGTCACGTCCGGGCTGGTTTCACCGGCTTTATCGCAGGAATTGCGGATGGCCATCTGGAGCGCCAACGAAGCCCATCTGGCCCTGTTCAACGAGATCGCCGATGAGTTTGAGGCGAGCCATCCCGGCGTCAAGATCACCTACGATTCGCTTGCCTACGAAGGTTATGCCACAACCTTGACCACCCAGATCGCCGGTGGCAATCCCCCCGATCTGGCCTGGCTTTTCGACACGACCGCGCCCGACTTCATGGCCGCCGGAGCGCTTTATCCCCTCACTGAAACCTTTGCCAACACCGAAGGTTACGACATGGGCGATTTCCCCCCGGCAACACTCACCGCCTGGTCGCATGAAGGGGTGCAATATCTCTATCCATTCTCGACATCGCCCTTCGGCGTTTTCGTCAACAACGACATGATCCGGGCGGCAGGCGCAAAGACGCCCGCCGAGATGATCGCTGCCGGCGAATGGAACTGGGACAATGCCATTGCGACGGCCGCGAAAGTCGCAGCCACCGGCAAACAGGGATTGATCATTCGTGATTTTGAATACAAGGCCTGGGAGAACCTTGCCGAAGTCTATACCGGCTGGAATGCCTATCCCTGGTCCAAAGACACCAAGTCCTGTGCTTTTGCCAGCCCGGAGATGGTTGATGCCATGCGCTTCATCCACGATGCGATCTTCGTGAAGAAAGCCATGCCGGGGCCTGGTGTTTCGGCCGATTTCTTTGCCGGGGATGCGGCGATGACGACCACCCAGATCAGCCGCGCAGCGCTGCTGCCGAAAGGCGACAAGGCCTTCGACTGGGATCTCGTGCCTTTGCCCACAGGGCCTGCAGGTGACTATGCCGTTACAGGTCGGGCGGGCATTGGCGTCATGGCCAGCGGCAAAAATCCCAAGCTCGCGGCGGAATTCCTGGCATTTTTCTCCTCCAAGCCTAATGTAGCCAAGCTCGCGCGGTTTTTCCCGCCGGCGCGGCAGAGCCTGCTCACCGCCGATGTGCTCGCGGCCGCCAACCCATTGCTGTCGCGCAAACAGATAGAGGCCGTAGTCATTCGTGGCGTCGCCACCGGTCAGTCGACGCAGCAGGTTCTCAATTTTGCCCGGCTGCAACAAACCGTTCGTGCCAGCCTGGACGGTCTCTGGCGTCCCGATGCCGACGTTGCGGCTGTCCTGCAAGCGCTTTGCGGCCGTCTCGACCCATTGCTGGCGGCCAATTGACGCTTCGTAGTCATCCGATTTTGCGTGGATGCGAAAAGCAGAAGGAAGAAAAGCCATGACGCTTGCCCTCCAGACGGCGCAAACACAGGCCCGGCGCGGCTTCTGGACCATGGCGCGGCGGGACGCCGCCACCGGTTATCTGTTCATAGCGCCGCAACTCATCGGCATCGTTGTCTTCGTGCTCGTTCCGCTGGTGCTGGTCTTCTGGTATTCGCTGCATGAGTGGAACGTGCTGGCGGGATCTTTCCGGTTCACCGGCCTTGCCAATTACCAGAAGCTGCTCAGCGACCCGGCCATAGGCGAGGTGATGGCCGTGACCGCCGTGTTCTCGGGCGGGCTAGCGCTCCTCAATATGAGCCTGGCGCTGGGACTTGCATTGCTGTTGAACCAGAAGCTGGCCTTCATGACCGTGTTCCGCACGCTGTTCTTTTCGCCAGTGGTAGTGTCGCTGGTCGCCTGGACAATCGTCTGGAGCTTTTTGCTGCAGAATAATGGCGGCATCAACGGCCTCCTGCAAATGATCGGCGTCGAGGGTCCCAACTGGCTGCGCCACCCCACAACGGCGATGATCTCGGTCATCGTCGTGCAGGCGCTCAAGAATCTCGGCCTCAACATGATCCTGTTTCTCGCAGCACTGCAGGGCGTGCCGCGGGAACTGTTCGAAGCCGCGCGCGTCGACGGTGTGCCGCGCTTCAAGCAGTTCTATCGCATCACCCTGCCGATGATCAGCCCGACGATCCTGCTTGCCTCCATCGTCACGATCGTCGGCGCGTTGCAGGTCTTTGCGCAGATCATGATCCTCACTCAGGGCGGGCCGGGTTTTTCCACGACGGTTCTCGTTTATTACCTCTATCAGCAGGCCTTCCAGTTCTACCTCTTCGGTTACGGTTCGACACTCTCCATCATCCTGCTGGTCATTGTCGGCGCTCTCACCTTCATCCAATGGCACTTGCGCAGAAAGTTCGTATTCTATGAAAACTGAACTCAGCCCACGCGCGCAGGCGCTGATCTATTTCATACTCTGCGTGCTGCTTGTCCCCTTCGTCTTTCCGACCTGGTGGATGGTGACGTCGTCTGTCAAACCCGTCAGCCAGATATTTGCCTTTCCGCCTGATATATGGCCGCGCGCCTTCGATTTTTCGTCCTATTCCGACGTTTTCAGAATACAGCCCTTCGCGCTGCAATACTGGAACTCCGCCTATATCGCCGCAATCGTCACCATCGGCACCATGGCAGTGGCATCGATGGCCGGATATGCCTTTGCGCGCATCAGGTTCCCCTTCGCCAACGCCATCTTCATGGTGGTGCTGGTGGGGCTGCTGATCCCATCCGAAGTGACGCTGGTTCCACTGTTCCGGATGTTTCTCAAATGGGGCATGGTCAACACACACTGGCCGCTCATCCTGGTGCCGATCTTCGGTGCGCCGGCGGTCTTCGCCACCTTCATCATGCGCCAGTTCTTCATCTCCCTGCCCGTGGAACTGGAGGAAGCCGCCCGGGTCGATGGCCTCGGCCGGTTCAAGATATTCTGGACCATCGCGCTGCCGCTTTCCCGTCCGGCGCTGGCCGCCGTTGCGATCTTCACATTTCTCGGCAGCTGGAACCTCTATCTCGAACCCATCGTCTTTCTTTCCAGCCCCGACAGGTTCACCCTGCCCCAGGCACTGACACAATTTACCGACGCCTATGGCGGACCGATGTGGAACATCCAGCTTGCCGCAGCAACGATGACCGCCATCCCCGTACTCATCGTCTTCATCGTTGCGCAGAAACAATTCGTCGAAGGCCTCGCCCATACCGGGCTCAAAGGCTAATCGAAAGGCTGACCCATGGCACCCGTTACCCTTAGATCCGTCAAGAAAAGCTATGGCGCACTCGCCACCATCCATGGTGTCGATATCGATATTGCCGATGGCGAATTCGTTGTCCTCGTCGGCCCTTCGGGCTGTGGCAAATCCACCCTGCTGCGGATGATCGCAGGCCTTGAAACCGTGACCAGCGGCGATATCTCGATCAGCAGCCGTGTCGTCAACGAAATCGAACCAAAGGACCGCGACATCGCCATGGTCTTCCAGAACTACGCGCTTTATCCGCACATGAGCGTGGCCAGGAACATGGCATTTTCGCTCGAGCATCGCGGCGGCAGCAAGGCCGAGATCACTGAGCGGGTGAACTGGGCAGCGGAGATACTGGGGCTGACACCATTGCTCGAACGGTTCCCCCGCCAGCTTTCCGGCGGGCAACGGCAGCGTGTCGCCATGGGCCGCGCAATCGTCCGCAATCCTCAGGTTTTTCTGTTCGACGAACCGCTCAGCAATCTCGATGCCAAGCTACGCGTGGTGATGCGCGGTGAAATCAAAGGGTTGCACCAGCGTCTGGGGGTCACGACCGTTTATGTCACGCATGATCAGGTGGAAGCCATGACCATGGCCGACAAGATCGTGGTGATGAATGCCGGACGGGTCGAGCAATGCGGGGCGCCGCTTGAGCTTTATGACCGGCCCGCCAATCCCTTCGTCGCCGGCTTCATCGGGTCCCCGGCGATGAATTTCATCAAGGGACAACTTACCGCCGCTGGCTTCGAGGCTGACGGCGTCGTTTTGCCCCTCCCCCCCGGCCCCGCCACAGGCGAAGCGATATACGGCATCCGCCCGGAACATTTCGAACTGGTCAACCATGGCCTCACCGCAACGGTTTTGCTGGTGGAGCCAATGGGTTCGGAAACGCAGGTGACGATGATGATCGGCCACCACCAGGTCATCGGTGTTTTCCGCGAACGTGTGCAGGCGCAGCCGGGCGCGACCATTCAGGTTCAGCCGGATCTGGCGTCGATCCATTTGTTCGATGCCAGGACCAGTCAACGCCTCAACTAGCAGACCGATCGCCACGACACCGCCTGAGTGCAATGATCGCGGAATCGCAACGCAGGGCCGGATTCAATGATTAAAAATCACTGTTTATGGGAGCCGTTTGGCGCTGAACCTGGGATAGACAGTATGAAATCCACGTGTCAGGTGTTGGAAAGCTAATTGGAGGGGCATGCAAATTCGCACGAACGTAACGCGCCGTAATATCGGTCTGGTCCCTCCCCTCTTTCTCGCTGCCGGGCTGATATTCCAGGTAACGATGGCAGTCAGCCCGGCCCAGGCGGCGGAGAGCGTGACCGTTCCACCTTACGAACCTGCGGTTGGGACTGAGCGTCATTATCGCGTTCAAAAGACGACCGAGACCGACATGTCGCTTTGGTTCGACAGGCCGGAAGCATCGTCCGCCGTCATGCGGGGCGATTTCCGTCAATCGGCAACGGTCCTGTCGCAGAACGACGAGGGGATGCGGATGAAGTGGAGGCTTTCGGCGGACATTCCCCCGGACGCAACGGGCGCTGCGGATTCCTATGCGATGAACGCCATGTTTCGCAATTCGCTCGCCGCTTATGGCGTCGAGGAGCTGGAATTCGACGCGGATCCGAGCGGTGCCCCGACGGCGCTTGTCGGCGCCGATCAGATCATAGCCAATATGGAAATGCTTCTGTCCACGTCCTCGTCTGATAACACGGCTTCCCGCATGCTCCAGGCGGTTAAAGGTAATCCCCTAGTCGTTATCGACGTGCTTGCGCCGGAAAGCATGATCCTTGCGCTTGGGCAATCCTCCGAAGCTTTCACGACCGATATCGGGAAGGAATGGACGGTTGCGGGAAGCGAAGAACTGAAGGGGATGCTCGTTCCGACAAGTACCGTCTGGAAACTCGAAGCCGCCGACAAGGCCCGGCAAACAGCCACCTTCAGCGCGAAGGTAACCTACGATCCGGCTGCCCTGCTGCAATCCCAGCAATCTTCGATCGATGGCATGATCGCGAGCTTCGCAGACCGGGCCAAACAACTGACCGATGCGCAACTGGCGCAGGCCAGAAGCGCCGGCAAATCGCGGACTGTGACCTATGTGAATTCAACACACGACGGCTCGACAATCGAAGTGCTGGAAAACACGGTCGCAAATGTTGGCGGCATGAAGGTTACCGTGGCCGTGCATATCTGGCGAGAGGATCAGCCACCGGTCTTGCCCGCGCCGCGTGCCTGGACTGCCGAGACCCTGTCTGGCCAACGGGTTGAGCCGTTACCCGAAAACAATACGAAGGCTTCAATCAATCTGGACCAGTACCGCCCGAAGCCCGAAGCCGATACCGCTTCCTCTCCCGACCAGAATGAGGGTGGCAAAACCTCTGCCGACGGCGGCGGGGACATTGCACCGATTTCGCTCAAGGTCGCCAAGGTGAAAACTTCGGTCGATCCTGCTGCAGGACCTGCGGTGGAAATTGCGTTGACACCGGAAAGCGCCAAGGCCTTCGAGGATTTCACGCGCGTAGCTCTCGGGCACAAGACCCAGTTGCTGGTTGATGGAGAAGTCATTTTCGAGCCGGTGGTGAGAGAGCCAATTATCGGCGGCAGCGTTACCATCAATGGTCTTGATTCATCGCAAGCCAAGGTGATTGAGCGGCACTTGTCATCCTCTGAGGCGACGATCATTGTGCGGTTGGCGCCGTGACCTTGCGATGAGGATTTCTTCCGGTATGCGGGCACGTCCTGTTTTTTTCGGATGCCAGACAGACAGATCAGAAGTTTTCGTATCGCAATCGCTGACCGTCCGGAATTGCGCTCGGTGGACTCCATAAGCGCGACTCACACAAAACCTATTCGGCGAAAGGCAGCTTCCGGGAGGGATTGGCCACTGTGATCCGCCCTGCCCTGCAAAACACTGCGTGGAAGGAAGATCGCTGACGGGGCGCTTTGGCCCCGCCAGCATGTCTGCCTTAGTCCGATGGGAGGGCATCGACAGCGTCAAGTACGCGTGCCGAATACGTGAGTGCTGCTCCAGCGTTGAGCGCTATGGCAACACCCAGAGCTTCAGCGATTTCACCCTTCACTGCTCCGAGTTCGACTGCCTTCTTGGCGTGGACGGAGATGCAGCCGTCGCAACGGGTCGTAACCGCGACAGCGAGGGCGATCAGCTCGTGTATTTTCGGCTCAAGGTGTTTTGTTTTGGCCCCGCTGCCTTCGACCATGTTGAGCCCACGCAACACATCGGGGCTGTGCTTCGCGAATTCTCCTACCCGCGCCAACAGCGTCTCACGGTAGGCATTCCAATCCTGCATCGTGTTCATGGTGATCTCCTTACTGGCGGCCGGCGGTCACGCCGCCATCCACGGGAAGGATCGTGCCGGTAATCCACGATGCCTGCTCGGATGCCAGGAAAAGGATCGCTTCGGCAACATCACGCGGCTGGCCATTCCGACCGAGCGGGTGGAAGGCGTTAAAGGTTGGCAGGACCTCCTTGACCTGATCGTCAGAGAGGAAGGTGTTATAGACAGGGGTCTCGACAACTGCCGGCGCGACTGCGTTGATCCGGATATTGTACGGAGCAAGTTCAATGGCGAGGTTGCGGACCATTGCGTGGACCCCTGCGTTCGCCGCGGAATAGGCGGCTGATGGCGTTGCGCCGATTGCTTGGATCGCCCACATGGAACCCGTCTGGACAATCACGCCCCCCTTCTCCTTCATCACCTTGGCCGCTGCCTGCGCCGTGAAGAATTTACCCTTGAGAATCGTGTCCAGATACCAGTCGTAGTCGGCTTCCGTCAGTTCTATGAATGGCTTGGGGTTGAAGACCCCGGCGCGGTCTTAGCCAAGCGTTGCTAATCTGGAGCGGTCTCTGTGTCTCTCAACTCGGCTCGGGGATTCGGATTTACAGCTCCTTCTGGTCGTCGTAAGCGCGTCGTCGCGCCTTGATGGCTTCCAGATTGTCGTGGATCCAGAAGTTGAACCCCTCAAGGGCGTGCAAGGCTCCGTGGCCTATATCCGTCAGCTCATACTCAACACGTGGCGGCACTTCAGGGAAATAGTGACGTGTAACGAAGCCGTCACGCTCGAGATTGCGCAACGTGAGCGTCAGCATGCGCTGGGTGATTTCACGGACCTCTTTTCTCAAGGCTGAAAAGCGGAGCCGATGATCCTCGGCGAGCGAAAGACGCCAGAGAACCGGCACGGTCCACTTGTCACTCAGCAGGCTGCAGACCCCATTTGACGGAATGGGCCTGAATTGCCTGTCATTTTCTGACCCGTACTGTGTACTGACATCGGTCTGTTCATCCAAGGGTTTCATCCTTGTGCCTGACGCTGAAAAATGTGCCGTCTTCCGGCAGAACTACATTCGTATATATGGATGGCCCTTGTTTAACGCGAGGGTTTCAAATGACCAATAGCAAGCACCCCATTCTGGTTTTCGGCGCAACCGGAAAACAGGGAGGATCAGTCGCCAAAGCCCTGTTGAAAGCGGGATGGCCCGTTCGCGCGCTCGTTCTGGATTCCACCAAAGCTGAATCCCTCCAGTTGAGGAATGCAGGTGTCGAGCTTGTGCAGGGTTCATTTGAAGAGACAAATGTAATCCGCACCGCGATGAAAGACGCTTACGGTGTCTTTAGCGTACTGCCAGCCAACCTGGCCGCCGAAGACGAAGTCCGTCATGGTATATCGATTGCGGATATCGCTGCCGAAACCGGCATCAACCATTTTGTTTATTCGTCTGGCGCCAGCGTGGGGAATGAACTGACAGGCGTTCCGCGTTTCGACGCCAAGCCTCATATCGAAGCCCATATTCGACAGCTGGACATGACTACGACCATCATCCGGCCGATGATTTTCATGGAAATGCTGGTGCGACCTGGCTTCGGTCTGGATGAGGGCCGGCTGGTGTCCCTGATCCGACCCGACCATTCCATTCAGCTTACCGCCGTGGAAGACATCGGCAGGTTTGTCGCTGCCGTATTTGCCGACAAGTCACGCTTTGGCGGTGCAACACTTAAGATCGCGAGCGATCGACTGACCGGAGGTGAACTTGAGGTCGCTTTCAGCGAAGCAGCCGGTCGCTCAATAACCTATGAACGGTTTCCGGACGATGTTCTCGCTGCAAACGCTGATCTCGCGCATATGGCAAAGAGCCTGGTAGACGGGCCGCTCGCCGAGCTCGTCGATCTGAAAGTCATGCGCGAAATTAACCCCGACCTTCTCCCTTTCAGGTCCTGGCTCGCTGGCAATGGGCGCAAGCTGCTCGATGCAGCCTTACAACCATCGGCCTAGTGACACTACGCCAGCCTCAATAATGATAAGCGACCGCAACGGCTAGCGAGCAGACGTTTCCAGGTCATCAGTCACGCGCCAGGGCCTCGATCGGGTCCAGCTTTGCCGCATTTCGGGCGGGAAGGAAACCGAAGACGATTCCGATCAGGGTTGAGCAGGTGAAGGCCACCATGATGGAGCCCGAAGAGAAGATCATTTTGAAGTCGGGGCTCAGCAAATTGAAAAGAGCGCTGATCCCGAGGGCGAGCATCACTCCCATGAAGCCGCCGACAAGGCAGACCATGACGGCCTCGATCAGGAACTGGGAGAGGATGTCGCTGCGGCGAGCGCCGACGGCCACACGAACCCCGATCTCCTTGGTGCGTTCGGTCACCGATACCAGCATGATATTCATCACGCCGATGCCGCCGACAATCAGCGAGATCACGGCGACTGACGAAATCAGCAGCGTCAGGGTTTGCGTGGTGGTCTCGATAGTCTCGCGAATGGTCGCCGAGTTGGTGAGGAAGAAGTCTTTCGCGCCGTGCCGACGCTCGAGAAGGCGCGAAACTGCCGCTTCGACATTGCCCGGATCGACATCGTCTCTGATACGGACCGTTATGCCGTCGACGTTCGGACGACCCAGCATGCGGCCCATGACGGTTGTGTAAGGCGCATAAACGGTCAATGTATCAACCGCCGGGCCGAAGGAGTTTTCCCGTTTCGTCACACCCACAACCCTCGCCGGCATTGTGCCCAGAAGGATGACCTGCCCCACCGGGTTTACCCGGTCTGGAAACAGGTCTCGCGCGGCGTTTGCATCGATCACCACATTCTGGCTGTAGGCGGTAACGTCCTGGGCATCGAACAGTTGTCCATGCGCCAGCTCAAGCCCCCGTACACGAAAGAAGTCCGCGCCAACTCCGGTGACTGACGCATTGACGGCCACGGCGGCGCGCTTGACAGTTACGCTCGTCGTGACGGTTGGTGTCACGCTGTCGACATAGGGCTGGTTCACCAGCGCTTCGGCATCGGCGGGAACCAGGGTCCGTATCTTGCCCGCTTCCAGATCGCCGAAGCCTTTCCCGGCCCGCACCTCGATCGTGTTGGTGCCGAGCGAACTGATACTGCTCAGGATTTGTTGCTGCGAGCCGGCTCCCAGCGCCGAAATAGCCGCCACCGAGGCGATACCGATGATGATGCCGAGCATGGTCAGAAGCGAGCGCATCTTGTGCGCCCAGATTGCCGCGCCAGCCATACGAAAGGCTTCGGTCATCCGATCAATTGCGCCACGCCAGCCAGCGTCCGGCGCGTGTTCGCGGATGGGACGAGCCGTCGCGGCGGACTTGGATATATTGCGCTCGTCGGAAATGATAACGCCGTCGCTGATCTCTACGACCCGATCCGCGTGTTCGGCGATCTTCTTGTCGTGAGTGACGAGGATGATGGTGTGCCCTTCGGCGTGAAGCTCGCGCAGGATCTTCATAACTTCGGCGCCGCTGTGCGTATCCAGCGCTCCGGTGGGTTCGTCGGCCAGAATTATCTCGCCGCCATTCATGAGGGCGCGGGCGATCGACACCCGCTGCTGCTGGCCGCCCGAAAGCTTGCCCGGAATATTGCCCGTCCGCTCGGCGAGGCCCAGCCGGGTCAACAATGAGATCGCTCGCTTGTGCCGGTCGGATCGGCTGCGCCCGGCATAGATGGCCGGAACCTCGACGTTACTGGCCGCGCTGAGATCGCCAAGCAGATGATAGCGCTGGAAGATGAAACCAAACCGCTCACGGCGTAGCGCCGCCAGTTCGTCCACGGACATCTTAGACGTCTCGCGCCCTTCGATCCAGTAGCTGCCAGTCGTTGGACGATCGAGGCAGCCAAGGATGTTCATGAGGGTCGACTTGCCGGAGCCCGAGGCGCCGATGATGGCCATCATCTCGCCGGCCTCAATGTCGAGGTCGACGTCTTTCAGCACCCACACCATCTCGTCGCCTGCGGGGAAAGCGCGGGATACCCCACGTACGCGGATCAGTGGTTCCGTCATAGCGCGCCCTACCGCTTCGCCGCGGCCAGTTGAGCCTGGCCATCCGTGCGTTCGTCTGTGGATGCTCCCAGGACGATGGTCTCGCCTGCCTGAAGACCGCTAAGGATCTGGATGTCCGCGCCGTTGTCGATGCCGACCTGGACCTGCCGGATCTGGACCTCGCCCATTGTGTCGCGTACGCGGACACGCGCCGTATCGCCGGCCCGTGGCGCGCCTTCCACTGCGCTGAGCGGAACCAGCACGGCGCCGCTGACGCGGCTGAGAACGATGGACACCTGCGCCGTCATGGAGGGCCGCAGGACCCCGTCCGCGTTCGCGACGTCGATCAGCCCAGTGTAATAGACCGCGCCGTTGGTCGAGCCAATACGGCTCGCGGCGGCGTTGCTCTCGTTGGCGATGGAGGCGGGAGCCGGTTCCACCTGTCGCAACTCCCCATCGAAACGGCGCGTCGGATCGCCAAGAATGCTGAACCAGACCGGTAGGCCCCGCCGTACACGCACGACGTCAGCCTCGGAGATATCCGCGCGCACCGTCATTGTGTCCAATCGCGCGATCATGACGATGGTCGGCGCGGTCTGCAGGGCATTCACGGTTTGACCTTCGTCAGTGACGATCGCTACCACCGTGCCGGCGATCGGGGCAGTGATGCGGGTATAGTCCAGCTCTATGCCTGCGGACTCCAGCCCGACCTGCGCTTGGGCGACCTGAGCGTCCAGCGACTGAACCTCAGCCCGCGCGCTGTCTCGCGTGGCAACCGCGGCGTCATACTGGGCGCGCGGCGTCGAACCACCTGCCAGCAGGTCACGCTCGCGCTCGAAATCCTTCTCGGCTTTCACCAGACCGGCGCTGCGCGCGGCGTGGACGGCGCGGATATTGGCCAAGGCGGCCTCGCGGTCCCGCAACGTGTTGCGCCGGGTCTGGGAATCGATCTGGGCCACCAATTGGCCAGCCTCGACGACGTCACCGATCTTGACCGCCAGACGCTCAACGCGACCCGAGGCCTGGGCGCCGACGCGCACCAGCTCGAGCGGTTCGAGAACCCCGGTCGCCAGTACGACCTCTTCAATGTCACCCGTTCGCGCCTGCGTGGTCACCAGTTCAGGCTTCGTCGGTGGACGCAGAAACAAGAGCCAGACGACCAGCAGACCGACAAGGGTTGCCGCCGCCAGGATGAAACGCTTGCGGGTAATGTGTCGTGTCATTTAGTCGTAGTCCATGCTATTGAAATTTGCGGGCTTTCTCTGTCACGAGAGTTACCTGAAAATTACGGAGAGCGGTCGCCGCGCCTGGTCCGTTTGGCACGCGCTGTAAGGTCAACCGATCGACAGAGAGTGCTTGCAATGTGGATGGCGTGCCAGAGATTGCCCGCCAGACATCAAGCGATCGCGCCCGTGCTCAGCCAACGTCGACGGACGAAGATGCCTTGCCCGTTGGCGCAGACGACGGCCCCTACCGCTGCTGGAAAACGCGCTTCTCGCGCCAGCGCACGGCAAATGTGCTGCCGTTGCCTGGAGCGGACGAAAGCTCAACATAGCCGCCGTGACGGGTCACGATCTCGTTGACCATGCTGAGCCCCAGGCCCGCACCTGAGCCGTGAGGGCTGATCCGGTAGAACGGTTCGAATATGCGCGATTGCTTATCGCCGGCAATTCCGCAGCCCTGATCGGCTACGGTCACGCTGCCGTCAGCCTCAATACTGACCGATATCTGTCCTCCTCCACCTCCGTACTGCACTGCATTACGCACCAGATTGACGAATGCACGTTCCAGAGCTTCAGCATCCCCGGGAACGAACAGGTTTTCCGCATCGCTATCGAACGAAATCTCGTAACCTTCGGCGATAGCCAGGGGAGCAAGGTCGGCGACCACCTTCGACACAACGCTGTTGAGATCGACAGGTGCATTCTGCTGAGGCTTCTGCCGATACTTCTCGGTGTCGAGAAGCTGGTTCGCGATCGCTGTAAGTCGCTTGATGGCCGTCTGCAGGTGTGTCTTGTCCGCACCTGGTGAAAGCGTATCTATCCTCACCTGCAGGACAGCGATCGGCGTTCGAAGTTCATGGGCAGCGTTGACGAAGAAGCGCTCCGTCGCCTCGAAGCCGCTGTCGAGACGACGCAGCGCCCTGTTGATGTCGCGCACCAGACGAAGCACCTCATTGGGCAAGCCCCGCTCTTCCACCAGGGCGCCACGTGTGTCGAGATCGATCCTGTCAAGACGCCTGGTCAGATCGCTGAAGGACCGCAAAGCCAAGCGTGTGACAAACGGGACGCCAATGAGGGAAATGGCGACGAGGATCAGCGCCGGCACGCCGATGGCAAGGTTCCCCAACAGCACGGTCACACCATATTGCGACATCGAAACACCGCCGGCAAAAATCGTTGCCTCACCGGCCTCTGTGTCGAAACGCTCCATGCGGGCGACACTCAGCGGATCGTTCAGGTCACCATGGAGCTCGACACTTCTGAACGCCCGCAGGAATGGCATGTTGTCGGCAATTTTCCCGGGAGGCGCACCGTGTGCAAGGACAATATCTTTGCCCAGGTCTGCCACGAACCACAGGTCAGGCGCGTCCTCCATGATCTCTTTAAGTTTGGCAGTCGGCACCAGATGGGCCCGGCCATTCGGCTCGAGACGGACCGAGTCTGCGATTTCCTGAGACAGCCAGATGGACGTGATCGCCACATCGGGCTTGAGGCCGGAAAGGAGATAAAAAACCAGGCTGAGAGAGGCGATGACCGCGCAGAGCTGCAGGACAATAAAACCAAAAGTGAAGCGCCAGCGAAGGGATGTGCTGGTCATCCTATTTCTGCTCATGAAGGTAGTAGCCTATGCCACGAATATTCTTGATAACAATGTCGGCCTCGGCTTCGCCAAGCTTTCGGCGCAGGCGAGACATATTGGACTCCAGCGAGTTCGACTGGATCTCATCGTCAAAGGAATAGACCTGCCCCTCAAGGGACGAGCGCAACACGGTACGACCCCGGTTTCTCAGAAGAGTTTCGATGATGAGCAGTTCCCTGCGGGTGAGCGCAAGCCGGACGCCGTTGACATGCACATCGCATGAAACACGATCATAGGTGACGTTTCCTGCCGACAGGACGAATGGGCTGGTTGTGGGCACCCGCCTCAGCACCGCGCTCATTCTGGCAATCAGCTCGGGAATTTCGAACGGCTTCGGCAAATAGTCATCGGCGCCGTCATTGAGGCCGGAAATTCGCTCGTCGGTCGACCTCAGGGCGGAGATGATGATCGATCGCGTATTTGATCCCGCGCGACGCAAATCGGCGAGAAAGGTACTGCCATCACCATCCGGCAGTTGCCGGTCGATAAGGACAATATCATAATCCGCCATAGCGATTGCTTCCCGCGCCATTGCCAGATCTCCAACAGCGTCAAGCACGATGCCATGCTGCGAGAGGGCCGTCCTCAACGCGTCCGTCATTTCCGGATCGTCTTCGATAAGCAGAAGTTTCATAGTCGCCTAATCAGTCAAGTCTCGGACTAATCATTCCCGATAGTCTTTATAGCAAAACTACGGCTCTGGTTCAGATAAACTCGACAGTCGTGACGTCGTCCTGATCGTCAGGTTGTGGGACATCATGAAACTGCCGTGGACGTGGAGACCGGAGAAACCGAAGTTCGTCCGGTACCCATCTCGCCATTGACGTGCACCACCCAGGCCGCAATCCTTATCGGCAGCGACCGTAATGATCCCGATATCTGCACCCGTAGTCGCGGCGGTCCCGTTGTTCCCAGCGGTCGCGGCGGTTCCTGTCGTTACGTTCGCTGATGTTGCCTACCACAGCCCCTCCCACGCCACCTGCGGCGGCTCCCACTGCAGCGCCTTCCCAAGTGCCGCTTGCCAACCCACCGATGATAGCGCCGCTCGCCGCACCAATGCCGGCGCCCTTTTCCGTCTGGCTGCACGCTGTCAGCGTCAAGCAAACAAGTACGCCTGAAATGATCTTTTTCATGTCCGTCCTTTCGATCCATCGCCGCTACGGTCGCCCGTCGACCGTTGAGGCGCACCAAGGCGGAGACGTATGGCCGCCAAAAATTACGCGGAAGTTACGGAGAGCCGTCGGCATTGACACCAGTCTAAAGCGCGAATTCGCGTAGGATGCGCGTGTCAGCGATCAGTAATTCTCAAAGACTGCCGCCGCCTAATCGATAGGCTCCGGCGTCACGCTGTTCTTCACTGCCTTTCGGGATGGTGAGTCGAAATGACTACGCGCAGCCCCTTGCCGACGTTCTCATACGGGGATTGACGACGATTCAACACCGCTTGCGGCAGCTTGCTAGCCCACCCCTTCCGGATTTAGTCCGGGCAGCAATCAACAAAAGCGGGATTGGAGCGCGTTGGATACCGCGCTGCTACGCTATCACGAGCTACCAACCGAGTGCCTACCAAACGGGTTTGAGAGCTCAACCGCTTCTATTGCTTTACAGCCCCAAGAAATGAACGATATCGCTCATATTTCATCGACAAAGCGCATTGCAGCATCGAATTGGTGCCTTGCAAAATACAATATACCTACTTTTCGGGCCTATTTTGTCATATCAGTGTCATCCAAGGCCGATAGATAACGCTCACAAATGAACGAGAAGCATCACAAAATGAACGAGATCCAGCCAATACCGACACAAGCAGAAGGCAGACAGGCCAAGATCGTCGAGCTTCTGCGTGAGCAGAATTTCGTTGACCTCAAAACACTGACTGAGCGTTTTGACATATCTGTGGCGACCGCGCGTCGCGATCTGGTCGAGCTTGAGGAGTCGGGATTTCTTCGCAGAACTCATGGCGGCGCAGTCGGGCTCAACCAGGTAGCGCAAGATGCGACGAACTCCGCGCGTCTGGTGTGGAAGCAAGATGAAAAGGCTGCAATTGCTGCCACCGTTGTCGGAATGATTTCGGATGGAGACACGATCCTCCTCGATGCGGGCACCACCGCGCTGGAAGTCGCGAAAATGCTCGCGGGTCGAAAGAACCTCACGATCATCTCCAACGGCCTCGACATCGTTGCCGAGCTGACGCGCCAGGGTGATCACAAGATTTATTCTGTTGGCGGTGAATACACCGACACGAACCATTCCTTCCGCGGACCGCTGGCAGAGCAGTTCATCCGGCAGTTCAACGTCGACAAGCTCATCTTGAATGCGGCGTCAATCGACGTCGATCGCGGTCTGGTCTGTACCGTTGAGCCCGTCAACGCAAGCATCGCGAAGGTCATGATCGAGGTCTCACGCCGGACGATTGTCGTCGCCGATCATTCGAAGCTCACAAAGAGCAGCCTGTCCGTCGTCGGCAAGATCGAAGATATCGGCATCGTTGTCACCGACAACGGCTCGAAAACCATCATCGACGCGGCGCCAGAGAAGCTGCGCAAAAAGTTCGTCATCGCGACGTGAACCTTCCTTTCCACGTACATCTTGCCAAGCAGGGGACCTTAGATGCTTTCGACCAGCCGCAGAAAATTCATCATCGGTGCAAGCGTTGCGGCGCTGGCATCGACCACCAGCATGAAGTTTGCATTTGCCCAGGAGCGCCGTGAGCTTCGGATCGGCGTCAACGGGCTGCCAGCCACGCTGGAGCCGGTCAATGCGATCAGCAATGTCGGACCGCGCATCGTCAACCAGATATACGACACGCTCATCGCCCGCGATTTTTTCGGGAACGGCGCGCCGGGAACGGGTCTCGGTCTGATGCCATCGCTGGCTGAAAGCTGGGAACGCATCGACGACAGGTCCGTGCGCTTCAAGCTGCGCCAGAAGGTCATGTTCCACAACGGCGTCGAAATGACCGCTGATGACGTCGCCTACACGTTCTCGTCCGAGCGCCTGTGGGGTCCTGAAGCAATCAAGACCATTCCGCTTGGTGGCTCCTATTCGCTCGACTTCGACGAGCCCGTTATCGAGGACAAATACACTGTCGTTCTGCGCACGAAAACGCCGAGCTATCTGACGGAGACATACGTTACCTCCTGGATGGGGCGCATCGTCCCGAAGGACTATTATAAGAGCCTTGGCACTGTCGGGTTCGGCAGCAAGCCAATCGGAACAGGCCCGTATAAATTCGTAGAGATGATCGCTGGCGACCGCGTGGTTCTCGAACCAAACGACGACTACTGGGGTATCAAACCCACTGCCTCAAAGATCACCTACCAGCTTGTCGCCGAACCAGCCGCCCGTGTCGCCGGTCTGATCAGCGGTGAATATGATATCGTCACCACCCTCACGCCCGACGACATGGACCTCATCAACGGCTATTCCGACCTGGAAACACGCGGAAAGGTCGTTGAGAATTTCCACATGTTCACCTTCAACATGAACCAGAAGGTGTTCCAGTCGAAGACGCTCCGCCGCGCCCTCGCGCTAGCGGTCAACCGCCCGATCATGGTCGAATCGCTCTGGAAGAGCAAAGCCTCGATCCCTCATGGCTTCAACTTCCCGAACTACGGTGAGTCTTTCGATCCAAACCGCAAAGCGATGGAATACAACGTCGAGGAAGCCAGGCGCCTGGTCAAGGAAAGTGGTTACGACGGCACCCCCATCACTTACCACACGATGGGCAATTACTACGCCAATGCCGTTCCCGCGCTCATGATGATGATCGAGATGTGGAAGCAGATCGGCGTCACGGTGGTTCCGAAGGTATTCGCCCCCGGCGCCGCACCGAAAGACCAGGACAGCTACATCCGCAACTGGTCGAACGGCCAGTGGATGACGGACGCCTGGGCGACGATGGTTTGCGAATTTGGTCCGAAAGGCCAGGTGCAGAAGCGTTGGGGCTGGAAGGCTCCGGCCGAGTTCAACGAACTCTGCACCAAGGTTTCCCAGATGCCGAATGGCAAGGAACGCTTCGACGCCTGGAGCCGCATGCGCGACATTTTCGAGGAAGAAGCGCCAGCCGTCATTCTTTACCAGCCGTTCGACGTCTACGCGGCGCGCAAGAATGTCCAGTGGAAGCCCATCAGCTTCGAAATGATGGAATTTCGCAACAACCTCAGCTTCAGCTGATCATAACACGCTGCCTCGGCGATGCGCATCCGTGCGCATCGCCCCAAGGAGATCAAAGAATGCCAAAGCTCTTGACCGTTCGCGACCTGGTCGTCGAAGTCCCGGCACGCAATACCAAAATCATTGATGGGATCAGCTTCAGTGTGGATGCCGGTGAGACCCTCGGTCTTGTTGGGGAGTCCGGTTGCGGCAAGAGCATGACCTGTTACGCCGTTGCGGGCATGCTGCCGCGCGGAATCGCCCGCACCGGTGGCTCCATCGAGTTCGAACGTGATGCGACGAAATCCGGCAGGGCCGCTGATCCGACGATCGCAATGATATTCCAGGACCCAACCAGCAGCCTGAACCCGGTTCACACAATAGGCCGCTACCTTGAATCGGCGCTCTATCGCCATCAGGGGCTGAATGGCAACGATGCCCGGCTGGAAGCCATGCGGCTTCTCGAGCGCGTCGGTATCGACCGCGCCGCAAGCCGTCTGCGCGCCTACCCCCATCAATTCTCCGGCGGCATGAACCAGCGCGTCATGATCGCACATGCACTCGCGGCAAAGCCTCAATTGCTGATCGCCGATGAACCAACGACTGCGCTCGATGTCACCATGCAGGCGCAGATCCTCCACCTCCTCGAAGAGTTGAAGGCCGAGACTGGCATGGCCCTGATGATCGTTTCCCATGATCTCGGGGTGATTGCGCGTCTCGCCGACAAGGCAGCAGTCATGTATTGCGGCAAGATCATCGAGACGGCTCCAATTGCGGAGCTGCTTGCGCGGCCCGCTCATCCCTATGCCCGCGCTCTGATCGACTGTATGCCGAGCATCGATCCCGCCGATCTTGAGCCACCGATCCCAATCCCGGGTTCTGTTCCTCTTCTCGAGAGCCTGCCTGATGGCTGTTACTTCCATCCGCGCTGTCCGCGCGTGGCCGAGGAATGTGTGACTCGCTTCCCTGCTCCCTCCAGCATCGGCCTGTCCCACGAAGCTTCCTGCTATCATCCGGTGGTCGCATGATGACGCCCCTGCTTCAAACAAGCGATCTGACGAAGGCTTACAGGCACAAGACTGGTTTCTTCACCAGGCCGACGCAGCAGCTCGCCGCGAACCACATCAGTTTCGAACTGTCGGCTCGGGAACGCATCGGTGTTGTTGGCGAATCCGGCAGCGGCAAGTCGACACTTGGCCGACTGCTCCTTGGTCTGACACCACCAACCAGCGGCGATGTATGGTTTGACGGCGTAAACCACAAAGACCGGACGAAGGCGGACTGGAGGAATTTCCGTGTTCGCACCTCCCTCGTACAGCAGAACCCGCTCGCGGCGCTTAACCCGCAAATGATGATCGGCCAGCAGGTCGCCGAAGGCCTGATCGTTCATCATGTCTGTGGTCGGGAAGAGGCCTATCGGCGGGCAGCCGCGATGCTGGAACGTGTCGGCCTCTCCGGAGCGATGATGAACCGCTACCCACACCAGATGTCAGGCGGTCAGCGCCAGCGCGTCGTCATCGCACGCGCGCTGATCCTTGATCCAAAGCTGGTCGTTTTTGACGAGGCTGTTTCGGCGCTCGATGTCTCGGTGCAGGCCCAGGTGGTGGCACTTCTGAGCGAGCTCTGGCAGGAGATGGATCTCGCTTACGTCTTCATCACCCATGATTTGAGGATCGTTCGCCATCTCGTTGACCGTATCGCCGTCATGTATCTCGGCCGCATTGTCGAGACAGGCGACATCAAGACGGTCTACCAAAATCCGCGGCATCCCTACACGCGGGCACTCCTGGCTTCCGTGCCGACCATGGATCCCAGGGTTCGAAATATCGAACCGCCGATCAAAGGCGAACTCGATGCCAGCAATGCGTCAAAGGGTTGCGCGTTTCGGGCACGCTGTCCATTCGCGATCGACCGATGTGTCAGTGAGACGCCGGCATTGCGACTGGTCGGGAACCAGCAAGCTGCCTGCCATCGTGCAGAGGAGATTGACCGTCAATCCGTCCCGGCGGCTGATGTCCTCGTGAAGAAGGAGTTGGCCATATGACCAGCTTCATTTTCGCCCGCGTCATACGTGCCATCGTCGTTCTCGTGTTCACGGTTACCATCGTTTTCGTCATTCTGCGCTTGAGCGGTGATCCCGCGCAGTCGATGTTGTCGGATAATGCCGGCCCGGAGGCGCTTGCCGCGTTCAACGAGAAGTGGGGTCTCGACCGCTCTATCCCGGAACAATATCTCTACTATGTCGCCAATGCATTCCATGGCGACTTCGGGACATCATTCGCAGATGGCCGAGAAGTGTTCGACGTTATCAGCGAGCGAATCCCTAAAACCCTGCTGTTGACGGTTTCGGCCTTTTTCCTGAGCCTCCTGATCGGAATCCCCGTCGGAATTATTGCGGCTGTGCGTCGTGAATCTGCTGTCGACAAAGGTGTGATGGCCGGCGCTGTTCTCGGCTACAGCATTCCAAACTTCCTGCTCGGTCTGGTCTTCGTCTTCGTGTTTGCAGTGTGGCTACGGGTACTGCCGAGTTCGGGAAGTTCAACCTGGAACCATGCCATCCTGCCCATAGCAACCTTCGCGCTGTTCAACGCTGCGGCCGTGGCGCGGTTCATGCGCTCCACGCTGATCGACGTGCTCGGTCAGCCGTATATCGCGGCAGCTCGTGCGGATGGCATACCGAATTGGGACGTCATCTTGCGTCACGCCCTTCCGAATGCAGCAATCCCGATGGTGACGACACTCGGCTTCGTCGCAGGCGGTCTGCTTGGCGGATCGGCACTCATAGAGCCGGTATTCTCGTGGCCAGGTCTCGGAAGTGGGTTTGTCAATGCGACGAGCACCGGCGATCTACCCGTCGTACAGGCCATGATCATCCTCTTCACCGCGTTCATGGTGGCCATCAACCTCACCGTCGATGTTCTCTATGCGGTTCTCAATCCGAAAATCAGGAAGCACTGACATGGCATCGATCACCTCCTCCAATCCCGCGCCGATCTCCGTGCTGGCCCCATTCCGCAAAATGCCGGCAAGCATAACTTTATGCTGCCTCTGGATTGCGATCGTCGTCATCGTCGGCGTAACGGCACGCTGGATTTCGCCCTTTGACTACCTGAGCCAGGATCCAATCGCGCGGTTTGCCAGGCCATTCCTGTCGGCCGAGCACTTTCTTGGAACCGACTATCTTGGTCGCGACGTGGTCAGCAATCTGCTCGTCGCGACACAGATGACGTTAATGATCGCGCTGGTTGGCTCCTTCATTTGCGCCATCATGGGGACCACGCTCGGCCTGCTGGCGGCCCATTTCGGCGGCTGGGTGGACAACACCATCATGGGCTTCGCCGACGCCATGGCGTCGGTTCCTTTCATCGTCATTGCGCTCGGCGTTCTGGCGCTGCTTGGTTCCAGCCCAATTCTCTTCGTGTTCCTTGTCGGTTTCGCCAGCTGGGAACGTTATGCGCGACTGACGCGCGGTCTGGTCCTGAGCGCGAAGGAGGAGGGCTATGCCGAAGCCGCTCGTATCGTCGGCGTGCCTCCGATGCGCATCTATCTGCGCCACATGCTCCCCAACATCGCTGGCCCCCTGATCGTTCAGTTCACCGTGAACTTTCCAGAAATCATCCTTCTGGAAAGTGGCCTGAGTTTCCTCGGTCTTGGCATTCAAGCCCCGGAAACGAGCCTTGGGCTGATGGTCGCTGACGGCCGCAACTATCTCGCGATCGCATGGTGGATCGCCGCATTCCCCGGCGCCGTGATTGTCCTGACGACGCTCTCCATCAGCCTGCTTGGCGACTATCTGCGCGATCGCTTCGACGCGCGCCTCCGCTAACTCAGAAGGAAAAGACTATGAATCCGCTTCGAATGACGATTGAGAACATGCGCATCGGTGGCCACCGCGGCCACAGCGCCGGCGCCCCGGAAAATACGCTGGTCGCGTTTCGCAAGGCTTTCGAGTATGGCGGCCCGCTTACGACCTGCGAGACCGACCTCTCCATCACCAGCGACGGCGAGCTCGTTCTGATGCACGACAAGACCGTTGATCGCACGACGAATGGCCACGGCATCGTCCAGAAAATGACCTATGCTGAGCTGGCGAAGCTTGATGCCGGTAGCTGGTTCAGTGACGAGTTTGCAGGTGAGCAGGTGCCGCGACTGCGTGATGCGCTTATACTCGCACGAGAGCTTGGCATCATCTACCAACTGGAACTCAAGATCTACGACCAGAACGACGTGTTTTTCCTGAAGCTACGCGCATTGATCGATGAGCTTGGTGCCGCCGACCTGTTGCAGTTCTCTTCCTTCGATTATGTGCAGCTGAGGGACGTTAAGAAAGCCATCCCGGAGGTTCCGACAGTCGGCCTGATGCACTCCCGCCTTATCGATCCTGCGTCGCTTGCTCGCCAGGCCGATCTCGATGCCATGAATATCGAAGTCTATCATTTCGCCAGCGGCGAGGCGCGCCAGCTGCATGAAGAGGGCTTTGCGGCCTTCTGCTATCTGCCAGCCGGCCACCATGAAAAATTGATGACGTATGGCGTGGACGTCGAATCTCAACTTGTCCAGTGGGTCCGTGAAGGTCAGCTCGATCAGCTTCTCGGTGACGATGTCGCACAGATCGCACGGTTGCGGGATCAGGCGCGTGGATAAGGTAAACACAACAGTCTCTTCGGATCAGGCGCGCATTGTCGAGGGCATTGCGCGGGAAGCTGGAAACCTGGCTCTATACCACTTCAAAAAACTGGCCACCCTGCCGGTCGAGAAGAAGGGGCACCTCGACCTGGTCACCGAAGCCGACAAACAGGTCGAAGCCCTGATTATCGAGAGGCTTCGTCAAGCTTTTCCAGACGATGGAGTCTTCGGAGAAGAGGGCGGCGAGATCACCGGCACTTCGGGTCGCATCTGGGTCATCGATCCGATTGACGGCACGTTCAACTATGTCCGCGGCGCCCAGAACTGGGCTGTCTCAATCGGGCTTTTCGAGAACCGGCGTCCCGCCTTCGGCGTTATTTTCGCTCCTGCACGCGACCTTCTGTTAATCGGTGGTCACGCCATCGTACCGCAGCTCAATGGAAAGCCTCTCGGTCCCCTGCCAGCGCTCGACATGTCTCGCGCATCGACAGGTTTCAGCATTCATCCATCGGTCTCGACGGCTGACAGGCTGGAGGTCATCCGGTTCATCTCGGATGACCTGCGCATAAGCTTCCGCTTCACGGGGTCCGCAACGCTCTCGTTGATCGAAGTGATGATGGGTGAGACAGATGGGTACGTTTCTGTCGGTGACTCCACATGGGACGTCATGGCGGCATTGCCAATCCTCGCGGGACTGGGCGTCACTCACACGATCGATTGGGACAATACGGAGTTACCGCAGAAACTTCGTTTCGTCTGCGGCTCCAAGGAGTTTCTCAATCGAGTAAAGCCGGTGCTGAACAACCTTTCGGCGGCTGCCTGACCCTCAATCGCCTTTTACCAACGGGCGTCGCGCAAGCCGGTGCGACGCTCCTCACAATCAGACAAAACCTTCAAGCATCTCGTCAGTCAAGCCGCTGAATAATCGAGATATTCAGCACTCTTGATCCACCAATCCTATAGCCGACGTGCATGACAGGAGTGTGAAAGGCTATCGACTTGGCACACAAAACTACCGAAGTTTCAGCACCAGTAGACGGCAAGCTGCCGAAGGGTGATGTCAGGACGCAATATGCTGCAATTTGCTTTCGACGCATACCTGAGCAAGACGGAGCGATCGAAGTCCTGCTGATAACGAGCAGAGACAGCGGCCGTTGGGTCGTCCCAAAGGGATGGCCTATGGGGAAGAAGAAGCCCCACCAAATTGCCTGCACCGAGGCCTGGGAGGAAGCCGGAGTGAGAGGCCGTGTCCAGAAAAAGGCATGGGGTCATTACACCTATCTTAAGAGGCTGGATGACGGAAATCTTGTCCCTGCGATGGTCCAGGTCCATTTGCTCGATGTGCAAGGGCTCGAGAGCGATTATCCCGAAAAGGACGAACGCAGACTGAGCTGGTTCACGCCGGCGGCCGCAGCCTCTTCCGTCAGGGAACCGGAGCTTCGTTGCTTGATCTCAAAACTTGAAACCCTGGCGTTGCCGGCCACGTATCAGCGCTCCGAGCCGTAAAATGAGGATCAATTGATGGACATGGATTTGCTCCGCCGAACCGCAGATTTCCGTTCGGTTGCCGACGCACGGCTTTTAACAATGGAAGATGGCCCGGGCAGAGGACAGCGTCTTATCATTGCCAGAAATGCCGCCGGTATCGGCTTCGAGATCGCGGTCGATCGTGGTTTCGACGTGTCATCGCTGTCGTTCAAGGGGGTGAATGTAGGCTGGCACTCTTCCAACCAGATGCCATTCTCGCCACATGACCCGGATTCAGAAGAGGGGTTGGGCTTTTTCCGCAATTTCGATGGCTTCATGGTGACATGCGGTCTGGACCAGTACAGCAGGCCTCATGACTCCGATGTCACGCATTACGGATATCCAAATCTCAAATCCAGGCGGTTGCCGCAGCACGGCCGGATCTCGTCCGAGAAGTCGCGGCTGAAGAGATTTGGCGTCGAGGTTGGGACACGCACCATCATCTGCGAGGGCACGGTGCGGCAATCAAGTGTTTTCGGAGAGGTTCTAGAACTGCACCGCAAAATAACCGTCCCGATTTTCGAATCCACACTGCTCATTGAAGACACGGTAACGAACCGAAGCTTTCGACCATCCGAACACGCTATCCTCTATCACCTCAACGTCGGATATCCATTCTTGGACGAGACCTTGATCGTGAAGGGCTTGCCTGAACCTGCGCTTTGCGAAATCAATTCGACTCCGCCGATCCCTCACGACAGCTTTGGGGAGAAAGTGGATCATATCGACTGCCGCGTCACTCCGCACGACACGCCAATTGTTCTCGAAAACAAGCGATGTGGTTTCTCCCTCTCCCTGACCTATGATCAGGTGGCGCTTCCAAAGTTTGCGACCTGGCGCGCATACCAGTCCGGCGTATTCGCACTTGGGATCGAGCCTCGATCCGATCTCCGACCACCCGAAGGCGGTCAGCTGGATGCTGGGGAAAGCCGCACCTACAAGCTGCAAATAGATTTACTCCCCTCATGAAACGGGGTGCAGGCTTTGGAATATTTGCGACAGCCCGCTCGATTCCAGACTCCAGAACCCTCCACAAGATAATGGGCCCTGCTGTCAGCTATCTGCCGATATTCCTCTGTAAAGCCAGCTCCCGGTCCTGTCGAAATATAGATCGACAGATTACCTTGTATCAAATTCGGCGCTGCCCATCATAGCGGGGATGGCCGAGGTCTTCGGGCCGTGCCGCAGCATCAAGTATTTGCTTTGCGAAAAGGGGCGGAAGACATCGGTCATCTCATCTGTTCAACACCAATATAACAACCGCTCAACGGGCCTTTAGAAAGCGATAACCCGTACTGAAATCATTGGTATATATTCGGTCCACCGCCACAAAGGGCACACTGCGGCGATAATTTTCAAACAGCGCTTTTGTCCCCGCTCCCAACTGCCCGGGCTTGCGTAGATCAACAGCTTGCGCCGCATGGAGCAACTGGATCGAGGACATCCAGTAGAGGTTATCCAGAATTCGGCCGAGATTGGTGACCGAAAGCGGTGCGTGGCTGTCCAGATCCTCGATATTTCCTGCCATCGCAATCGACCCTACGGGAGCCTGCGCGCCGATCTGCTGATTTTCGGCCAGAAGCGCGACGAGCGGTTTCTGGATCGCACCAAATGCATGTCCTTGATTGGTTTCAGCAGCAAGGAACCGCGAAAGATGCGTCATGTCCGGGTTTTCGAAGCGGATCGTCTGCATCGTAATGGCCTGTGACAGACGCACCAGCGCCGTGTTCAGTGTTTCAACCCTCGAGGCCACCGGCAGCATCTCAAAACCCGCACTCGGATAGATCGCTCCCGATATTTCGCCCTCGATAAAATACTGGGAGACCTGTCCGGAAACCTTGTCGTCCGAGGCTCCCGCAACTACGCCCGGATTGTCATCACTGTGATTGATCTGGATTTCTAGCGCCTTGGTCAAATCCTGCGTTGCAATTTCGGCTCCGCCAAGCACATAGGCCATGGTGCGATAAGACAGCGGGTCCTGCAGCGCCCGATCCTTCGCGGGTGACCAGAGATAGCTGCCGTCAAGGGCAGAGCGAACCATCAGTGCCCCGGATGTGTTTTCGGCAAAGGGGCGCAGCTCGTTCGTCGCCGCGAGGAAAGGGGCGACATTGCCATTAAAACCTTCAAGTGCCAAACCAAAGACAATGGCTTCTTTCTCGAGATAACCCGCCGTATCGTGCGCCAGCAGGGCAGCCTGTCCGGCGGTCAGCGCATTCGTACTAAGGATCGAAAGGAAATCCTTGCCAACCGGCTCGAGCGGAGCGATGCCGGCGTCAGTCAGGGCGCGTGCTGCGGGAATGCGGTTGCCTTTCATGAAGACCTCCCCCTCGCCGACCATCGCCAGACCGATATGGGAGGCAAGGGTGATATCCGCCTCGCCGACAGAACCGCGTGAAGGAACCACCGGGGTAATCCCCTGCTCCAGGAACTGTCGATACATTTCCGCAACGGCGCTCTGAACGCCGGTTCGGCCGGTTGCAATCTGGTTTAGACGGATCGCCATGCCCGCCCTCACGGCCTCTACCGCCATCGGCTCGCCCACGCCCGCGCCATGCGCGCGCAGGGATGTCGAATTGAAAGCGCGTGACAGTTTCAGCAGATCGTCGTCCAGCACACGCTTGCCGTCCTTCATCGCGAAAACTGGGCGATCCTTGTTCCAGCCAACGCCGACCGTCAGGCCGTAGACCGCCTTGCCTTGCAGGGCGGCCTCCATCACCAGATCGAAGCCTTCGGCGATCCGTTTGTCCGCGCTTTCGGTGAGAGTAATTTTGGCGCTGTCATCCCGCGCCAGGCCGACGACCTGTTCCACGGTCAGGTTTTGACCGTCGATGGACCAATGTTCCGCCCGTGCGTTTGAAGCAGCAAGCCCGGCGATCGCAAAAGCTGTGACAATGGAGAGGCGATGAATAGTCCCGTTTTTAACAGACATGATGTTCCCTTGAGTTGGTTATTATTATGCCGTCATGTTTGCAGCACTGTCCGGCGTCGAAACGGCTTCGCTTCGACTGGAAACTTCCAGACATGACGGGTGGAGAAATTGGGCGAGCTGGGCCTTGAGCGGCCCATCTCCTTCAGTTCGTGGAATACGGCTTCGGCAGGATCAGGACCGCTATCAGCGATATGAACGCCGCGGCCATGACATAAAATCCGGGCGCGTGATAACCGATGCCCGTGCTGCCAAGCCAGGTCAGCGTCGCCGGGGCAAATCCTCCGAAGATCGTTACGGCGGCATTGTAGGCCAATGACATGCCGGTGGTGCGGATATTCGTCGGGAAAACTTCAGACAGGGTCGCGGGCGCGACCCCGACATATCCCGAGACCATGATGCAGAAGAGGCTTTGCACGATGATGAGCGTCGTCAGCGTCGGTGAAGATTGCAGCCACCAGATCAGGGGATAGACAGCGACCAGCATTGCGCCGGCGGCAACAGCAAGCATCACGCGCCGGCCGATCCTGTCCGAAATGCTGCCGGCGCTGACGCAGCCGACCGCGAGGAAGACGTTGCCAATCAGCGATGCCGTAAACGCCTCCGAAGGGCTGAAACCGAAAGCGCGCTGAACGAAGATCGGCATGTAGATGATCAGCACATAGACGCAAACCGCCCACAGGATCGAGAAAGCGAAGCCTTTGATCAGATGGCCGAAATAGTCCGAGAAGACGAGCTTCAGGGGTGTTTTGGCGGACTTGTTCTCCAGACTTGCCTGTTCGGCCTGAAAAGCCGGCGTTTCGTCCAGCGTCTTGCGCAGCCACAGGCCCACCGGCGCGATCAGTACGCCAATGAAGAATGGGATCCGCCAGCCCCAGTCGCCGATCTCCTGCTCCGTCAGAAGCGAGGTAACCGCAAAGGCGACGAGTGCACCCATGATGTTGGAAATCGCCATGCTTGCCTGGAGCCAGGAAGCATATTTGCCTTTTTTGTCGGCGGGCGCATGTTCAACAAGAAAGGCGGCTGCTCCGCCGATTTCTCCGCCCGCGGAGAAGCCCTGAAGGACTCGTCCGGCAAGGATCATGAGCGGCGCTCCCACACCAATCGCGGCATAGGTGGGCGCCACCGCGATCAGCAGGGTGCCCGCCGCCATGATCATGATGGTCAGGAACAGTGCGGCCTTTCGGCCGGCCTTGTCGCCATAGACCCCGATCACGATGGCTCCCAGGGGGCGGATCACGAAGCCTAGCCCAAAGGCGAGAAAGGCTTTCACGAGTTCGACCGTATGATCACCGCCGGGAAAGAAATTATGGGCGATGTAGATTGCAAACAGCGCATAGACGGTGAAGTCATACCACTCCAGGGCGTTGCCTATCGATGCTGCGGCAACAGCGCGCTCCGGTGATGACCGTCTGGCCGGTGTCACTGACAAATTTTGATATGTTTTTTCCATTATTGTCCCCTCTTGGCCTGCCGGTGCCGGCAGGCGGTGTTGATTAGTGATCGTAATTTTCCGCCCTTCGTGGCGATTGATGAAGTCTCCTCGCTTTGACCTGTCAGATCTGCACGTGATTTATGCCCTTGCTGGCAATTTCATCCTGCGCCTCGGCATAGCCCGCATCCGCGTAACGGATGACGCCGAGCCCGGTATCATTGTCGAGTGATTGCGAAAGCCGGTCGTCGGCCGCGTTGGTTCCATCAGCAACGATCGTGACCCCTGCCGAGGTCATGAAACCCGCATATCCCCCGCCGCCGGAATGAAGTGCGACGAGGTCGGCGCGCGAAGCGCAGAGCAGCATCGCGTCGAGAAGCGGCCAGTCGGCGATGGCGTCCGAACCGTCGAGCATGTTCTCCGTCATGATGTTCGGATGCGCCATGCCCGCTGAATCGAGGTGATCGCGAGAGAAGGCGACCGGCCCCTTCAATTCGCCCGAAGCGACCAGAGCGTTGACCCGACGTGCGAGTGCGCTCCGTTCGCCATGGCCGAGCCAGGCGATGCGTGCCGGCAACCCCTCGAACGGAACGTGCTTGCGCGCCAGCGAAATCCAGTTGGTGACGATCTTGTTGTCCGGAAACATCTCCAGCACCAGCTCGTCTATCCGCGCAATGTCCGAGGCGTCGCCCGACAGGGCCATCCAGCGGAAGGGACCAATCGCCCGGCAAAACAGCGGGCGCAGATAAGCCTCGGTGAAGACCGGAATGTCGAAGGCATCAGCAACGCCACCGGCCTGCGCCTGCGTGCGGATCAGATTGCCATTGTCGAAAACCTCCGAGCCGGCCCGCTGGAACTCCAGCATGGCTGTTACCTGTTTGGCAATCGACGCCCTGCCGGCCTCGATCAGCTCATCCGGGTTCTGGCTGCGCAGGCGGCGTACCCGGTCCAGATCGTAACCGATTGGAATATAGCCATAAACGAGATCGTGGGCGGAGGTCTGGTCGGTCACGATATCCGGGATGATCCCCCGCGCGGCTATTTCGGGATAGATTTCCGCTGCATTGCCGACAAGTCCGACGGACAGCGCCTCACCCTTTGCGCGGGCCTCTTCAATCCGTGCCAGTGCGCTATCGAGATCATCGGCGATCTCGTCGAGATAGCCGATATCCTTGCGGGTGCGGGCCCGTTCCGGATTGATCTCCACGCACAGGATGGCCGCGCCCGCCATGCGGCCTGCAAGCGGCTGCGCACCTCCCATGCCGCCAAGGCCCGCGGTCAATACGAAACGCCCGTTCAGCGTGCCGCCGAAGCGGCGTTCGGCAATGCGCATGAAGATTTCATAGGTGCCCTGAATGACGCCCTGCGAGCCGATATATTGCCATGCTCCCGCAGTCAGGCCGCCCCAGCATATGAGGCCCTTGCGTTCGAGAGCATAAAAATTCTCGGCCTTGGCCCATTGGCCGACCATGTTGCAATTGGCCATGATGACCATCGGAGCCTCGGTCGAAGTCTTCATCAACCCGACCGGCTTTCCCGACTGAATGACGAGTGTCTGATCCTCATCCATGGTCGTCAATGCGCTTACGATGGCATCATATGCGGCCTTGTTGCGGGCCGCCTTCCCGAGTGCTGCGTAGACGACGAGGTTTTCCGGGTCTTCACCGACAGCCAGCACGTTTTCCATGAGGCGCAGCAGGGCTTCCTGCCGCCAGCCCTTCGCTCGAAGGTCCGGGCCTGAAGGGATCGGGAAGCCCGGATTACGGGGATTTTCTCTCGGCATCTTCAGGCCTCCAATGCGTAGTCGGTCAGGTTGATGCCCATGACCTTTTCGGGGTGGACATAGATCGCCGGGTCCATCAGGCCCGCGCCGATTGGAATGAGGGTCTTCGGGACATGCAACAGATGGATCTTCATGCCGACCTTCAGCTCACCGACAGACAGCGGCTCGATCTCCTGCGACAATGTGGTGATGACGTCCGGAAAGGTTGCGAGGCGGCGACCATCGACCGCATCGACCGCCATGTATTCGTTCATCACATGCAGGGTCAGCGCCGCATCGCCCCTGCCGATGGTGACCGTACCAACGTCGAAAGCCTCATTCGTATAAACGACATCCTTCGCCGTGATCTCTCCTTCAATCATGATCCTGCCGCGCGTGGTCGCAAGGATCGCGTCGAGGATTGCCGCATGCCCTCGAGGCTCGGCGGCGAGGATTGCGTGACCAAGCTCCAGCGCCTTGGAAATTCCGCCGAGCGCGGCATTTTTCGCGACGTAGCCGGCGCGAACCGGGTTGCGGGCCGAGGCGATGAAACCGCCCGACATGTCGGAGGCCGTGCGCAGGATGGGAGAGATCCGGCCGGTTGCGCCGCGCGTTACAAGCTCGATATAGCGGTTCTGATCGCGATTTCCGCCGACGGCCGTCTGGATCGACTGGTCCGGTTTTCCGGCCATGCCGATTGCCCCCATGTCGCCGGTCGGATGGGCCCGCATGTCACCCACCGCGTCCAGCACCTTGCAGCCAAGAATAGCCGAAGGCAGCCATGCGTTGAGGGTCGAGGACTTGCCGTTCTGCCCGATCATCAGGGCCGCGACCTTTGCACCAAGCGCGTCCTGCAAAAGCTGCACGGCCTTGACATAATCCACGCCCCGCATTTCCCAGGGCGTCGTGGAGGCCGGCGCGCCAATAGCGGCAGCCGTCGCCACCCAGTCATCTTCGTTCAATTCGTCGATCGAGACGAGTTCAGGCGCACCGGCGTTCACTGCGGCATAGCCCAGCATCCGTCCATGGTGGACCCAGCCGCCACCGCCAGCCGCATAGACCGCGCCTCCCCGCACCGCGGGTTCCACATCCTTCTCCGTCAGAATTCTGGCCACTTTCAGCCCTCCCTTTTTCTGTCCAATTCCATAATCGTGTTCGCCAGAACTTCAGCCGCCAAAGCGAGATCGGCCGCATCGGCCCACTCTTCCGGGCAATGGGAACGGCCGCCGCGGCAAGGGACGAAGAGCATCGCCGAAGGACACAGCCGCGCCATGAACGCCGCATCATGGCCCGCACCCGACACCATCTTGCGATAGCGCGTGTCCAGCCGGTCTGCGGCCTTTGCCAGCATCTCCTGCAATCCCTCATCCATCTGTACGCCGGGATTGCCGGAAATCAGCCGCGCTTCGATCGTGTTTCCACCGTCCGCGTCAAGTCCGGTCAGCCAGGATACGAATGCTTCCTTGTCCTCGGCCCGCTCGGCGCGGATATCAACCAGCATGCGGACCCGGCCCGGCACCACATTGGCGGCGTTGGGGGAGATTTCGAACTCGCCCACAGTTGCGGTAAAATGCCCGGAACCACCGGAAAGCTCCGTCGCGTACCGCTCGATCTCACTCACGATCCGCGCCGCAGCGACGAGGGCATCCGCACGCAACCCCATCGGGGTCGTGCCGGCATGGTCGGGACGACCCGTCACCTCGATCTCGACGCGATTGATGCCGACAATGGTTGTCACCACCCCAAGCGCAATCTTTTCCCGTTCGAGAACCGGCCCCTGTTCGATGTGCAGTTCCAGAAAGACCTTCAGGTCATCAGCCAAGGGAGCTTCAAGACTTTCCGGCTTGCCGCCCACGTCACGTATGGCCGTCGCCAGATCGCGCCCGTCACTGATACGCCTCAGCCAGTCCTGCGGCAGAACGCCCGCCATTGCTCGCGAACCGATACAGGAAACCCCGAAAATGGAGACTTCTTCAGCAAGAAAATCGACGACGGCAAGGTTATGCCGCAAGGCAACACCGCGCCGGGAGAGAATGCGTGCGACCTCCAATGCAACGACGACACCGGCAACACCATCAAAACGTCCGCCGTCCGGCACGGTGTCGGAATGTGAGCCCAGCATGATCGTTCCGGCCTGCGGCTCGGTGCCTTCCCGGCGGCCGATCAGGTTCCCGCCCGCATCCGTCGAGACATTCAATCCTTCACTCAGGAAACGCCGCCGAAGATAGTCGCGCCCTTCATCGAAACGGGGCGAGAAGGCGCGGCGGGTCCAGGGACGTTCCGGATCGGTAATCTGCGCCAGTGCATCGAGATCCGTTTCTATGTCCTTTATCGACGCATCGAGATTGCGGCGCATCACAACAGCACCTCGCGCAGACCAAGCGTTTCGGGCGGCCGCACAAAAATACCGGTTCCCGGCGCAGCCAGCACGTTTTCCCCGTCGAAAACCATCTCGCCTCGCCGCCAGGTGGCTGCGACCGTCCAGGGCAGTTCCATGCCGTGATAAGGCGACCACCCCGCAATGGAGTGAGGACTGCTGGCTGCGTCATACACCACGGGCCGATCGACGAGCACCATGACGTCAGCATCACGCCCAACCTGCAACCCGCCTTTCTGGTGATCCAGACGAAAATGCCGGGCCGGATTTTCGGCCATCAGCCGGGCCGCCCACACCAGCGGCACACCGCGCGCGATCGCGCCCTTGACGAAAAGCGGCACCATGACCTCCAGCCCCGGGACACCGGAGGCATTTTTCAGCATATCGGGATTGGTCTTGCGGTCCTCGCTCCAGCTCACATGGTCGGTAGACACCATCGACACCCGCCCTTCGGCCAGATGACGCCAGATCGCCTCCACTTCTTTTCGGGCGCGTATGGGCGGGTTGATCTTGGCCTTGCCGCCAAGCCGCGCGACGTCGTTTTCCTCATCCAGAACAAGGTAGTGAATGCAGCATTCGACGGAGGAATACCGGCCGTTCCTGCGGTACATCTCGGCGATTTCGTAGCCGCGGCTGACGGAGCAATGGACGACATGTGCCGGGCAATCTGTCTCTGCACCGGTTTCGTAAATCTGCAGCATCGCCAGCGTCTCAGCCAGTTCGGGACGCGACAGGCCGTGCGCACGCCAGTCGGTTATACCGGATGCCTCGACCTCGGAAATCGCGGCGCGGACATAGGCGTCATCCTCATTGTGCACGCCTGCGGCAAGCCCGGTCTTTGCAATCTCGGCAAAACAGGCGCGAAGCAGCGCGGGTGGGATACGCGGAAAGCGTTGGGGATCCGTGCCGAAGGTCGAGAACTTGTAGGCGCAAACTCCCGCCGCCGCCTGTTCGGCAATGCGGGCGGAACCCTCTTGCGGATCGACAGTGCCATAAAGTGCAACATCGATGCGCGCCTCCGCGTCGATCATCGCGACCTTGCGCCTGACAGCCTCGGCGGAACACACAAGATTGCCCTCATCATAGGGCATGTCAACGATTGTCGTGACGCCGCCCGCCGCCGCCGCACGGGTCGAGGCTGCAAAACCCTCGGCCCCCTTCTGCGACAGCGAATGCACCTGCGCATCTATGGCACCAGGCAATAGGATGCCGGTGCCGAAATCATGATTTTCTCTTCCAGCCGGCGCGGGGCCTTCTCCGATGAGTGCCGTTTTCCCCTCGCGAATGGCCACGAAACCTCGAGAAATCTCGCGGTCGGTCAGAATGACCCGCCCCGCCAAAACCGTATCGAAATCCGCCATGTCGTCCTCCTGTCATATTTCGACTATGAGGCACAATAAAATTAGTGGTATATCCCAAAATCCGGACAGCCGATGCCGGAATGGGAAGGTCAAGACGAGGCGTGGGCGGTGAAGGTTTCGACGATTCTTTTATGTGACCAGGTGGTTCGTCTCGGCGGCATCCACCTTGCGTCCAAGGCAACGGGAATTCCGGTTTCAACCGTATCGGATGCCGTCAGCCGCCTGGAAACCGCCCTCTCCGTCAAGCTTTTCGTCCAGGGCGCAAAAGGCCTGATCCTGACAGCCGAAGGCGGGCGACTTAGCCCGTATCTCGCGCAGGCCACCCATGAAATCTTCGCGATCCACGGCGCGTGCGGCGATGACCATGCGAATGATATTTATCAGAGAAGCGTGTCGCTGATTGCACTGTTCCGCTTCGTGGACATTCTCGAATCGGGCTCGATCCGTAAATCCGCATTGAGGCTTCAAATCGGGCAACCACAGCTGACGCGGATGATGGCGATGCTGGAGGAAAACCTGGGCGTCCGGCTTTTTGAACGGACCCGCAGCGGCTCGCGCGCATCGCCCGAGGGGCTGCGCGTATCGCCCCACGTCCACAAATTACGCGATATCTGGGCTGCGCTGGACTCCACATCCGCCCTGCGTTTCAAGCGGCATCTGCGCCATTGGTCATTCGGCGGCATTCCTCCCGCAACAACTGACAGCCCGACGGCAATTATTCTGGCGCGCGTTGCCGCCAACTGGGCACGGCGCTTCGACACACCGCTGCTGATGCAGCCCGGACTTGCAGACAGTCTGCTGGAAGGGCTTGAACAGCAGCGATACGATGCAGTCCTTGTCGACATGCCAGTCAACAATTCCCGCCTGCGCAGCCGTGAGGTTCTGCGCAGCCACCTTTCATGTTTCCTGCAGCATGAAGCACCTGAACTGGCGGATACATATTCACCGTCACAGATGCGGGAGGCGATCCTCAAGTACCCTCTGGTACTACCTTCCCGCGCCTCCGGACTGCGCCAGACGGCCGAAAGCTTTCTCGAGCACCTGCTTGGGCCAACCTGGCTATCAAAGGTGCAGTTGATTGAGATCGACAGCATACCGGTGGCAGTGCAACTGATTGTCGGCCACGGATATTGTTCGATATTGCCGTCCGGCGTGGGAATAACCTCCCCCAAGGTGACGAAAATCCCATTGCCGATGACATTTTCCGTTCCATTGCTATTAGCCTGGCGCGCCGATGACAGAGGCACAGATATGGCGCAGCGCGTTCTTCAGCTGCTTGATATGACGAACTAATGGTGGCCGGGTAAGCTCGGCTCCTGCAACTTGGCTTCAAGTCTCTATCATTTCGCCGAGCGCTGGGCTTCCAGCGCAATGAACTTGCAAGAGAAATAGAGGCCGATAGCGGGAAGCCTGTCTTCCGGGTTGATGTCGAGCACGACGAAGTATTGGGTGCCCAAGCACGCTCTTTCATTTCATTATCCCTTGCCGTCCTACTGAAGTTGCCCCTCACATACCCAGTTCTCGGTACGCCTGAAGAAATTCGCCGGCAGCAGCCCTTGAGCGTGAAGACGCCATTGATATCGTGCCCGAACTATAGCGGCAGCACGCGTATCGAGGAGTACGCGGCCGCTTCCGGGGAGGATCTCATGAAGTTTTTGCTGGCGCTTTCGCGCGCCATTGATACCGCCAACTCTGCTATTGGCAAAGGTATTTCGTGGCTGCTGCTCGCCGCCATTCTCATCAGCGCCATCAATGCCGCCATGCGCAAGGCGTTCTCGATGAGTTCCAACGCCTGGCTTGAATCCCAGTGGTATTTGTTCTCCGCTGTGTTTCTGATCGCCGCCGCCTACACGCTCCTCAACAACGAGCATGTGAAGGTCGATCTGATTTACGGAAGCCTGCCGCGCAAGGGGCAATTGTGGGTCGATATCCTCGGGACCATCTTCTTTCTCATGCCCTTCTGCCTCATCACGGTTTATCTCTCCTGGCCGGTGTTCCTGCAGAAATTTGCCTCCGGTGAAGTTTCCAATAATACGGGCGGGCTCATTCAATGGCCGGTCTGGGCGCTGATACCAATCGGCTTCAGCTTGCTCGCCCTTCAGGGCGTGTCGGAACTCATCAAACGCGTCGCAATCCTGCGCGGCGATATCCCCGATCCGGTTGCGGCGGCTGATGCCGCGGCAGCAATGCTCTGATCGAAGGAAGAAACAATAATGGCATTCCTTGCGGAAAATCTCGCGCCGATCATGTTCGCCGCGCTCATCATCGTGCTGCTGTTCGGCTATCCGGTAGCCTTTGCGCTGGCTTTTGTCGGCTTTGTCTTCGGCTTCATCGGGATAGAACTCGGCCTGCTGCCAGCCACGCTGTTCCAGGCCATTCCCGATCGCATATTCGGCCAGATGTCTAACGAAACGCTGCTGGCGATACCGTTCTTCACCTTCATGGGGCTCATTCTTGAAAAGAGCGGCATGGCGGAGGATTTGCTGGACACGATCGGCCAGCTGTTTGGACCGGTCCGCGGCGGCATTGCGTTTGCCGTCATCTTCGTCGGGGCAATTCTGGCCGCCACCACCGGCGTCGTCGCCGCCTCGGTCATCTCGATGGGCCTCATCTCGCTTCCCATCATGTTGCGCTATGGCTACGACCGCAAAATCGCAGCAGGTACGATCGCCGCGTCAGGCACGCTGGCGCAGATCATCCCCCCAAGTCTCGTGCTGATCGTGCTGGCTGACCAGCTCGGCCGCTCGGTGGGCGACATGTACAAGGGAGCGCTTGTTCCGGGTCTGATGCTGGTAACGGCTTATACGCTCTACATCATCATCACATCGATCATCAGCCCCACAAAAGTTCCGGCCCTGCCGCTGGAGGCGCGGACCCTGCGCGGCACCAAGTTGCTGCTCAAGGTCATTACCTCGCTGGTGCCTCCGCTCGTCCTGATATTCCTCGTGCTCGGCACGATCTTCCTCGGGATCGCCACCCCCACGGAAGGTGGCGCCATGGGTGCTGTCGGCGCACTCGCCCTTGCGCTTGCCAACCGTAAGCTCAATTTCGGCCTGATCCAGCAGTCGCTCTACGCCACGGCAAAGCTGTCGTCCTTCGTTCTGCTCATCCTGCTCGGCGCGCGCGTCTTTTCCCTGACCTTTTATGGCGTGAACGGTCACGTCTGGGTCGAGCATCTGATGACATCGATCCCCGGTGGCGAGATCGGCTTCCTGATCGTCGCCAACCTGCTGGTGTTCTTCCTGGCCTTCTTCCTCGATTATTTCGAGCTGGCCTTCATCATCATCCCGCTGCTGGCGCCGGTCGCGGATGCGCTTGGCATCGACCTGATCTGGTTTGGCGTGATGCTGGCGGTCAACATGCAGACGTCGTTCATGCACCCGCCCTTCGGTTTTTCGCTGTTCTTCCTGCGGTCCGTCGCACCGACGCGTGCCTATAAGGATCGGATCACGGGACAAACGATCCAGCCGGTCACCTCGACCCAGATCTATCTCGGCGCCATTCCCTATCTTTTCATCCAGCTCGCCATGGTCATCATCATCATCGCCTTCCCCGGAATAGTGATGCACTACAAGTCGGGTGCCAAGGTCGCCGATCCCTCGGCCGTCCATATCAATGTACCGATGCCCGGCGCAGGTAGCGACGCCGATCCGTTCGCTAATCCCTTCGCCCCTGGCGGCAACGCCCCAAGCTTCGGCAAGCCCAGCAACCCCTGACATTCCGACGGGCGCACAAGCGCCCGCCGCACCCCATCGACGCACCAAGCGTCGGTCACTTCAATAGGAGGAGGTAATCTTATGAGGAACAATCTGGACCGCAGACACTTCTTGTCCGGCGGCGTGCTTGCCGGGGCGGCTGCGGCCGCTTCGACGCTCGCCACGCCGGCCATAGCGCAATCTTTGCCGAACGTTCGCTGGCGCCTGACGTCCGGCTTTCCGAACAATCTGGACACCATCTACGGCGGCGCCGTCGTTATGGCGAACGCATTGAAGGCCATTACCGGCGGCAAGTTCGAAATCCAGGTCTTCCAGGCTGGTGAAATCGTTCCCGGCGCCCAGGCCATCGATGCCGTAAAAGCCAATACCGTCGAGATTTCCCATACCTGCGGCTACTATTTCACGGGGAAAGATCCGACATTCGCCATCGGCTCGACCATCCCCTTCGGCCTGAACGCCCGCCAGCAGAACGCATGGCTCTACCATGGCGGCGGCAACGAAGCTTACAACGAATTCCTTTCCGACTACGGCGTCATCGGTATTCCCGGTGGAGCGACGGGCGCCCAGATGGGCGGCTGGTATCGCAAGGAAATCAAGAGCGTCGAGGATATCAAGGGCCTCAAGATGCGTATTGCCGGCGTCGCGGGGCAGGTGCTTGCCAAGCTTGGCGCGGTGCCGCAGCAGCTCCCGGGCGGCGACATCTATCCGGCGCTGGAACGTGGCACCATCGATGCCGCGGAATGGGTCGGTCCCTATGACGACGAAAAGCTCGGCTTCTACCAGATCGCGCCATACTACTATTACCCCGCGTTCTGGGAGGGCGGACTGACGATCCACTTCTTCGTCAACAAGGACCAATATGCAGCCCTGCCTGATGAATACAAGGCAGCACTCGACACTGCCTGCAAGGCCGCCAACATCAACATGCAGGCGCTGTACGACGTCAAGAACAAGGATGCGATCCGCTCGCTGGTTTCCAAGGGCACGCAGCTTCGCCCGCTGCCCCGCGATGTGCTCGACGCCGCCTACAAGGCGACCTTCGAGCTTTATGACGAGTACACGCAGAAGCATCCCGCATGGGCCAAGATCTATCCGGGCTGGAAGAAATTCCGCGACGAGAGCTTTGAATGGTTCCGCGTCGCCGAATATACCTATGACAGCTACGGCTATGCCATGCAGACGGCCGGCAAATAAGCCGGCATAGACTTTACCGAGGCCCCCGGATGGCGACATTCCGAGGCCTCGGACCTTTAGCGGCTATTCTTTGATAAGCCCGTTATCGATCGCATAGCGGATGAGACCCGCAGTCGTCGCTATATCCAGTTTCCTCTTGATATTCTTGCGATGGGTTTCCATCGTGCGCTCGGCGATGTCGAGCGCCAGGGCAGCGTCGCGATTGCTCTTTCCGCGCGCGATCAGCAGCAGAACTTCCTGCTCGCGTGTCGTCAGCGCCTTCAGCCTGCCGGAAGACCCCTCCATCAGCACATCGCGAACGCCAGAGGAAAAATAGGTGCCGCCGGCAGCCACGGTTTCGATTGCGGCGACTATTTCTTCGGTCGCCACGTCCTTCAGAATGTAACCGGCCGCACCATACATGACCGAGGTCGATATATATTCCCGGCTGTCATGCATCGACAGCATCAGCACCCGGGCGGAAAGCTGCTTTTCCTTGAACAGTTCCAGGGCATCGATGCCATTGATCTGCGGCATGTTGATATCCATCAGCACCACATCGGGCCGCGTGGCGACAGCCGCGTCGATACCGGCCATGGCGGACAATGCGGTTCCAACGACTGCGAGATGCTCGTAAGTCTCGAGGACGGCCCTCAACCCATCCAGAACCAGAGGATGGTTGTCGATCAGCAGCACACGGATCGGATGAACGGTCACTCGGCGGCCTCCTGTAAGCCGCTATTGCGATCCTTCATGGCGGTGATGGGCAGCACCGCCCGCAGAACGGTTCCCCTTGCGGAGCTTTCGACATCCAGCCTGCCCCCGAAATGCGTCATGCGTTCCTGCATGTTTCTCAAACCGAGCCCCTTGCTTGCCGGCATCCCGTTCTCTGTCCGAACGGTCGGAAAGCCGCGGCCATTGTCGCTGACATCCATCTGTACCCGTTCATCGCGACTGGAAAACCGGATGGCGACCTGCGTCGCGCCGGCATGGCGCTCGATGTTGGTCAGCGCCTCCTGTGCGACACGGTAAAGTGCAACCCGTGCCTCGGGGACAAGCATATGCTTGAAGGCTACGGATTCAAGCGTCGCCGCTATTCCCGTGCGTTCGGAAAAACTCGAGATGAGGGATTCCAGCGCTGCCGTCAGCCCCAGATCGTCGAGGACACGCGGGCGAAGATCGTGGGAAATACGACGTACCTCCTTGATCGCCTCATTTAATGCGACGGCGCCCTTGCCGATCGCCTCGCCGGCTCCGACATTGTCAGGCGCCACCTTGCGCCGCGCGAGATCAATCGCAAAGCGCACTCCGACGAGATTTTGAGAAATGCCGTCATGCAATTCTCTAGCAATGCGCAGGCGCTCCTCTTCCTGGGTATCGATAACCCTCTGCATCAGTTCCTTGAGCCGTCCGTCTGCCAACCTCTGCTGACGCAGATTGAGCAGCATGCAGGTGGCGAACACCAGCAACACGGCAGGGACCGCAAACAGTGCAACAATCAGGAAATTCCATGTAATGGAACGGCGCATTTCCTCCTTCGCCGCCGCTGTCGCGGCAAAAACATCATCCAGATAAACCCCTGTACCGATCATCCAGCGCCATTTGTTGAGGCCGGCTGCAAAAGAAAGCTTATCAGCCATCTTCCCGGTCGAGGGCTTCTCCCATTTATACTGGACAAGACCTCCTCCTTCTTTCGCCTTGACTATCAGGTCATAGATGACGCGGTTGCCGTCGGGATCGTAAAGATCCAGCCAATTACTCCCTGGACGAAAGCTTTGTCGCGGATGAACGACGTTTACCCCGTCATAATCATAGACAAAGAAATAGCCGTCCGTACCGTAATCGAGGTCAGTCAGAATTCGCTTGACCTCCTCCTTCGCAGCCTCGTCATCAGTTCCCGCCCTGTCATAGACCGAACGGATCGCCGAAAGGGCCAAATTGGTGAGGTTGAGGAGTTCAGCCTCCTTTGCAGCGAGCATGTTTCGTTCGAACGCATCGATGCTCGTGCGCGCCAGCGTCATGGACTGCCACGTAATCAGTGCTGTGATAACGATAATCGCAAGAACGAGAGGCCCGATGGCCAATGCGAGAATCTGGTTCCTGAGTCTCATGCGGCCCCTCCGACACATTCGCTCTCACTTACCCTCAGCTAACAATACTTCATACGGCAAGTCGAGCGTGTCAGAACATGATCCTGAGGCGAAATAGAAAGGGGTTCGGGAAATCTGTGCAGCGAGGAACAGTGTGACGTTCTCCGAATAGTGTCACTCAACCGCACTGAGATAGAACAGCTCTCTCTCGCCGGGGTGACCGAAAGGCTCCCACCCTCGTCCGTGCTACGCGCCCTATCTGGTCGCTTATGTGATATCGCAGAACCGCGCCTGCGGTGGGCGGCTCGATCCGGCGATAAAGCCGGTAACTACACCGGCAACGGAATAGTGTAGGATACCGCAAGGATGATCATGATCGGTACGACTTTGCGAATGTCAATTTGCTCAAAGCTGACTGCTCCGATATCGTCGTCATCGCGCATATTCAGGATCGAAAAAATTTGGAATTGGGAGCAAAATTGTGCGCCTAGCCCATTGTTCATGTCATCAGTTAACAGTGGTGACAAACGGCGAACCCCATAAGATATCCGTTTGTCACTGTCGTGCATGCCAGCATCGTACCGGTTCAGCGTTCGGTGTCGCAGTGTTTTATGCTGCCGATCAAATCAGGGCGTCGGGGAAACACCAAACCTATATACGACCTGGAGATAGCGGAAAGCGCCTAGAGTTCCGTTTTTGCCCCACTTGCGGATCAACCGTCTACTGGATACCGGAATTTCGGCCTAACCTCGTCGCCATCGCCTTGGGCTGTTTTGAAGACCCAGATGCTATGGAACCAACTCAGAGCGTGTATGAAGCGACCCGCCATGCATGGGTTTCTCTATCTTTTCGAGATTCTGGATAGAGATGAAGGCCGAACGCTTCAGCACCAGCTTTCGAGATTACACACAATTGCTGTTGAAAAGATTCGAACCGGCGACTTTGCCGTTTTCATCAAGCTTGCTCGCGCGTTGCCTCCAGTATCAGGTCCTTAAACGACATCGCAGATGTCCATGTGAACGGTTACCGCCGAGAAGACCAACGAATAAGGATACACAAGCCGGCGACTTGCTTCTTGTTTCACATTGCGGTTTCAGATCGGTTTGGCTTGCGTATGGCGCGAACTTTGGGGCTATCGCCAGCCCCGCAGAAAAACCGATCGCGTCCGTCGGATTCAAGTCCTGAAACTGCCATTCCCGCCGGCATATCCAACCGCTCCAATACTTCACCGGTCGAAGGATCGATGCGGCGGACATCGCTTTCGTCGTTCTCCCATGTGCCGTGCCAGAGCTCGCCGTCGACCCAGGTGACCCCGGTAACGAAGCGATCGGTTTCAATCGTGCGCAGCACCTTTCCCGTCTCAGGATCGATTTGATGGATTTTGCGGCCGCGATGTTGCCCGACCCAGAGCGAACCTTCAGCCCATGCAAGACCGGAATCGCCTCCATTGCCGGGGGCGGAAATCGTGGCAAGCACCTCGCCAGTCTGTGGATCGACCTTCCGAATCACCGCTTCAGCAATCTGGAACAGGTGCTTGCCATCGAATGCGGTGCCGGCATCAGCGGCAATATTGAGCGAATTCAGCACGTCCCCGTTGTCCGGATCGAAGGCGTCCAGCCTCTCGCCTGTCGCCATCCAGACCCGGCGGCCGTCAAAGCTGACCCCATGGACGCGATCCACTCCGGGAAAAGGGCCATATTCGCGGATGATTTCGGCGGCTGTTTGTTTCATCCCCTCATCCTAGACTAGAACGCCGACGGTGGGGAGTAACAAGCTTGTCGGGAAACCCGGTACGCTCGTCGCAATCCAGCGACGGGCGCGTCCGTGGCCGAACCATTCCACCTTGTCATTTTGCGCAAGGGTGCCGAGCGCCCGCTGTACCGTACGCGGGCTAACGTCGAGCGCAAGCGCCAGCGCGGAGCTGGACCAGGCTTCGCCATCGGCGATAAGCGCCAGCACGTCGCCATGCTCGTCTTCGACAGGCGGCGCAAGCACCGCGACCGCGCCGCTATCATGGGGCTCCAATACGAATCCCCGCTCGGTGGCGCGTATCTCCGTCAAGGGCCTGATTGCCTCGCGCAGACGCCCGATCTCGACCCGCAGCCGAGCGCGATGCGATTCATCTGCTTCCCGTGCGCGAAAGGCGCGGACGAGAAGCTCTTCCCGCGTGACATCTTCCGGCCAAGCCTCACCCAGCACGCGCATGAGCGCGAACAGGACCGGACGACTGGCGAGAAAGACGATGGCTTTATTGACGCGCACGACGTTCCGGCACACATCGATGACGGTCGCCCCCGATGCAATGAGCGCCTCGACCTCATCGAGCCGGAGAAGCCGTTCTCCATTGCGCGCGACCAGCCGCGCGGCAGGCACTTCGAAGGCCCGTACAGCCCTGTCGACTTCGGCTTTCAATGCTGCATTGCCAAAGGCAGCCGCGGCGCTTTCCGCGCGATCGAGCGCATCACGAGCCGGCTTCGCGCGTATGCGGCGTATCGCGATGCCCGCGACTACCAACTCGTAGCCTACCCGCGATGTCATCGGCAACGCACCGGCATCGAAGCCGCCCAGAACCCGCTCGGCTTCGTCGAGACGGCCGATCAACAGCAAGCGCCTTGCTTCGAGATAGCCGGCATGCGCGGCGTTCGCAAAGTCTCCGAATGTCTCCAGCGTGGACCGGGCGGCGGCGAGCCCCTCCATGGGACGGCCAAGGTCGCGCAAGACCAACGCGATCTCTGCCTCCGCGAGATTGCATCGTGCACGGGCCATAGGCTCTTGGTTGCCGAAAGCGCGTGCTGCGTTTCCCAGCAGTTCCTTCGCGCGCGCAAGGTCGCCGAGTTGCGCCATGGCAATGCCGCGCAGGGCGAGTGCAGGAGCATCGGCGCGTAGTGCGATGTGCTTGAGTGCTGCAAGCGGATCGCCCGCCGCAAGCGCCCGCGCCGCGAAGGTCATCAGAGTGTCCATTCAAATCCCGTCACACTTGTTACTCACATTCTCCCGCCATTCGGACATAGATTTTTGTCAGGCTAAGCGTCGCGGGAAGCGTTGTCGAACCTCAATTGGGAATTCAGAAATGACAATGTCCAAACCAACAAGAAAACGCTCTTCGGACACCCTGCGATCAGGCGATATGACAGGCTGGCTCGTTCTTGCAGCTTCGCCAACCTTCGCGTCGATGGCCTGGATTTCGGCGAACGACATTCAGGTGAGTATCTGCGCGTCCCCACCCGGCATGCTGCCGATCAGTGGCATGGCCTTCATGTACCTGCTGATGAGCCTCTTTCACCTGTCGCCCTGGCTGAAGCTCGCTTCCGCTTACTGGCGGCAATGTCCACCCCCTAAAACCCGAGGAGACTGACAATGAACCACAAAATCGTTTCAGCCAAAGACTGGCTCGCCGCCCGGCGGGATTTTCTGAAAGCGGAGAAGGAGCTTACTCGACACCGGGACGAGGTCGCCCAAAAGCGGCTGGCGCTGCCATGGGTACGGATCGAGAAGGAATATGTGTTCGATACGCTCGATGGCCCCCGAACGCTTGCCGATCTGTTCGATGGCCGATCGCAGCTTCTGGTGCAGCACTTCATGTTCGCGCCGGGATGGAAGGAGGGTTGCCCAAGCTGCTCTTTCATGGCCGATCATACAGATGGCATGAACAATCATCTTTCGCATCACGACGTTACCATGATCGCCGTATCGCGCGCACCGCTCGCCGACATCGAGCGCTATCGTAAACGGATGGGCTGGCAGTTCAAATGGGTGTCGTCCTTCGGAAATGACTTCAATCACGATTTCCGTGTCAGCTTCACACCAGGCGAAGTCGCCTCCGGAAAGATCGACTATAATTTCGGAGAGTGGCCGGAACTCGGCGAGGAATGGCCGGGCATCAGCGCCTTCTACAAGGACGACGCCGGCCAGGTCTTCCGCACCTACTCCACCTATGGGCGCGGCGTCGAGGCGATGATGGGCACCTATCAGCTGCTCGATCTCGCTCCGAAGGGACGCAACGAAGCCGAAGGAATGGACTGGGTGCGCCGCCACGATCGGTACGAATAGCAGTCCTTATGTTTGCCAATGCAATTGCCGCGAGCCGTGACTGGGGAGGATACGATGCCCGAAACGGTCTCAAGGAAAAGCTCTTGGCCGATCTCGTCCAACTTGTCGAGTTCACCGCGCTCTTCGAGGATCGCCATCGCGGTGATGAGTTCGTTTAACTTCACGAGGTTGGGCGGCCTTAACGTTGATCGTCAAATCGGCGTGTCCACCATTGCGTATACTCCATCTCATCGACACCGTAGGGCGCTCGTAGATAGGGATAGTCCCAGTTCTCGTAGCGCAGGGGCTTGAGGAAATCATTGACGGCGCGGTATGCCGCCGGCACCCGCCCCTTGTTCAGGTCGCCGAGCACAGGCCGTTCACCCGCCTGGAAAACGACGCCACCCTCATAGGGATGGAGGACGATCTCGTCTCCAAGCACCTCTCTTGCCTTCTCAAGACCACCGACGCGTTCAAGCAGCTCATTATTGACGGCTGTCAGCCAGTTCACGTCACGGATCACATCGGTGCGGCGCAATATTTCCAGGGTGAAATTACTGCCATCTTCGTAAAGAAGGCCCGGAAACCGACGGAACAGAGGATATGCTTTTTCAGTTGCACCCGCCGCATAGGAATAGAAAAAAAGCGACATTCCCGAAACGGCATAAAAAACCCGGAGATCACGGCAGGCGTCAATGAAAAGGCGAACCACGCCAGTTGGGTCGCGTGATAATTCGGATAACCGCGTCTGATACATCAAGCGCCCATTGCCGCCGCGGTAGCCAGCGCTCGGGAGAAGGGCCGTAAAGTAGTCGTGAACCGGATCGGTGGAACGCAGCGCCTGTTTTGGCATGTGCCTGATATAGAAACTCGCTGTCTCTCTTTCGTCGTAATACTCACCCTGCGACAGATATTCCTCGATCTGTTTTCCTGCTGAAATACGGCGTGTCCGCTCGTTAAACGACAATAAATTGGTATTACCCTCTGCGAGGTCGTAATAGCGCAGTGCCAAACCGAGCATGGCCTGGCGTATTTGACGCGTTTCTCCATCGGCAAAATAGAAACCGGCCGTCGGCCCGAACAACCATGGAATGGCATTGCCCGGCGGCAAACCGATCTCGTCCAACTTGTCGAGTTCATCGCGCTCTTCGAGGATCGCCATCGCAGTGATGAGTTCGTTTAACTTCACGAGGCTAAGCGGCCTTAATGTTGATCGTCAAATCGACGTGTCCACCATTGCGTATACTCCATCTCATCGACACCGTAGGGCGCTCGTAGATAGGGATAGTCCCAGTTCTCGTAGCGCAGGGGCTTGAGGAAATCATTGACGGCGCGGTATGCCGCCGGCACCCGCCCCTTGTTCAGGTCGCCGAGCACAGGCCGTTCACCCGCCTGGAAAACGACGCCACCCTCATAGGGATGGAGGACGACCTCGTCTCCGAGCACCTCTCTCGCCTTCTCAAGGCCACCGACGCGCTCAAGCAACTCATCGTTGACAGCTGTCAGCCAGTTCACGTCACGGATCACATCGGTGCGCTGTGAAATGATTAATCCAAAACGGATGCCATCTTCGTAGAGGAAACCGGGAAATCTGCGGAACAGTGGATAGGCCCGCTCGGTTGCACCTGTCGCATAGGAATAGAAAAAAAGCGACATGCCCGACACGGCGTAAAAAACCTGAAGGTCACGGCAGGCGTCAACGAAGAAACGCACAACACCTATTGGATCTAGCGATAGTTGCGACAACCTCGTCTGGTACATCAGCTGCCCACAGCCGCCACGATACCCAATGCCGGGAAGAAGCGCCGTCAAATAGTCGTGTACCGGATCGGTCGACCGCAGAGCTTTGGCAGGCATATGTCTGATATAAAAGCCAGCGGTCTCCTTCCCATCAGCGTAATTGCTCTGTGCTAGATGCCGCTCGATGTCATCTCTCGAAGACACACGGCGCGAACGCTCACCAACCGTCAGCAGATTGGTGTTTCCTTTCGTAACATCGTAGTAGCGCAACGCCAGATCAAGCGCCGCTCGGCGTGTCCGCAGTGTTTCACCATCCGCAAAATAGAACCCGGCCGTCAGCCCGAACAACCATTGGATGGCATTGCCCGGCGGCAAACCGATCTCATCCAACTTGTCGAGTTCACCGCGCTCTTCGAGGGTCGCCGTTGTGGCGATGAATCCGTTTATATCCAAGACGCCATCCTAGCGCTCGCCGCCATCAAACCGGCGTGTCCACCATTCTGTGTACTCCATCTTATCGACATCATATGGCGCTCTAAGATAGGCGCGCTCCCAGGTCTCGTAACGCAGCGGCCTGAGGAAATCATTGACTGCGCGATAGGCCACCGGCACCCTCCCCTTGTTCAAGTCGCCGAGCACAGGCCGTTCGCCAGCCTGGAAAACGACGCCACCCTCGTAAGGATGAAGGATGACTTCTTCGCCGAGTACCGCTCGCGCCTTATCGAGACCGCCGACCCGCGAGAGCAGTTCATCGTTAACCGCAGTCAGCCAGTTCACGTCACGGATAGTGTCCGTCCGGTCTCGTATGGCCAATCCAAAACGCGCGCCATCCTCGTAAAGCAGCCCGGGAAACCTGCGAAACAGAGGATAGGCTTTCGCAGTTGCACCCGCCGCATAGGAATAGAAAAAGAGCGACAAACCCGACACGGCATAGAAAACCCGCAGATCGCGACAGGCGTCAACGAAGAAACGGATCACACCTGCCGGATCGTGCGACAGCGCCGATAGCCTCGTCTGGCACATGAGGTGACCGTTGCCACCACGATAACCGGCGCCTGGAAGAAGGGCCGTAAAGTAGTCGTGAACCGGATCGGTCGAACGCAGCGCCTGTTTTGGCATGTGCCTGATATAGAAACTCGCTGTCTCTCTTTCGTCGTAATACTCACCCTGCGACAGATATTCCTCGATCTGTTTTCCTGCTGAAATACGGCGTGTCCGCTCGTTAAACGACAATAAATTGGTATTGCCCTCTGCGAGGTCGTAATAGCGCAGTGCCAAACCGAGCATGGCCTGACGTATTTGACGCGTTTCTCCATCGGCAAAATAGAACCCTGCCGTCAACCCGAATAACCACTGGATTGCATTGCCGGGCGGCAATCCGATTTCATCCAGTTTTTCGAGTTCACCCCGCTCCTCAAGGATGGCCATTGCGGTGATGAGTTCGTTTAAATTCATGATATTATCCTACTTGATCGGTATCGGGCGGCCGGGGAACCGACGACCGGGCAAGGGCAGCCAGATTGGATTTTCCAGACCTTTCCGAAGTTCGCGCCACCGCCTCTCAGCTTCCCACTGCCGCTCCTGTTCGCGCTGCCTTACAGCTTCCTCACAGTTGTCACACTCGTCCAGTACCACAAACTCACTGTATTCAGCGCCGTGCCGATCAGCGATATCTTCATATGCCCTTGCCTTCGCCGCATCATTTGGAAACTTGTCCCCCGGAAATTTCATGTCGTACATGTGGGTCATCTGGCCGTTTTCGACTTTGACCACGTCCAGCCAGCGGGAGCCACGCACATTGAACCATCTCGTGCCGCCCCAGGGCGCCCGACGGGGAACCTTTGGAATGTCGTGTTCCTCTCCCTGCAGGATGATATTGCCGGGCGGTTTGTCCGGGAATGTATTGTTCGGATTGTTCGGGTCCCAGAATCCAAGCTCGGAAACATAGCCGTAATTGGTGCGGGGATCGCCGACCGGCATGCTGCTGCCAAGCACCGTGTTCGGATATTGCGCCTGGATCGTTGCATCGACACAGCGCTGATAGCGTCCCGGGCTCGCCTCGTCGTCGCGCGGCAACACCTGATCGACCCATTCAAGACCCTCGGTAACGCTGTTTCTCGGACGATGCAGCGCATAACAGCGGCAGCCCACTTCACACAGGTAACGCTCGGGATCACCTTCGGGCAGATCGGTTTTGTAACCTCCGACCGATACGGTGTTGCCCTTGTTGAGGAGCATCTTGTCGGTAAGGCGCGTCACTGCGCGGCCTTGCATGAAGACGTTGGGGGACCATGAAAGGAAGGTGGCCTGATGCAAATGCGTGCCGGATTTGATCCCACCGGACGAACCGGGTTCATCGCCGATTGATTTGGCGAACCGGGAGCCGCGCACGCCATTCATCGCTCCACCATGCGAGAACACCGTGGTCGTCCCGTCGGCAAGATCGCGGGCAAATGCGGTATTCGTGTATGGCACGGGCACAGGCTTGGGCGGGGTCAGGCAAACATCCGGCAAGGTCGAGCGGACGTAGCCATTGGAGTTTTTGTGGCAGAGCGTAATCCCGTTGATGCGAATTGTTTCCTTCATGCGTCTACCCTACCGGTTCTTATGTCGCGCTGGACGCTTTCCACAATTGTTGCCGCTCTCAGCCCGTCGCGGGAACTGGCCGACAGAAGAGTGTATCGAAACGCTTCGCCGTCCGGTTCGGCATTTTCCCTGCGCGATCCCGGCGCCGGCGCAAGTGCAAGAGCGGCCATCACAAGCCCGCTTGCCGCCCCAAGATCACCGAGCTGAAGCGACGGTATTTCCGCCCTGTCGGCCAGCTCGGCCATTTCCGCGGCATTGGTTGTGATCGCATAGCCAAATTCCTCAGCGCGTACGCGATCGCCATTGAGATCGACAATAAAGCGATCAGGAGAAAAGCCTCCTTCGAGGAGCATCCCATAACAGCTCGCAAGGGCGCGCCCCATCAATCCGCGCTCGGGATCAATCGGGCTTTCAGGCTCTTCCATGGTAGAAAGGCGCGCGATTCGACCGAGCCGCACATCATTTTCCGGCCCAAGCGCCAACACGGCCGCAGCTTCGCCGGGAACCATGCCGTAGGGGTTGTCTCGTGTCAGCAGTTCACCGTGATAGGCCAGACTGTCGAGCATGTCTGAGTGGATATAACTGTCAACGACGGCAACGAGAACAATTCCCCCCGTTCTCCTCACGATTTCCGGACCATCCCTGCCAACAAGCTGCAGGCTTTCAGCCTGTCCGCCAAAGGAAACGGAGAGGCTCGTCACCTGCGGCAGAGGGGCCTGGTGGAGCCTGGTATTAAAGTCCTCTGCGACAGGTCCGCCCTCCATCCAATAGGGCAGCAGCAGAAGCATCGCATAGTCCGCGCTTTCCTGTCCGCGCTTCGTCAACTGCGCAACGCAATCGGCAAGCGCGCAGGCGAGTAATTTTCGCAGCCGCTCGACATAGTCCCGCTCTTCCGCCAACGGAAAGACCGCCGCAAGGGTTGGCGGCCGCCCGTCCGCCATCACCAGGTTGCGGTCCTTCTCGGTAAATCGTTCGCCGCTCGAATAGGCGGCAATTGCCGTTTCAAAGTCTTTGCCCGCCGGACACGTCAGGCCGGCCGCCAGGATTGAAACCGCCGTTCTCATGCGACAACTCCGGCCATTTGCCTCAGTCGGAGAAAAGAGACCTCGACATCCTGGTCGCGCCCGCCACATGGCACATGGGCATTCCATACCAGATCCACGAGGCGCTCATCGCCAGTGATCTCCACCTGAACGAGCCTGAACCTGTGCGTCAGCGTCTTTCCGGCAATACGCGTATCAGCTTCGAGGATACATTGCGGCAGGCGAAATGCATAACCGCCTTCCGGATGAAGCCCTTCCAGCCGTACCGGCTCACCGCCGCGCAACTCACCGGAATAGATTTGATCGACCGGCGCGGTCTGGTGGAAATTTTCGGAGAAATCGGAAGGCAAAAGCGGCGACCTGTTTTTAATCCAAGCGTCGTCATAGGTGCCAGCATGGATACGCCGCGTTGTCCAAGCCGGCTGAATAGCGCCAAACCCGACTGGCTGCGAAAGCGGGCGACCTGGATCGAAGACATCCGCAGGCGCTGCGATCTGCGGCATAACCAGTTCGGCTCCCTCCGGCGCGCGCTCGAAATGACGTGACCAGCCCCGGCCAATTGGATTGGCTTCACACTCGGCCCCATCATCATCCGCAAAAAGATCGCTTCCGCCGAGCGAACGCCTCCATGATAGTTCGACGCGCGAGGCCCGCTCTTTTTCGGCGACCTCCCAGCCGCGCTTTTTTTTGACCATACGCGCTTCGCCCGTGACGGCGGCCTGCTTTGTCATCGTACCCACAGCAACCGTGACATCGATACGGTCTATCGGCTTCTCGTCAGGTGCAACGGCTGAGCCGTTGACAAGAATATCTGCGGCGGGCCTGAAAGGTGCGAAATCAGCATCCGCGAGGAGCTCATTTGCCTCGGCATCGCGATAGGCTGGAGAGAGCCGAATGGGCTGCGGCTCAAGAAGATCGGTCATACCGTCCGGACGCGCGCGAAACCGCCCGCGCACGGCGACACACCAATATTCCTTTCCATCGCGGTCGCGAATGAAATAGCCGTCCGCAGAGAAAGGCGTGTTGTTGCTGACAGCCCACATGCCGGTCAGTTCAGGTCAATATAGGCAGCGTCGAGCGCGATATTCTGACGAGCCGTCTGGATAATTTTTTTACCTTCCACCCTCACCACGCCGTCAGAGCCCAATGAGATTCGGGCCTCGCCGTTGCGGATCGTCAGCGTCCCGGAACCATCGAACTCGATCATCGTCGCGAGCTTCAGAAGCTTCCCCCATGCATCCTCCGGCAACGGAAGAGCGTCCCCTAAAAGCGCTTTACGATCAGGTATCTGATTCATATCGTGCGAACTCCCTCTAAATTCACCCAGGTGGAAGGCCGATCCCCAAATGAGCGGCGCTCCATCGACCACAGATATTCATTTCAGTTGACCCACCAAACCCTCTCCGATGGTACGGGTGACGAAGTCGGTATGGATCATCGTTGCAACGTCTTTTGGCGTAGCGGGGAACGCCGTGAGCGAAGCCACTGCGGCGACAACGCCCTTCCTGAAGCTCAATACGGTCCTGGCACGTATCTTCTGCTCGCTGCCCTGGAGAGTAACGATGTCGATGAAACCCTTATCCACATCGCCGACTTTTTCGCCGGGAACGAAGCTGACGTCCTGGTCCAGCTTAAAGCCGACGTCCGGCATGAGATTTTGCAGTTCGATTTCCACCACCTTCGCGGCAAGCTGACGCAGTTGGTCGTCAGTTGGCGACAGATCCGACTTGGGCGTTGGAAAGACGAACAGGGATACAGCCGCGTTTCCGTCTGGATCATTGGAATTTGTGAATATCGCCCCCGTATAGGACGGATTGGGATCGCTGTTCTGCGTCAGTTTTTTCCATCCGTCCGGCAGGCGTGCGGAGTAGGCGGCACCACCGCTCGACGGCAGCTCTTCCAGATGCATCGCGCCGTCAATGCTGTCAGTCGTTTCGTTGTCGAACTTCAAAGCTCCGAAAAATTGCGCGATCCGGGGTTCGACGCGGGCGGCCTCCTCTTCCGCGTAGCCAGCGCGCACGATGAGCAGCGACTTATCCTTACGCCAAACCGCGACCCTCTCACGGCGGTTGAATCCATTATCCGGCCCGAGGGCAAACACATCGCCAGCGTCACGACCATATTCCTTCATCGCGGAGACAGAAGGCGCCCATTCTTTCGCAAAGAGTCGGGCGTAATCGACCCCGCGCGCAACCTTTTCCGGTTTGATCTCGGCGGTGATGATCTGGATTTCGAAATGATCGCGATTGGCAGGATCATAACCGATCGTCTGCAGGGTCACATTGTCGAAGGTTTCGTACTTATCCCATTCGGACAGTGCCCGCTTTTCCTTAAACCACATAAATTTATCGATCTTGACCGAGTGGAAGTTAAGATCCTTGGTTTCCTCAAAGCCATATGGCTCCGACGCCTTCGCTGTGCTGTCGAGGGTCAAACGACTCGTATAATCTTCGGCCATAACATCCAATCCAATTGCGGTCGTCATTAAAACCATCGCCGAAAAAGACAGTCGGCGCAGCACCAAAAATAGAGGCTTCAACGTTCGGTTCTCCGTATCATTTTCCCTGCCATCCCTTGATGAGGTCTGCTGCCTTATCAAGACCCGTCAGGCCGCCGGACACTTTGGCGCCGCCGCCGAGGCCAAAACCAAGTTTGGCGCCGACCTCGGCGCGCGCCTTGCCTTTTTTCACGCCTGCTTCCGCAGATGCCTCAGCCTGAGCGCCAACGGCTCCCTGCAGTTCACCGCCAACGCACACACCTATATCCCATTTGTCCTCAATGAGCTGGTTGTGCTCTTCGAACAGCCAGTTCCACGCTTTGATGACGGGATTGCCCACACGGCTTGGCGTCAGGCAGAGTTCTCCGTTGACTGAACCCTCGATGACATTGGCCTTGGCGGCGAGTTTCAGCGTCCCCGTCACCTCTTCAGGGTTACCGACAAAAGCAACCTCGCCCTCCAGCTCTCCTTTCAGCACCGCGCCTTTCGCGGCTCCGGAGATGACCTGGTCTTTGAGAACCTGGACTTTTCCTTGAGCAGCGGCGACACTGGCTTTTGCGCTCAATTTGGCATCAATTCCGCCCTTGGTGACAGAAAATCCGGCCTTTCCATCGCCCTCCCGTGCACCGAGCTTGTATTCTCCCGAAGCCCAATCCTTTGCCGGGTCGCCAAAGCTGTCGCCAGCCACCTTCTTGTCGTGTTTCCACCAGGTATATTCGGCGACCTGAAAATTGCGCTCCTTCCATTTGCCGCGCCAGTCGGTGTCGTGGGCGGTCTTTCCGTCCGGGTTGGTGCGTGTATAGCCCGAAGCGAGATACTCCCTGACGCCGCGCTGATATTTCTTGCCGACGCCGGCGTCCTTGTAATCCTTGCTCAGTTCACCGAATTTCCAGGCGCTTTCCTTGCTCTCGTTTTCACGCTCCTTCTGGGGAAGGAGTTTGTTTGCACTGGACGATCGTCCGAAAAGCACGGTCTCGTCCACAACGGGTATATATTCGCATAATCCGCCTTTGGAATTGAACGACTGCTGGGGAGCATCCGCGCGAAATGGCGGCGTGATCCCCGGAGACACCGGAAAAAACGGGTGACGTTTGAACGTCGACAGGTCAGTTTTCAACATCTCCAGGACATTGTCGTCGTCGTATGCGGAAAACGGCACACCCAGCATGCGAGACGGCGGTAATCCTGACGGTTTCTCAGCCATGGCCTACACTCAGTTCTGTGTAATCTGGTCGGCTTGGAAATGAATATGCTTCCCTTGAATCACGATATGCCCCTCGCGCGACATCGTCAGCATCGAGTTCTCTCCCACTTTGATCGTCAATTGTTCGCCCACCCGAATGTTCATGATACGCCCGATATCTGTGTCAGAGCGCCCCCGCACGATGACGCTGTGAGATTTACCGACCGTCGTTTGATAGGTATGCCCAACAACCGTCGATTTGGCGCCGCCGACAACCTCCGAGGAACCAATACCAACGACCTGCGAGTGATTTTTCTCGACGAAAAGCTGGAAATTCCCTTTTGCGAAATTGAAAGGGTCCGGGATCTTGAGTTTGCCCAAGGCAGCTCCAACCTTGTCGAAGACAAGCTTCGTCTTGTCCCTCAGTAGGTTCGACAAGGCATTTTCGCCGACTGCAATCGACATGTTGCCCGCTATGACCTCGTCATGATCGCCACCAACTTCCGTCGATTTGTCGTTGGCCACGAGTTCCGATTTATCGCGTCCCACACGCTTGGAGTAATCGTTCAGAATTTCAAAATTCGTATCCTTCTGAGCGTGGAGAAATACCTCCTCCTTGGCCGCCTCGTCCTCAAACCGCAATTCGTTAAATCCGGACCCTTTGTGCGTGTTGGTGCGGAATGTGCTGCGCGTCTTGTTCGCTGGCAGCTCATAAGGCACGGTCTGGCGCGCATTCGGCACCACCCCCGTCACCAGCGGACGGTCGGGATCGCCGTCCACGAAGGCGACCATCACCTCCATGCCGATGCGTGGAATGATCTGGCCGCCCCAGGTCGAGCCCGCCCAGTTCTGCGCCACCCGCACCCAGCACGTATCGGTTCCATCCTTCTTCGCCTTGCGGTCCCACGGGAACCACAGCTTGATGCGGCCATATTGATCCGGATGGATTTCCTCGCCTTCAGGACCGGCGACGATCGCCACCTGCGTACCTTCAATGCGCGGCCGCTTCGTCGCACGGTGCGGCGTCAGCGGCACGCGTGCCGGGATCGCCTCGAAGTGATTGCGATATTCCGGCTCGTTGCTGTTTGTCTCATAGGAGAGATCCACAATACTGTGGCTTGCCCTGATGATCACATGTTCTTCATAGGCATGTTCCGGATGCGCAACCTCGTAAGGCGTAAAGCGGCGGCCGGCTTCCAGGATGCGCGTGGTCGACGAACCGAATACCCGGTCATGATCGGCTTCGATCGACTGGGTGCGCAGTTTCTGCGCCCGCTCGGCCTCTTCAACCGTCTTGATCCGGGCCGGATATTCATAAAGCTCGCGTTTCGTCGCATCCGGCATCTGCACCAGTGAGGGCGTCATGGTGCCCGGCACCATGCCCGGTGTCTCGAAATTCCAGTCCGCACCCGCGCGCTGGCCCGACACATAGGAAAAACGCCGCGCCCAGTCGCTAATGTGGTTGCGATCCGACGACCCCTGCGCCAGACGCACCGTCCCCTCACCCTGGGCGGCCGGCGACGGCCCAAGCCAGCCGCTGGCGCTATCGGCCACATGCAGCTTGTGGGAACCGTCCTCATGGGCAAACCAGTAGAACAGCCCGTCCTCTTCGAAACGCCGGGTGAGATAGTCCAGATCGGTCTCGTTAAACTGCACACTGTAATGCTGCGCCGGCGGCGGCGAGATGATGCCCGATGTATCGGGGGCGGGAATGCCGTGTTCGGAAAACAGCGTCTCGACGATCTCCACCGCTGTCTTGTCCATCCAGATGCGGCAATCCGAGCGGCGCGACAGAAGCCACATCTGCGGCCGCAGCGTCAGCGCATAGGAGCGCATGCCGCGGGTGATCGGCGGACCTTCGTGCAATTCCGTCACCAGACCATTGAACGGCCGGCGGATGCCGCTGCCCTCTTCCCCGTCGCCCTGGCTTATCTCGACCGACACATCGACCAGCCGGCCGATCAGCTCCTCGGGCTTGACCGCTTCCTTCTTCGCACGCAGCGTCAGGTGGATTTCGAAGAGCCGCGAGACGCCCTCATCAACCGCAAGTCGTTCCGGAAGAAGCTGGTCTTCGCCCAGCGGGGACTTGACCTTGAGAACGCGGCTCGCCTGAACGAAATCGGAAAAAGAAGACTGATCATTCATCGCGAACCTCGATAGCAGAGCCAAAAAAAATCCATCAGCTGTCAAAATCTCGACAGAATGCAATCAAACATTGTGGCGAAACCATGGACTCACCATGAATTCTGCAACCTGCATATGCCAAAATTCCATAGATGAGATCTGACAGGCTGAGGTATGGAGTGACGCTCGAAAGAAATCCGAGACAGACAAAACACGATGCCGAGACTTACGGCCTGCGCCGCGAAGAGGCCGCCGGCACTCGCCATGGTGCCGGATGGTGGGTCAGTATCAGGCGGCGCGGCCACAGGATCGTCAGGCTGTTCAAGGACAGCATCTACGGTTCCGGCGATGCCGCCTATCGTCAGGCACGCGCCTACCGCGACGCCATCCTTCTTGCCATTCCGCCCGCCACCAATCACGAACAGGCCGTACTTCTGCGTAGAAACAACCGAAGTGGTATTTCCGGCGTCAGGCGCGTTGAGACGGCTGACGGGGATGTCTGGCAGGCAACGCTGATGACCAGTGAGGGGCAGAAAAGAGAAAACTTCTCCGTCGCCAAACTGGGCGAGGAAGCGGCAAAATCGATGGCGATCACACAGCGCCGTAAATGGCTGAAGGCGCTGCCCGTCACCCATCTCGCATATGCGCATCACGCCGCCGAGGTTGCGCGCGCGCAATTTGGCGACGGGCTTGCGCCGGCGGATGATGTTTTGCCTGAGGTGCGTCTGACCGATGCTGACATCGAGGCGCGTATCAAAGAGATTAACGACCAATTTGATGCGTCTCGTCCGAAGCGACTGCGGGTTCGGGTAAAAAGCTATTCGAAGGACAGGATATCCATCGCAGTTTCCGATGCAGAAAGCCCCGCGCGGAAAAAGCTCATGCACCTCAACAGGCGCGGCAAGACCGGGATCGACATCGTCGAGGCGATCAACAGAAGCGTCCGGGAAACCTTGGCAGCAATTCATAATGAGAGGGTCGCGTGCTGGTTCAGCTCCACCTATGGGAACAAACTGCTCAATCCGCAGACATTCAACATTGATGAGGGTTTCAACTTGCTTGTTTTTGTGCCGGAGGAGCAGTGCAGCCGATGACGACTTTTCCGTCCGTTTCCCGCGCGGGAACGGCGTAAAAAAGCCTACCCCATTACCTCATCGACTTGAGCTGATATTAATGACGGCGGACGCGCCGACCTGAACAAAGGAATAATCGACCGCGCCCCGCTTCCATCCGGCCGTTGTATTTTCTACCTCGTCATTCTTGTCGAGATTGTCTGGTGCACCAAGCCTCTCTACGCCGGTGCGCATGATCAGGCTACGCTTCGCCTGCCGTAACGATTAAAGAAGCCGTATGTCCCATGCTTGGTCGGAGGCTCTCCCGGGGCCCAGAGGCTGTTTTGGATTGTCGGTGCAGACTGATTGAACCGGTGACAACCACTGTCCCCGGCGTTCCACCCGAGGGCTGGTTGTTCGGATTCCGACCCTGAAAGTCAAATTCCCGCGTGCAATCAAATCCTTTATACGTTGATTGATGCCGAGGATATCCAAGGAGGTAACTGTGTTTCGCTGCGCTTATCGATTTCTGGCGGTTTTGGGAGTTGCTGTCGGTTCAGCCATTGCGGCGGACGGCGACGAAATGCGAATTTTCCACAACGCCGTTCATGTGGGCAAAGTGGAAACGGTCCGGACAATGCTCGCGACCGATCCCGGGCTTGCCGTTTCCAGGGACCAATATGGTTTCCAGCCGATACACCTCCTCGACATGTATCCGGATAAGGAAGTGCTCGATCTCCTGCTTGAAAATGGTGCGAACATCAATGCTGTGAACGATGAGGGCGTCACCGTTCTCCACATTGTCACCGATCCGGATGCCGTGCCGCTCCTTGTGGAACGAGGCGCAAACATTGAGGCTCGCGACAAAAGAGGGTGGACCCCGTTGATCATGCAGGCAAATAATCAGCAGAATGGTCCGGATGTCGTCGCCGCTCTTCTTGCTCATGGCGCTGATCCGAATGCAGAAGGGCACGATGGCGAAACCGCCCTTTCCTTCGCAAGGGAAACGGGTGATGAATCATTTATCGAGGTCCTTACCGCAAACGGTGCGACGAAGTGACAACAGGTTCATGTTGAACGGCACCCTTCCTACCGCAAGACAAGGCGGCCCTAGCTGCCAAAATCCTCAATCAGGTTTGGCTGGCTGCGTAAGATAGAATGGGATATTCAGCTCGGATACTGATGACTGTCTGCGCCCGAGCCGACTTCCTCGTTTCGCTCTTGAATGTATCTGAACCTCCGACCCTTGCCCATCGCGTACTAAGCCACTGGAAACAGCCGAATTCGTGACGGGTTTATCGGCTGCGCCATAACCACTACTATGGAACCTCAGACGGCTGCTGTCGGATTTCAGTCCCGAAACCAACAACAGCTCCCGCCCAGCCATTTCCAGCGGCTTGATCTTAGCAGTCGTGGCCGCCGTAAGCTGCCTTGTCGCCACCAAGGCAGTTCAGGCCACGGCCTGTGCGCCGGTGATTTCGACAAGCGAACCGCACATGAACGCCGCCTCATCGGAGGCAAGGAAGGCGACAAGCGCAGCAACCTCTTCAGGCTTGCCGATCCGGCCGAACGGAACCATCTTGTCGAGGTCGGCCATCGTCCGCCCCGAGCGTTTGACGCCGGCTTCGAGCATCGGCGTATGGATTTCACCTGGGCAGACGGCGTTTACGCGGATTTTGTCCGGTGCGTAGTCGCGCGCAAGGTTCTGCGTGAACGCGGCGACGGCGGCTTTGGTCGTGTTATAGGCGATGTGGTTCGGGGCCGGATAAAGTCCCCACTGAGAAGCGGTGTTGACGATCGCCCCGCCACCCCCGGCGATCATATGCGGTAACGCAGCCCGGCAGAGATGGAACATCGAGTCGAGGTTGACAGTAAAGCTGATGTCCCAGTCCTCGTCAGAAAGGGACAACAAGTTTCCACGCCGATTGATGCCTGCATTGTTGACAAGGATGTCAATCCGCTCTTTGAGAGCGAATGCCTTTTGGACTAGATCGAAGCACGGATCCTTCTTCGAGATGTCGGCAGCGATCACGAGTGCCGCGCCGCCTTCCGCCTCGATACCCTTCACAACTTCCCGAGCCGCCTCTTCGTTTACGTCGGTGACCACGACCAACGAGCCTTCCAACGCCAGGCGACGCGCGATCGCAGAGCCGATGCCGCCGCCCGCACCCGTCACGATCGCAACCTTGTTCTCAAACCGTTTCATGGAATCTCCCCAAGTTATCTGATGTAGCTTCCGCCGTTGACGTCGAGTGTCGCGCCGTTAAGCGACGCCTGTCCCGGCCGTAGAATGAATGCAACGAGTTCGGCGACTTCGCCCGGTTCGGCCATCTCGCCGATTGGAATGTCCGATACCGCCGCCGCTTTTCCATGCGTCGCGATAAACTCTTCCGCCATGTCGGTGCGTACCCATCCAGGCGCAATCGCGATCGCAGTCACACCATCGGGGCCGAAGCTGCGGGCGATCGACTTTGTCAGATTGACGAGGGCAGCTTTCGTCGATCCATACGGCATCGCGTCTGCCGCATAGCCGCGCTGGCCTGCCCGGCTCGCCATGTTGACGATGCGCCCACCGCCGTTCGCCTTGAAGTGCCGGATAGCTTCCTTGGAGAGATCCGCGGCGGCGAAAAAGTTGATCTGGAACTCGCGCTGCCAGGCGGCCTTCCAGTCCGAAGCGGCAGCCTCAATGGAGATTTCGGTACGGATCCCTGCATTGTTCACGAGCGCATGGATTCTTCCCGCCACCGCCAGGGATCTCTCCCACAGTTCGAAGGGGCCTTCGTCAGATGAAAGGTCGCCCTGCACGATCCAGCCAACTTCTCCGATGTCGGAAAGCAATCGCTCGGCACTCGTGATGTCTCGCCCGTAGTGGATGATCGGCCGAGCGCCTTCAGCAGCTAGTTGCTTGACGACAGCCACGCCGATGCCGCCCGAGGCGCCGGTCACGAGTACGTTCTGCCCTTCGAGTGCCTTAGTCATCTCTCACCTCATTTCAGGAGGCCGACCTGCGGTCCCCAAGTGTCCGACAATGCAAAACCCGTCATGAACGGGTCATCACTTTCCACTCGCAATTCGGTTCGACCGTACACGTAGCCACGCCCTGTGATACTTGGAAGCACGGCCTTGCGACCGCCAATCTCGGTCTCTCCGATCACTTCGGCAATGAACTCACCGCCGATAATCGATCTGGACGTCCGCGCATCGCCTACGGTGACGAGACCCCGTGCGTGAAGCGTTGCGAGATTTGCCGAGCTTCCAGTGCCACACGGAGAGCGGTCGACGCGTCCCGGCTGGAGTGTGGTGCAAGTGCGTACGGCACCGTCCGGTTCGTTGTCACGGAACATGACGTAGGCGATCTCGTCGACGCCAGGCAGCGTCGGATGCGACACACTTACCTGCTCGGCAAGACGCCGCTTGAGTTCGATCCCTGCCTCCGCGAGCTTTCGGGCGTTGTCGGGCGCGATCGTGAGGTCGACTTGCCCAACGTCCACCAAGGCGTAGTAGACGCCGCCGAACGCAATATCGACCTTGATGCGCCCCCACGCTGGGGTGTCGATCTCATGATCCAGCAGCTCTGCAAAGCTCGGCACGTTGTTGAGGCTGACACCGACGCAACGACCGTTCTCACATCGGGCCTGGTGCACGATCAAGCCCGCGGGCGTGTCCAGCCTGACGGTCGTCTCAGGTTCGACCATCGGAATGCGGCCGCTCTCGAGAAGGGCAGTTACGAAGCAGATGCAATTGCTGCCAGACATGGGATGAGCGCGATCAGCCTGAAGCACGATGAAGCCGGCGTCAGCGTCCGGCCGTGTCGGGGCGACCAGCAGGTTCACCGACATGGCGACGTTGGCACGCGGTTCGAACGTAACGAACCTGCGAAGACTATCGTCCACATTATTGATATGGTTCATCTTGTCCAGCATGGTCGCTCCGGGGATTTCCGGCGCGCCGCCGACGAGGACGTGGCCAAGTTCTCCCTGGCAATGAACCAGAAGAAGGTCGAGATGCTTTCCGAATTCCATGCTCGCTGGCCTCACTTGATGTACCAGCCCCAGGGCTTGTCGGTCACGTACTTGGTGATCTGCTTGGTCTCGAGGTAGTTTTCGAGACCCCAGTGTCCGAGTTCTCGGCCGATACCCGATTCCTTGTAGCCGCCCCATGGCGCTTCCGTGAATGTCGGCTGCGAGCAGTTGATCCAGACAATGCCGGCGCGGAAGGCGGCTGCGACGCGCTCGGCGCGAGCGTCGTCCTTCGACATCACGGCCGCTCCGAGACCGAAACGGGAATCATTCGAAAGCTCGATCGCCTCGTCCTCGGTCTTGAACGGCTTGACGCAGACGACCGGTCCGAAAATCTCCTCGATCCAGGCGTCGCTATCCAGCGGCACGTCGGTGAGGATCGTTGGCTGCAGGTAGTAGCCCTTGTCAAAGCCTTCCGGACGTTCGCCGCCGCTGGCGACGGTCGCTCCCGCCTTTCGCGCGCCCTCGATCGCGGCGACGACGTTCTCATATTGCTTCTGTGATACGAGCGGTCCAAGGAGCACGCCCTCGTCGAGGCCGTTACCGATCTTGATCTTCTTCGTCTCCTCGACCAATCGGGCCATGAAACGATCGTAGATGGTATCCTGGACCAGAACGCGCGACGTGCCGGAGCAGACTTGTCCTTGGTTCCAGAAGATGCCGAACATGACCCACTCGACCGCGTCGTCGATATCCGCGTCCTCGAACACCACGAATGGCGACTTGCCACCGAGTTCGAGGCTGATGCGCTTGATGTCGCGCGCAGCGGCGGCCATGATCTTCGAGCCCACCGGGCCAGAGCCCGTAAACGCCAGCTTGTCGACGCCTTTGTGATCAATGATGGCCTGCCCGGCGACCGAGCCGGTGCCGGTCAAGACGTTCAGGACGCCCGGAGGAAGCCCCGCCTCATCTGCGACCGCCGCAAGCTCAAGCGCCGTAAGCGAGGTGAGTTCTGCAGGCTTCAGGACGATCGTGCATCCAGCCGCGAGGGCCGGAGCCACCTTCCAGGCGGCCATCAGAAGCGGGAAGTTCCAGGGGATGATCGCGCCGGCCACGCCGACCGGCTCCTTGACCGCCTTGGATGTAAAGCGATCATCCGGCAACGCGATGATTTCTTCCGGATTGTTGTCGAGCTGCTCGGCGAGGTCCGCGTAGAAGTCGAAGCAACCGGCCGCGTCCGCAATATCCCAGTCCGCTTCGGGAAACGGCTTTCCATTGTCGAGGACTTCAAGCTTGGCGATCTCCGACTGCCGGGCGCGGATACCGTCCGCGATCGCGCGCAGATACTTGGCGCGCTGCGCTCCCGTGAGCTTAGGCCAACCGTCCTTGTCGAACGCCCGGCGAGCAGCTTTCACCGCGATGTCGACGTCTTCGGCCGTGGCGGAAGCAATCGTTTGAATGACTTCCTCGGTCGCCGGGTTCGTCACGGTGCAAGAGCCACCCTTGACCGGCTTCGCCCACTTGCCATCGATATAGAGTTCGGTTCGCATTGTCAGTTCCCTTGCCTTCGTTGGTCGCAGCCGGTTTAGAACCGGTCGACGCGATAGGGTTTCATGTCAACGGGCGGCGCAACGCCCGTAATGAGATCCGTCATCAGACGGGCTGTGGTGGCCCCGTAAGTCAGGCCAAGATGTCCATGACCCGTGGCGTACCAGACATTCGTTCTCTTTGCGGACCGGCCCATCACCGGCACCGTGTCGGGCATAGCCGGCCGATGGCCCATCCATTCCGTGACGCCCTCCACCTGCAGCTCGGGAAGCGCTTCCCTTGCCCGCTTCACCAGCACCTTCGCCCGACGGTAGTCAGGGGCGGCGTCGAGCCCCGCCATCTCGACCGTGCCGCCAACACGGATGCCTCCTGCGGTCGGCGTGACCATGAAGGCACGAGCCGGCCAAATGAGAGAGTGACGCATGGAGACGCCGGGCGCCTGGATTTGCGTATGGTAGCCGCGCTCGGTCTCGAGGGGGATCGGCTCGCCGAGCATGGCCGACAGTCGCCCAGTGAATGCCCCTGCGGCGAGAACCACCCTACCCGCTTCAATCCTTCGTCCGTCTTTCAAGCCCACGGCGCTGACGCCACCGCCTTCATGTTCAAAGCCCACGACCTCGCCGGTCTGAACGGAACCGCCCAGCTTCTTGAACTGGTCCGCAAGCGCTACGACGAGCTCATAGGGATTGGCTATGGACCGATTGTCCGGGAAGAGCACCGCCTTGCCAATCTTCGTGGTTATCGCAGGTTCGAGGTCGCGAATGGCGTTGCTGCCAAGGACTTCATATCGAAAGCCAAATCGGTCGAGAATTTCGATATGTTCGTGGTCGGCTCTGAACTCGGCCTCGTCGGTGTAGACGCTGAGGCAACCCTCGGCGGAAATCATGTGCCGGAGGCCGGTCTCGTCGAGTAGCGCATCCAGGTCTTCGTAGACGCGACGGCACAGGACAGCGCCCGCCGACTCCAGCTCGCGAAGCTTTGAAGGTCGGCTGGCTGATAGAAAGCGCAGGAACCAGGGGATAAGCTTTGGCATGTAGGAGGGGCGAATACGAACCGGGCCTTCGGGATCGAGCATCCACCCCGGCATCTGCACCCAGATTCCCGGACGGGACGCAGGCATGAATTCAGTCACGGCAATGCTCGCCATGTTGCCATAGGACGCGCCCGTCCCCGGCTCGTTGCGATCAAGGAGCACCACGGTCTCGCCACGACGCTGTAATTGGTATGCGATTGCTGTGCCGATGATCCCGGCACCGACGACGATGGTTTGAGACACTTCAGCTCCTCGATCTTGGGAAGACGGCCGGAGGTCTGTTCCGGCCGGTCGCATCTTTTACCAATTCAGGATCGGCTGCATCGCAGCCTTGAATTCGGCCTTCTCTTCGGCGGTCAGCTCTCCGAGTGGAGCGCGGGTGATACCTACCGGAAGCCCCTGCAGCTCGCAGCCGTACTTCACCTTCTGCACGAACTTCCCGCTTTCGAGGATGTTCATCGCGCGATAGAGGACGATCATCTTCTCCCGCGCGGCCTTCAGGTCGCCCGAGCGGAAGGTCCGGTCGAGGTCAACACAGGCCTTCGCCATGCAGTTGGCGGGTCCGCAGATCCAGGAGTCGGCGCCCCAGAACATGAAGTCGAGAGCGATGTCGTCCGAACCGGATACGAGGTCGATGCGGCCACTGTAACGCGAATGGATGTCGATGGCGCGCTGGAGGGATCCCGAGCTTTCCTTGATCCCCAGCACGCGCCGATCGTCCGCGAGCGCGTCCAGGATGTCGAAGCCAATCTCAACGCCGTCCTTGTAGGGGTAGCTGTAGAGAACGAGATTGACGTCGGTTTCCTTCAGCACCGTCTTGAAGTGTGAGAGGAGTTCGTCCTGCGTCGGACGGGTGTAGAACGGCGTTGCGAGCAGCACCGTGTCGTAACCGATTTCCTTGGCCTTCAACGTGTTCTCGATGACCTCTCGGGTGGCAGGCGCGTTAGTACCCGCGATGAGGATCTCGCCGTCATTCGCAAAGTCCTTCACGAACTTGAGCACTTCAAGGCGCTCGTCGTTGGAAAGGGCGGAATACTCGCCAGTCGAGCCCATCGGAACCCAGCCCGTGACACCAGCGGCACGCAGCGCAGTCAGGTGCTTTTCGTAGGCCTTAAAATCGACCTTGCCGTTCGCGTCGAACGGGGTGATGAGCGCGGGCATGACGCCGGAAAGTTTCATGGAATTGTTCTCCTGTAACGGGCCGCTAGATTGCGAGTTTCTTGAGGATACGTCCCTCGACGAGCGTGACTGCTCGTGTGATGGGGAAAGCGATGACGAAGTAGATGAGAGCGACCACGGTGAGCACTTCGACAGGCCTGGCCGTGTTGTTGGAAATGTTCTGACTGACGAACATCAGGTCTGCCATGCCGACCGCCGAGACCAGTGCGCTCTCCTTGAAGAGGCTGACGCAGTTCGACAGAAGCGTCGGGATCGCGCGCAGGACGGCTTGGGGAAGAATGACGCTGGTCACCTGCACCCACGACGGCAGACCGAGGGCGACGCATGCATCCCTCTGCTCAGGCCCGATCGATTTGAGGCTGGCGCGAAACGTCTCGCTGGTGATCGCTCCCATGTAGAGCGTCAAGGCGATGACGCCGGATGCGAAGTTAGAGAGTTCGACGCCCAGGATCAGGGGCAGGCAGAAGAAGATCCAGAAAAGCTGGATGAGCACGGGCGTGCCGCGGAAGAACTCGACGTAGGTTCCGGAAATCAGGCGAAGAAAGGTGCTGCGCGATGTTCGCGCCAGGCCGGCAAGGAAGCCAAGCATGCATCCCAACAAAATACAGACCGCCGTGAGCTCCAACGTCGTCATGAGCCCGAGAAGGAGCGCATGTTCGAACCTTGCGAGGACGGAGAAATCAAGCGACATATGAGCCTCCTAGCTTGCGAGCATTTGACGACGGCGTTCCAGAAACCCGACGATCTGGGTGACGGGGAACGACACGGCGAAATAGATGAGGGCCACGACGGTGAATGTTTCGATCGGACGATATGTTTCGGTGGCAAGCGATTTCGCCTCATACATAAGGTCGGCGATTGCAACGATGGCGACGAGCGCGCTTTGCTGGAAGATGACGATGCCGTTTGTTAAAAGCACCGGAACCGAGGCGCGGAACGCGGTCGGAAACACGATATAGAGAACGCGTTGCCAAGGATTGAGCCCCAGCGCGATCCCGGCGTCGAGCTGTTCCCTGGGAACCGCCTGAATCGACGCGCGGTAAGCTTCGGCGTTGAAGGCTGTGAGGTTGAGGCCGAGCGCCATCACCCCCATCGTGATTGGATCGAGGAAGACGTCGAACAGCATTGGCACGCAGTAAAAGATCCACACGATCTGGACGATCGCAGGCGTACACCGGAAGAACTCGACGAAGAGCATGAACGGCATGCGAAGGAGCCGGTACGGGCTCATCAGCAGCAGGGCGAGGCCGAAGCCGGCGATAACGCCTATGATGTTCGCAGCGACCGTCAGCTCGAGCGATACCACCAGCCCCCGCAAAAGTGGTGCAAAGGAAATGGAGTTAAAGTCGAACGTGTAGTTCATCGCCACCTCCTATTGCTTGATGTGGAAAACGCGGTCGATGAATTCCTTGGTGCGCTCCTCCTTCGGAGAACCGAGCACCTGTTCGGGCGGACCGTCTTCGACCACCACGCCGCCAGCACAGAAGATGACGCGGGACGCGATGTTCTTTGCGAACCACATGTCATGCGTGACGATCATCATCGGCATGTTCTGCGAGGCGAGCTGCATGATCACCTGCTCGACTTCGCTGACAAGTTCAGGGTCGAGCGCGGAAGTCACCTCGTCGAACAGCATCAGCTTGGGATCGAGCATCAGGGCGCGCGCGATGGCGACCCGCTGCTTCTGGCCGCCCGACAGCTGGGCCGGGTAGGCCTTGGCTTTCGCGCCCAGGCCGAACCGCTCAAGGAGAGCCTGGGCACGGGCCTGCGCCGACGCTTTCGGTTCGCCCCGGACCTTGCATGGTGCGAGCATCAAGTTCTGGATGACGCTGAGATGTGGGAACAGCGTATAGTGCTGAAACACCATGCCGATCGAACGACGAACGTTGGTGTCGATGAGGGTCTTCTTGGCTGGCCCCTCCGAAGAGATGTAAGGCTTGCCGTCGAAACTGATCGAACCGCTGTCAATCTGTTCGAGGCCCATCATGACGCGGAGAAGCGTGCTCTTGCCGCCGCCGCTCGGGCCTATGACGACGACGCGGTCGCCGGGCTTCATTTCGATGTCGATGCCCCTGAGCACCTGAATCGCACCGTCGCCGTAGCTCTTGTGCAGGGCCTGCATTTTAACGAGAGGTAAATTGAAAGACATGGTCATGGCCGATCTCGGTTTACATCGAGTGCGGGACAGCGCCGACCAATGGGCGTCAGCGCTGTTGGCGATGTTAGTTCGAGCCCTTGAGGACCTGATCGACCGCCTTCTTGATCAAATCGTCGACGTGACCCGTCGCGACCTTCTCTTCAAGGAAGATATTGACCACTTCGACATCGGCCGTAGACATGTTGTGCGGCAGGCCGAAGGAAACGCCCTGCTTGGCGAGCGCCGGCGTCGGGCTGAGTGCAACCGCCCAGTCTGGATTCGCCTGCGTCAGAAGCAGGTTGGTGTCGGAGGCGTCCACCAGGATGTCTGCGCGCTTGGACGTCAGCGCCAGGCGCGTCTCATCGTTGCCCGGCAGGCGCATGATCGTGGCGGTCTTGACCGCGGCCGAAACGGCCTTGTCCTGCGCGGTACCCGACATGACAGCGATCGTGACGCCAGCCTTGTCGACGTCAGCGACCGACGATGCGCCCTGCGGAATCTTCGGGTTGTTCTTGTTGTAGACGAGAGAGATCTGGTACTCCATCGCCGGGATCGAGAACTGGACGGCCATGGCGCGCGCCGGAGTGCGGTTGAGCGCCAGTGAGACGTCCCACTTGCTCGCCTGCAGGCCCGCTACTATGTTGTCCCAGGTCGTATCGACGAACTCAGCCTTGACCTTGAGGGCGTCGGCGAATTCACGGCAAAGATCGGCGTAAAAGCCCGAGTATTCGCCAGTCGCGGGATCACGCATGATGTAAGGCGGGGCGACGGCCGCACCGCATTTCAGAACACCGGCCTTCTGGACGCCCTGCCAGTATCCTTCGGCGGTCTGGGCGTGGGCAGAGGTGGCGGACAGACCTGCCACCAGGGCGAGCGCGGGCATCGCCCGCAAGGCGGACGTTATCATCTTCGAAAGCATCGGCATTCCTCTTTGCTGTGCGCGAAGCGCGTTGTTCCACTCGTCGGCTTGAGCCGTTCTTTTGTTCTTATCTGTCGGCTTGGTGTCGACTGACGATAAAATGTCAACAGCGTGTCGACAAAGTCAAGCGAAAAAATTACATTGCGAGCAGCGGGGTTTTCTGGCCCAATGCCGCATTGCGAAAGAAAGGGACCTAAGTGTCTGACGAGACTGAAACGAAGCGGGCGCGCGGAACCGGCTCGCGAAGCGTATATGAAAGCCTGAGAAATGAGATTCTCTCGCTCGCACTTCCTCCGGGCCAGCTCCTGGACGAGACGACGCTCGCAGAGCGCTTCAACATGTCCCGCGCTCCGGTGCGCGAAGCTCTCATCCGTCTCGGCTCGGACGAGCTGGTCGTAACACTTTCGAACCGCAGCACGATCGTCGCCCCGATCGAAGTCGCGACGTTTCCGAAGTACGTGGAGGCGCTCGATATCGCCCAGCGGATGAACACGCGGTTGGCGGCGGCGCTACGAACGGACGCCGACCTCAAGGTTATCGCCAAGCGCGACAAGGCGTTCGCCGCCGCAGTCAAGACCGGAAACCATCTCGCCATGTCGGAGGCCAACAAGGAATTCCACATGGCGATCGCCTACGCCGGCAAGAACCAATATCTCGCGTCCTTCTATGAGAAGCTTCTCTCGCAGGGACAGCGCATGCTTCATCTGCATTTCGAGTATCTTGAGAGAACCCACGAAGGCTATCTCCTGACTGACGAGCATACCAAGATGTTCGAGGCCGTCCGCGATCGGAATATCGATCTGGCTGACGAGCTGGCCCACGCTCACACGCGGCAGTTCCAGGACAACTTCATCAACTTCATGCGCGAGAACTACACAACGGATGTCACGCTCGGTCCATTGCGAGCTGCGGAGTAGATCCTGAGCGTCAACAGCATGGGCTTCGTCGGGACAATTTCAGAAGCGATGGGTCGCGGGCTTCCGGGACCGCCCTGCAGTGGGGAGCGCGGGTAGAATTGTGGAAGCGACCGCTAGCGACGCAGAACGGCTATGCCTTCATCACAGCCGCCTCTGTTCGGATATTCGACAGATGTGTTCCGGTAGCAACGACCGCACGCGCTTCGCTGATCAGATCATCATCGATAGCGATAGAAGACCGGCGGAAACTGGTTCTCGTCGCGAATGCCAAGGATAACAAGCGCGGTCAGCTGCTCCGGATCCGTAGTCACACCACGGGTATCAACCTTTTCACGGATCAGTTGCTCACGAATGAAACGGCCCATGTGTTCGTCACCGACGCGTGTGATGACTGCACTTTCATTCCGAGGCGCGCTGCGCCACATGCAATGTTCGTGGGGCTGCCACCAATGTATTTGTGGAAGGTTCCCATGTCCTCCAGACGGCCACCCACCTGTGCACCGTAGCGATCGACGCTGGACCGTCCGATGGTGATAACATCGAGTTGCTTATTCATCTTCGTCTTTCCGCTGCACACACGACCTGATCAAGGCATGCGTCCGCCTGCACGCGCATTGGCTGAGTTAATGACCGGAGACGGTGCTGTTACCGCGTCCGGGTGTTTGAAAAACCGCTACGGCTCGATCTGAATGGTTCGTCCTTCAATTGCGGACAGGCGGGCAGCATCGAGAACTGCAAGAGTTGCCGCGGCTTGCTCTGCGGTGACGGGAGGCTCACCTTTTTCGTCAACGGCCTTAGCAAAAGCTTCGTAGTAGGAATGATAGCGGCCCTGTTCCGACGGAACACGCTCCTCACGTGTTCGCGTTTTCAGAACTCCCCATCGGTCGGGTGCTTCGTACCCCCACCCCTGCAGGTCGTCCGCCGGCTTTTTCCCTGCGAAGATCGCCTGCGTCTGGACGTCGGTGCCGAAAGAAACATAGCTGCCGTTTTTTCCATAGGCCCTGAACTCCCGCGTCGTCAGGCGGTTGAGTTTCGATGCCGACAGATGAGAGTGCACACCGTTGGCATGCATCAGATTGATGACAAACCCGGCGTCGGTGTTGCCCTGCGCCGTTTGTGCCATGTCGATGTAGGCCGAGACGTGTTTGACAGGCCCGATCAGCCAGAGCATTTGATCCACGAGATGGCTACCGAGATCACGTAGCAGCCCTCCTGTCGGCCCGGCTTCCAGCGTGTCCGGATCATCGAACTCCATGCGGGAATGCACTCTCCACAACGCGCCGAGCTGGCCGGTTTCCAGAACCTTTTTCAACGTCAGGATGTCGGCGTCAAAACGACGGTTATGGTAAACGCCAAGAACGACGTCGGCTTGCTTTGCGGCTTCATCAAGCTCGCGGGCCACTGCGGCACTGGGAGCAAAGGGTTTATCAGCAACGACGTGCAGGCCGGCCGCGATTGCCTCCAGGACAAGTTCACGTCGGGTATGCGGTGGCGTCGTTATGGTGACGGCATCGATATCTCCGGCATTTATCATGGCCGTCAAACTATCGTAGACGGCGACATCTGGCAGATCGGCCCGCACCCTGCAAATGGTCTCAGGCGCTCGCGCGACAACGCCTGTTAGCTCCACTCCATCCGCTGCTGCGATGTAGGGCGCGTGGAAATGCCGCCCGCCCGTGCCGTATCCTACCAGTCCGATGCGCATGTGTTTTCCCTGCCTCAACCCGATTACTGCTTCCAGTACTTGTCGACATATCTCTGCGTCTCCGAGCGCATGTAACGAATGCTGTCCTCCGCACGGTCCTCCCAGGCAAATACGCAGTTCGACAGCACGCCGTCGAATTTCATGTCGGCGAGCGTCGCAAAGAAGGTCTCCCAGTCGATCTCGCCCTGGCCGAAATCAGTGTGCTGATGCACCCTGACCTTTGAGCCGGGGGGATTGACGATGTAGCGCAGCTGAGAAGACTTGTTGTGGTCATAGGTATCGGCAAGGCGCACATGCACCAGATGGCCCTCGGTGGCACGCAGGTTAGCCACCATGTCCGGCCCGTAAAAGAACGTATGCGGCGCGATGAAGGAGGCCTTCACCGCCTTCGAATTGATGGTCTTGATGATGTCGATGGCCGGCGCGATCTCCTCGATCCAGTCTTCGGGATGCGCCTCCAGCGACAGTACCAGCCCTTCCCGTTCGAGGATCGGCACCAGAATATCCATGGCGCGGAAAAACTGTGCTTCGCAGGTTTCCGGACGATGCAAGCCGGAACGGTCGTTGAGGCTGCGCTCCGGTGAACCGCCGCGGCCGAATTCCGAAACGAACATCGGGCATTCCATCTCGACGGCGATCTCGATGGCGCGTTTCCAGTTGTCGATCGCCACTTCCCATTCGTCCGCATAGGGGCTTGCCCAGCGATACATCGGCTGGAGCGTCGCCAACCCAACTCCATGATCCTTGAGCGCCTTCTTGAACGACTTCACGCGCTCTGGATAAACCTTGGGACGAGTCCACCACGACAGAAAATCGGGGCGTGGGGAAAGCTCTACGTAATCGTAGCCCAGTTCCGCGGTTTTCCGGCATGTTTCCTCAAGAGAAAGATGCCGGATCATGTGGGGATCAAGCGCGTGTTTCATTGATGTTTTCTCTCCTTCCTGATTTCGACGCTCAGGCGGCCGACAATTTTGGCTGCGGGTCGTAAAAACCGGGGCGGTTGCCGATTTCGATTGGCACGATACCGCCCGAATGTTTGGCAACGACACAAGCATCGGCAGTCGCGGAGGCGAAATAGCCATCCCAGGCAGTCGGCCCGCGCACGACGCCAGCCTTCACGGACCCGATCCATTCCTGTAGTTCGACATCGTAGCTGTCTATAAAGCGCAACTTCCAGTCCTGCAGGATCTCGTGGCTGAGCTTTGCCTCCTTGCGCAAAAGGACGCTCATCGGTTCAGGCAGATAGCCAATACCATCTTCACCGACGACCTGGCATTGAATGTCATATCCGTAGGGGCAATTGACGAAGATTTCGACGTCGATCCTGATGCCCTTCTTGGTTTCGAGCAGGATCATATGGGGATCGTCGAGATCCTTGCGGCTGTGACGTGTCTTGCGCGGCAAAACCACCTGCGCAGATACATAGTCATCGTCCAGAAGCCATCTGAGGACATCAATCTCATGAACAAATGAATCCGTGATCGCCATGTCCCCGGCGTAGACATCAGGAACCGATGGGTTGCGGTGCGCGCAATGTACCATCAATGGCGCGCCGAGATTGCCATTGTCGATTTGCTGCTTCAAAAGCCGGTAGCTTCGGTCGTAGCGGCGCATGAAACCGACTTGCACAAGATGGCGCCCGCTTGCGACTTCGGCGTTGACGATGTTGAGGCAGGCTTGCGCACTCGTGGCGAGTGGCTTTTCGCAAAAGACCGGCTTGCCCGCAGCGATGGAAGCAAGGACGAATTCCTCATGTGTCGGCCCCCAGGAAGTCACCACGATCGCATCGACCTGCGGATCGGTGATAAGTGCCTGACCACTGTCGAAGACGCGCGCCGCCGGAGTGATACTTTTAGCAACAGCCTCGGCCTGTTTTCTGTTGATGTCGTTGACGGCGACGACAGTTGCGCCAACCAGCCTGTTGTGAAGGCGCTCGATATGCTCCTGGCCAATCGCGCCAGTTCCGATAACACCGATTTTGAGGGTCATTTGATTTGTCCTGTCGAGGGATTTTCAGTCGAAGTCGCGCGGCAGCGCAAGTTTCAGGGTGGTCAGTGATTTCTTGACGCCGATCAGTGGCTCCATGCCGGCATCTTCCATCTCGAGGCTGACCGGGCCGTCGTAGCCAGTAAGACGGGCGACTGCGAAAAACTCCTTCCACCACTGCACATCATGGCCGTGTCCAAGTGCGACGTAGTTCCAGGAACGTTTTGCAATGTCGTTGATCCAATAGGTATCGATCAGACCATTGGCTTCGGCGAGCGTACGCTCCAACCTCACATCCTTGGCATGCATGTAGTGGATCGCATCGCCCAGCAACCGGACTGCTGCAATCGGATCGCCGCCCATCCACATGTGATGGCTGGGATCGAAGTTCATGCCGACAACCGGATCAACATGCTCTCGCAGACGCAGCATGTTGGCCGGATTGTGGATCATCGTTGCCCCAAGATTTTCGATGGCAATCTTGATCCCGCACTCCTTCGCTAGCTGTCCCGCCTTCTGGAAGTAGGGGAGGAGAACATCGTTCCACTGATAGTCGAGAGCGGTCTCATGCTCCGGCAAAATGACGTGGGTGATCCAGTTTGGCAATTGATCGGTCGGTGTGCCGCCCGGGCATCCGGACATCATTACCACAGTCTTGACACCGAGCTTCTCAGCAAGGCGGAACGTCTTGTCGACAACGGCGCGATGTTCGGCTCCGCTCGGGCCCGGATGCAGCTGATTACCTGAGCAATTAAGTGCCGAAATCGTCAGTCCGCGACGCTTGAGCGCATCAAGAAAATCGGAACGTGCGGTCTCGCTTGCAAGAAGTTCATCCAGCCGCAAATGCGGGGCCTTTGACCAGTTGCCACATCCTAGCTCAACGGCTTCAAAACCGAGGTTCGAAACTGTATCGATCATCTCTTCGAAGGAGAGGTGACCGAGAATGTCGGTCACAAGGCTTAGACGCATCATTTCCATTGGCTCCAAAAAATGCCTGTATGCTTTGCGCGCCGGGGCACCGCGCCCCGGCACGCGTCTTGGGGGGAATTACTTCTTCGCGTATTGGTCGACATTGTCCTTGGTGATTGACTCGAACGGCACGAGCTTTTCGGCTGGCGGCTGCTCGCCCTTCTTGATGGTTTCAACGACTTCGAAAGCGGCCTCCGCCTGACCGGCAGCGTTCTGGAAGATCGTCTGTGACATCTCGCCCGCCTTGATCGCATGAAGCGCATCGGGAACGCCGTCGACACCGGAGATCATCACACCTTTGAGACGGTTAGCAGCCTGAAGGGCCTGGAGAGCGCCGAGTGCCATCTGGTCATTCGCCGCAATGATCGCGTCGAACTTCGGAAAACTCTGGATCCAGTCCTCGGTAACCTTCATGCCTTCGGCGCGGTCGTAATTTCCGGAAAGGTTCGCGATAATCTTGACGTCAGGGCGATCGAGGCCTTCTTCAAAGCCCTTCATCCGTTCCTGCGAGTGGTAAAGGCCTGGTGTGCCCTGGAGATAAAGAATCTGCGCGTCCTTCGGCAGATTGTCCTTCATGTATTGAGCCTGCAGCTTACCGGCATCGATGTTCTTGGAGCCGACGAATGTCGATTTGCCGCCCGCCGACTGGATACCCAGGGCAATCACGGGAATACCGGCCTCATTGGCCTTCTCAACGCCTGGAACGATGCCCTCGTAGTCAACCGGGACCACAACGATCGCATTGACCTTCTGGGCGATGAGATTGTCGATCTGGTCAAGCTGCTTGCTGATGTCGTTATTGGCATCGGTGAACTTGACGTCAATGTCCTTGTCTGCCTTGGCAGCCTCGATAAAGGCCGTCTTACGCGCCATGACGAACACGTCCGTGTCTGCCATGTTGGCATATCCGACGACGAACTTGTCGGCTGCCGAGGCTGCGCTTGCTGAGAGAGCGGCTGCCGAGACGGCGCAGGCTAGGGCAATTTTCGCGATCAGTTTCATAGGGTCTCCTCCCGATTGAAATGGTGATGTCATTTGGTGGGGCGCTTTTGCGCGGACACAGAGGTTGCCCGCCGCCGTTTTCATCGGCGGCTGAGCCGCTTTTTCAGGCCTTCTTCTTTCTGCGGGCCGATTTGGTCCAGACATCAAGGATCACGGCCACGGCTATGATCAGTCCCTTGATGATCTGCTGCCAGTATGAGCTGACATTCATGAGATTGAGGATGTTGTTGATGACGCCGATGATCATCGCACCGACGATTGTTCCGGTTATCGTTCCGGTACCGCCCATCAGGCTGGTGCCGCCGACAACGACTGCCGTGATCGCGTCGAACTCATAGCCGACGCCGCCTGCCGGCTGACCGGAGTTGATGCGCGACATCAGGACTATACCGGCGACAGCACAAAGGATGCCATTGAAGATAAAGGCGCGCATGACTATGCTGTCCGGGTTGATACCTGACGCCCGTGCCGCGCGCTCATTTCCGCCAACGGCGTAGATATAGCGGCCGAACTTGGTCTTGTTCAGCAGGACCCAGGATATCAGGGCAAATGCCACCAGAATAAGCACCGAGATCGGAAACGGCCCGATGGATCCCTGACCGATGATCTTGAAGTCACCCAGACCTGAAACCGGGGCGCCGGCGGTGTAGAGCAGGACCGTCCCGCGCGCGACCGTCGTCATTGCCAGGGTCATGATAAACGAAGGGATCCGGAAAAATGTAATGACGAAGCCGTTGATCGCTCCTGTGACAATACCAACAGCAATGCCCGCAATGATCGCGAGCGTTATGCTGCCGGTCGTTGCCATCACGCTCGCGGAAATTACCCCACACAACGCCAGCACGGAGCCGAGCGACACGTCTATGTGCCCGAGAATGATGATGAAGGTCACGCCGCATGCCAGCAGACTGACAACGACAACCTGCCGAAGTACGTTGGTGAGATTGGCTTCAGTCAAAAATGTCGGACTGAGAAACGACGCCAGAATGAATATCCCGACGAAAATCAGAATAGTGCCATATTTGCGATAGATATGCGCGAAATCGAGATCACTCAATCTCAGACGCGGCTTGGTATTGGTTGTCATCTGGTCAGTACTCATCAATGTCCTCCCGTAGCGAGGCGCATGATGTTTTCCTGATTCGCCTCGCTTCTTGTCAGTTCTCCCGCCACACGCCCCTCGCCCATCACTACGACGCGATCGCTCATCCCGAGCACTTCGGGCAATTCCGACGAGATCATGATGATGGCCAGCCCCTGTCGTGCGAACTCGGTCATGAGGCGGTGAATTTCAGATTTCGATCCGACATCGATGCCGCGGGTAGGCTCATCAAGGATCAGGAGCTTCAGATCTCCCAAGAGCCATTTGGCAAGAACGATCTTCTGCTGGTTTCCGCCGCTCAGGTTTTCGACAATCATCGCCGTATCGGGCGTCTTGATCTGCAGCATCTTGATCATACGCTGTGCAGCGGTCTCTTCCTGCCGCTCGCTGATGAAGAGGCCCGACGTGAACTTGCGAAGATTGGCAAGCGATATGTTTTCTCCCACGGATCGGCAGAGAACCAGACCTTCGGATTTTCGGTCTTCTGAAACCATGGCGATCCCGCTCGCGATAGCGTCAGCGGGAGACGTCAGCGTCAGAGCATTTCCATTGAGCCGGACCGAGCCTTCATCAGCGCTATCCAGACCAAAGATCACGCGCGCAACTTCCGTGCGCCCTGCGCCGATCAAGCCCGCCAGACCGACAATTTCGCCGGCACGCACCGTGAAGTTGACGTCATTGAACACGCCATGCCTCGAAAGGTTCTCGACTGACAGAACGACCTCGCCGATCGGGACTTCTTCCTTCGGAAAGATGTTGGAAATGGTACGGCCAACCATTTGTGAAATCAGTCTTGTCTCGTTGTATTCGGTAGCTGGCCCCGCGCCAACGAACTGGCCGTCGCGCATGACAGTGATGTCGTCGGCAATCTGGAAAATCTCATCCATCTTGTGGGTGATGTAGATAATGGCGACACCACCAGCCTTCAGATCGGCGATCTGTCTGAACAGCATCGCAACCTCCGTGTCGCTGATCGCCGACGTTGGTTCATCCATGATGACCAGCGACGCCTCGCGAGAAATGGCCTTGACGATCTCGACAAGCTGCATCGACGCGATGGAGAGGTCGCGCATCGGCGTCTCGGGATCGAACTTCAATCCGACGCGCGCAAGCAGCAACCGTGTATCGGTGTTCATCTTGCGAAAATCGACGAAGTGGGAAAACAGGCTCTTGCCTGCCACCATCGGCTCACGACCAAGGAAGATGTTTTCCGCAATCGTCATGTCCAGGATGGGGCTGAGTTCCTGGTGGATCATCGAAATACCCCTCTCAAGGGCACCCGAGGTGTCCTGTCCTGCCAGCTTTTCACCCTTGAAGAGAATCTCACCGCCATCGATCGAATAGGCGCCGCTCAGGATTTTCATCAGGGTTGACTTGCCGGCGCCATTTTCTCCAACGAGAACATGAACCGTACCGGGGCGAACCTTGAGGTTCATGCGATCAAGGGCAAGCACGCCTGGAAATGCCTTGACGATTTCGCGCATTTCGAGAACAAGGCCGCCTTTCGGCAAAGCGATATCGTTCGCACACCCGTCAGGATGCATCGTAATTGCGGCAGACATTTCTGCATTCCTCCCAAATCGCGTTTCCGCGACGATCCATTCTTATCGACGAATGGCTCCTCTTCCTTCGTGATAAATCACCACAACAGCCGCCATTCTGTCAATTTGGCACTGGACGAATCTCCCATAAACACCCATACTTACTTTCAAATTATGGGAGTTTTTATCCATGTCGCGCCCTACCATTTCAGACCTCGCAAAGGCCGCAAATGTTGGGATCTCGACCGTAGATCGCGTCCTGAACGGACGAGATCCGGTGAGACCCCAAACGGCTGAACGCGTGCTCGCCGCTGCTGAAAAAATCGGTTTTCATGGTGTGACTGCAATCAAGCGACGGCTTGAAAATGAGAAGCCGAGAGTGAAACTTGGCTTCCTCCTGAAGCAGTCGCACCGCAAGCTCTACCGAATGTGGGCAGAGGTTTTAACGAAGGCAGTCGAGACTTATCCCGAAGCCCACGGCAGAGCCATCATTCGCTTTGACGACGAACTGACACCTGAACAAACCGCCGATACGATGTTGTCGATGAGCCGAGAATGCGATGCCATCAGCGTTATCACCTCCGACCACCCGCAGATCAATCAGGCTGTCGATGGGCTAGAGCAAGAAGGCATTCCGGTTTTCACGATGATTTCTGATCTGACCGCTCGTGGTCGCACCGGCTATGTGGGCAACGATTGCGTCAAAAAGGGTAGAACGGCGGCATGGTTCATAGACAACCTGAACCCCAATCCGGGCAAGGTTGCAGTCTTTGTCGGAAGTCATCGATATCTTTCCCAGGAACTGTGCGAGATGGGGTTCCGATCCTACTTCCGGGAGAGCGCCCCGGACTTTCAGATGATGGAAACGCTTGGGACCCGTGAAGAGCCTGAAATCGCCTACGAGATTACCCAAAGACTTCTGAAATCAGAGGACAACTGGGTCGGCCTTTACGTTGCGGGTGGCGGCATTACAGGGGTGATGCGCGCCTTACGCGAATGCGACACCACCTCATCCAACCGTCTGGTGGTGGTGGCTCACGAACTGACAAATGAGACGCGCGCCGGATTGGCCGATGGCGTCATAAAGGCGGTCCTGTCACATCCCCCGGTTCTGCTGGCGGAAACACTGGTACGCGCCATGGTCGATGCGCTGGATACACACAGAACGCCATCCGTCACGCAACATCTCCTTCCCTTCGAGATATTCACCGCAGCAAATATTTGACGCGTTATCCCGGGAAGAGCTTTCATGCTCTTGATGGGATACAAATCAGCGCGGCATCTGTCCTAGTATTCACCTCGCAAAGTTCATGTGTCCTGTTTCCGCAAAATTAGAATGTCACATTTCCCGGGTCTGACTGACCTCTGGGAGATTCCAGATAGGACTGATTACGATGAGCGAGCGCGATCTGCAGAGGGCGAGGTTTTGTTAGAGGTGATTGCCGGTCGGATGACAATTCGGATGACAATGGTCTCGGCGGCGCATGTACTGGATTTCAGCATACGGAAAGTCCGCCAGCCAAGCCTGTGGCTGCTGGAGCATATATGTTGCGCAGCAATTTATAAATGCGCAATTACCCCTGTCTACCGTCAGCTGTTTCACGTTTTGTGTCCTGCTATCAACAGACTGATTTTATCTCGTGATTTTCAGGTGAGCCATGATGAGCGGGATTTGTGCTTGCGCTGTGCTAGGCCCAAAACGCACGAAAGCCCTCCGCGAAGGGAGGGCTTTCGTATTGAATTTCTTTGTAAAATTTGGTTGCGGGGGCAGGATTTCATCTTAACTTGCGATCGTCGCAACCGTCTCACGCCCTTCTAAAATCACTTCCTACCAGCAACCATAGCGGACTATTTCGTACAGTTGCGTGACTGCGAAGTGCTAGCGCTCGGTGGCCGTTGGATCTGCGACCCGTTGGACCAGTCGGGCGTCGAGCGTTTCGAACTTGTTAGCGACATCAAGCTCGTAGACGCCCGGACCGATGTCGGAAGCAACCCTTCCGTCTGAGCTCTGCGGGAGGCGGCCGTAAATAGAAGCGAAGGCCGTAAAACCATCGTGGCCGGCTCCCGCCTGCGTGGCCAGATTAGTTATGTCGATCACGCGGAGGTTTGAATTCCGCGCCTCGACGAGAACTTGAGGGTCATCGATGTTGGCTGCGCCGGTACGGAATTGCCCTCCGGCGATAAACCTTGATATCGACAGCGCCTGATCCTTCTTGGAGACCAGAACGGTAACGGGGGAGCGCAGGCGACCGACGACCCGGAGTTGTTGAAGAAAGACTTCCGCGTCTATATCTGGCGCAGCGAGCGTGAGGTCGGTGAGCTTGCCGAGGGTGCGCCCGTCTTTGGCGATCCGGATTTGACGGACAGACTCCATTGTTAGCCAAGCCCCCATGCTGTGAGCGTAAAGTTTCATCCCCCGGACATGGCGGTCGCCAGCGACCCGCTCGACCACCCGGGCAAGCGCATCGCGGGAGAAGGTCACCGCATCTTTGTCTGCAAGATACCCGGTGATCGCTGCCTTCGAAGGCCATGAGAACAGCATTGCCGATTGCGCGACCTGGACGTCGGCGGTGAGTTGAGCCGTGCGGAACAGCGATTCCGGAAAGTTGTTGTTGAAGCCGTGGACAAAGATGGCGACGTCGCGGCCGAGCCCTTCTCCGCGTGCGGCAGTGGCCCCGACTTCCGCAAAGAACCGCCTTTCATCGAGGCGCTCGGACGAAACGATCGCGAAGTGCCGGGTCGGGTCCGGCACATCCACCGGCCATTCGATCTCGGTCGGTTGATGGTTCGGCGGAATGGAGACGACATAGCGAACGTAGGTAGTTGTGGCCGCAATCCGGTCGGTCAGGAAGGTTGATGCGCTCGGATCGGCTGCCCGCGTACTCGCCACGAAGATGGTAACCTGCTTCGCGCCCTCGACGGCAGTCACCGGAGTGAGGACGGATGAGCCGGGCCGCGAGCCGCAGGCGCACAATGCAAGCGCAAGCGCCGTGATCAGTGTGACCGCCATGTATCGCCCGGATTGCTGTCGCCGCCTGATCGTCACCCTCTCCGCTCCTCATCACACGGATCAGCTTGCTTCCGACACCCTGATCGTAGACTGATTTCCGGTCACGCAACCCTAAGTAATAATTGAAAGATTTTGCCGGCTTCGACGAAGAAGTGACTTCAGATCATCGCGGAACGCCGTTTTCAACCTTTCTACTGAGGTCATCGGTAGTGCGTGCGAAGTGCAGCAATCCCGAGCATATAACCCTCTTCTAACGTTCGATCGGGGGTCACTGTAGTCTCGCCGCGCGCGAAACTGTGTCCTGCAACGAGGAACGCGAGCGAGAGGATCGACGATTTGCAAAGCCTCGTTGAGATCGCGAATGCCGGTGCCAAATAATACTATTCTCACTTAGCTGGATAAGGCTCGATGTCCGCCGACCAATAGTGTTTAGCAATATTCTGGCTGTTGCGGATAACGTGGTAGGCGATATGCGGGTCGCCTCCTTGAAGAGTGTTCGGGTCAGCACCACACATCAAACAATACATTTGCTGATGAACGACGCTTGCAAAATATTGCAGAACCGGCGTGGCGTCCTCCTGGCCGATTGCTCGCAGGTCATGGGCAGCCTGTTCGATTGCCTTTTCCAAAACCTCCGAAACGGCAGCAGCCAACATCCTGTCCGCACGGCTGATGACGACAGCGATTTGGCGCTCAGCCGGGGTAAAATCAGATCCAGTATCTTTCATTGTTCACCTCACATATTGTCAGTGTACGTCACATGCTCTGCCACAGCGCTTACTCTGGCGGGTGCTGAGAATCGACGGATAGCTTTTGCCGTCTGCGTCAACTCGCGGTCGTTGATGTGCCGAGCGAGTGCCTGTTGCTGCTGTTCACTCTCATCCTTGGAAACAGCCTCCTGACGTTCCCTTTCCTTCCGAAGTGCTCCCTCGTCGCTCGCCTTCCGGGCGACGACCCGAGAGGGCTCCCAACTTGCCGAGCAACCTTTCACCACGGTTGATATCGTTGGCGTCATAGGTTCGGTAGTCCTGCTATTTGCAATACTCCGTCCCCAAACGCGGAACGCGTACCGCCCGGTTGCTTGCAATGGGAAACACCACGCCTTGCGAGGCCGATGCCCGGAGCACGGTATCCCGCTTGAAGTCATCAAAGAAGAAAACTGGTTCTTCCGCCTCTCTCGATATGGTGACCGCATCCTCCATCTCATCGAGACCGAGGAGCTTCGGGTCGTGCCGGCTCACCGGCGAAACGAGATACTTGCCTTGCTGCGGTGGGGACTCGAGGACATCAGTGTGTCGCGCAGTGCCGAACGGGCACGCGGCTGGGGAGTACCCGTGCCCGGCAGCGATGAGGTCGTCTATGTCTGGTTCGATGCCTTGGCGAACTACCTAACGGGGCTCGGCTACGGCTCCGACGAAACCCTGTTCGGGCGATATTGGGCGCAGCAAGGCGAGCGCATTCACTTCGTCGGAAAGGGGATATCCAGGTTCCACGCGATCTGCTGGCCGGCGATACTCCTTTCCGCTGGCCTACCGCTGCCATCGTCGATCTACCTTCATGGCTACCTGACCGCCAACGGGCGGAAGATCGGGAAATCGGCCGGCAACGGCATCGATCCCGATGGTCTCGTTCAAAACTATCAGACTCCGGACGCACTTCGGTATTACCTGCTCCGCCATATCCGTTCGGCCGATGATGGGGATTTCTCCGAAGAACGGCTCGAGGCCGCGTGGTCGGGAGAACTCGGCGGGCAGCTTGGAAATCTCCTCAATCGGGTTCTCACATTGCTGTCTCTCCACTCGTTGTCAGCGGAGTGAAGACCTCCTCTGGAGGGATTCTCTTGCCGCGGCAGACGGTAGTCATGATTCCGCGCTGGTGTTTCCGGCACGTCTCCACACCAAACGGGACCACTATGCAATATCTTTGCTGCAGCGGTTTTGTCGTCTTCGCTTCAGTCGGCTCTGACGGCTTCAGTACAGGGAATGTCACTACCCTGCGCCGATCGTTAAAATACCTTGTCGGCAGCCGAATTCCCCTCACTAACAGAGGGCGTTCCAAATCGTTCGATAAGCATCTCGGTGAGGGTTCGCACTTTTCGAGAAGGGTACTGCCCAGGCGGCCTCACCACGAAGATGCCGGCCGGCGGAATCGGATGACGCGTCATGATCGGCACCAGCGCACACGAGCGAATATGATCCGCGACCAACGGCTCTGGCAAGTACGCGACCCCGACTCCGTCCAGAGCGGCCGCTACGAGAGACATTGCGTTATCAGCTATGAAGCGTCCCTGGGGCCGCACCGTGACGATTTCGTCGCCATCCATGAATTGCCACTTCTCCGCGTCCCGCATTACGACCTGATGCTTCACAATCTCATCCGGTGTCTCGGGGGCACCGTGAGCCTCGATATAGGCAGGACTTGCAACCAGCTTGCCAAAGATCGGTCCGATACGTCTTGCGACGAGGTTCGAGTCCGACAGATGCCCTAGCCGGATTGCGCAATCAAAACCCTCCCCCACAAGATCCACGAAGCGATCAGTATAGGAAGAAAGGATTTGTAGCTGTGGGTGTTGGCTGGCCATCCGGGAGAGGACGGGAGCAAAACAGGTCGGACCAAATGACAATGGGGCGGCTACGCGCATTCGGCCTCGAAGCTTGCCGGCGGGCAGGATCGTTTCCCGTACCAGATCCAATTCAGCTGAGGTTCTGGCGGCGTAATCGCGGAATGTGGCCCCTGCTTCCGTGAGCGCTATGCCACGGGTCGTCCTTGCAAATAGCTGTGCGCCGAGTTGCTCTTCTAGCCTGGTGATCCGCCGGCTGACCATCGACTTGGAGATGCCCAGTCGCAGCGCTGCAGATGATATTCCGCCTGCATCAGCAACTTCGACGAATATTCTCAGATCCTCAATTTCCACAAAGCGTTCCTTATTTTGCGACACGGCTTCACACGACCGGGGGCTACCAAGGCGAAGAAGCAAATGACAACGTCGGCGACGGTGTCTTTCCCGGGAGGGCATCTTCGCAACGTACCGCACCAACCGCGAATATAGGATTTATTCCATATTCTTTCGTAGCCGCTTCAACTCATTTCTCCGTCCATCGCACGCCGTGCCAGCGACGGAGGGCGGCGACCACTCATGAAAAATAATACAGGATGTGTCCATGCTTCGGTCCGTATCCAGGGCGCGATTACCGTTTCTCTCTCTTGCTGCCCTCGCCTTTGCTCAATGGGACTACCGCTCCGCCTTGGCAGATGATTCTGACCTGAAGCAGGAGAGGCCCTCGATAAAAGCCGACAGGTCGCGGGAGGACTGGTCGCTTCTCGTAGATCCGAAACTGCGGACTGAACCGCTCGACAGTCTCAAATACATTCCGTTGTTTCCTTCCAATCCTGACAGCTACATCTCGCTCGGGCTCAATCTGCGCGAAATCTTCGAAGTCAGTGATGCGCCGGCTTTGGGAACCGTGCGTGCGAATCCCGGAGACTCCTATTGGCTGCAGCGCGCGCAGTTCCATATTGATGTTCACCTGAATGACAACTGGCAATTGTTCACACAGTTCGAGGATGTACGTGCGTTCAACAAAACGGTAGTCGGTCCCAACGACGCAAACCGATTTGACCTTCGGCAAGCATTCATCGGCTATACGCAAGAGACCGACAGCGGAACGTTCAGGGCAACGGTTGGCCGTCAAGACTTTGCGTTCGACCTGGAGCGGTTCGTTTCGACGCGCGATGGGCCGAATGTCCGTCAGTCGTTCGATGCTGTCTGGGCCGGGTGGGAGACGGATGCGTGGCGCTTCTATGGTCTTGTCAGCCGACCTGTCCAGTATCGCGATGACCGCCCTTTCGATGATCGATCGAGTGGCGATGCGATGTTTAGCGGAGCTCGTGTGGAATGGCAGCTGTCGCCGGATATCGAGGCCTCCGCATATTATGCGCTTTATCAGCGCAAGGACGCCACCTTTCTTAGCGCATCAGGTGAGGAGGACAGGCATATCCTCAATATCCGGACGGCCGGCAAATATGCCGGTTTCGACTGGGACGCGGAAGCTATGGGCCAGGTCGGCAAGGTCGGCTCGGCCGACATTCTCGCCTGGGCCGTGGGGGCGAGGACCGGATACACGTTCGAGGATATCACCTGGTCGCCGCGGATCGGTCTGCAGTTCGACGTGGCGTCGGGTGACGGTGATGCGGGCGACGGCACGCTCGGCACTTTCAATCCGCTGTTTCCGAACGGCTTTTATTTCTCGCTCGGCGGTCATACCGGATACGCCAACCTCATCCACTTGAAGCCCTCACTCACCGTCCAGCCCCTGGAGGATCTGACCGTAATGGCTGGGGCCGGACTGCTCTGGCGACAGACGACACAGGACGCCGTCTATACCCTGCCAAGCGTCCCCGTGGCTGGCACGGCGGGTCAGGGGCCGGCGTGGACCGGAGCCTATTTGCAGGTCAGGGCGGACTACCGCTTTACTCCCGCTCTCACGGGGTCGCTGGAGGCCGTCCATTATCAGGTCGGGTCGGCACTTCGCGACGCCGGAGGCAGCGACAGCAACTATGTTCGAGCGGAATTGAAATACTCATGGTAGCGAATGCACAGCCGTGCCGAACATTTAGGGACGACGGATCGCTCGTCAGATATGCAAAACGCGGTGCTGTACGATGAGGAAAGCCGCGCATGCATTCTGGTGCCGATATCGCAGCACCCATTCTCAGGACGCCGGTTGAAACAACTCGATCAGCATCCTGTCATTGTCTCGGATGTAAGCGAAACGATCGCCGGAATGGTTGGGGACGGAGGACGGCGGCATGACGATTTCGACACCCTTAGCCGCCAGCGCGGCTATGGTCTCTTCCAGCTCATCGACATTGAGCGCGAAATGGTTGATGCCACCGCGTTTCAGGAGTGTTTCGATGTCTTCTCGCTCGCTTGCTGCCGGGGCAGCACCTTCGACTTGAAAGATTTCGAGCCGAGCCTCATCGCGAACGAGCATGGCCACCTGCGCGCCAGGCAAGGTGAAACTGTACTGGTGCTCGAACCCAAGCTTATCCCGATACCAGTCAAGGCTAGTCTGCAGGTCGTTGACGACGACACCGACATGATGAAGGCGATGGACGAAATCTTCCATGTGATTTCCCGGGTTTTATTTTTCTCGTTCCAGATCCGGTTCGAACCACCGTTATTATGGATGCGGCAGTAAGTGCCCCGCCAAAAAATGGCCGCCTTCATCAGAATTTCGTGGCGTGGAGGTTAGTCCTGCATCGGCGAGCAGCATAGTCTCCCCAAATGTGAAACGTTGTTGCAAAACGTCGAACGGCAGGCCCATCAAGGATGTCATGCTCCATTCTGGGAAGCACTCCCAATCAAGCGTTGCCCTGCAGACGACTATGCATGGCGACTCTGCGATTCCCTTTATCTGAGGGGCTTTGAACGCCAACGAGTCCGGCGTCTTGCCATCGGATCGAATTTTCAAAAAAGGAATGTTAGGCGCAGCCTCGGTCAGCCGCTTGCTTATGCGCCGGGCGAAGCGGCTTCCGTCGACCCCTTGACCAAAATGTCACTTAGTGCCAAATATTCAGCTGTCACTAAGTGACAGGAGGATATCGGAATTTGGCGAAGATTGAGAAGGGGCGAATTGAAGTCGCGCGCCACGCGGCCGATCTGTTCTGGAAATACGGCGTCGAGAAAACGAGCGGCGATGCGATTGCTGCCGCATCAGGGCTCTCCAAGCGAACGGTCTGGCGCTATTTCCGCTCGAAGGAAGCCTGCATCGAGCCGCTTTTCATGGCTACGGGTCTGCGCTTCGTTGAGCTGTTGCGCGCCTGGCCGCGTGACGTCTCGATAGAGGCCTATTTGCACGATACACTTGGCTCGATGCTGAAGACAGAGCAGGAAATCAGCGACGGCGTAGCCGTGGCGCGCCTGATCTCCCGCCTGAAAACCGAACCGGCGATCCGCACCGCCTATCTGATGGCTAGCGCGCAAGCAGAAGACGAACTCGTTGCGATCGTTGCCGAGCGCGCCGGGCGCTCGCCCGAAGACTTCGACGTCAAGCTCTGCGCTGCAGCTGCAATGGCCGCCGTGCGCGTTGTCGATGAAGACATATGCACCGCCACATTCATCCATGGCCGTCACTTCGAACACCATGAAGTCTGCGACCGGTTGGCCGCTGCCATTCGCGCAGCAAGCACCCTGCCGATCTGCGATCCGGTCGCTCGCTAACTGGTCGGCCAGTCCCTTCGCTGCATAAGGAACCGAAAATGATCTATCCCGAAACCCGACGCACCGACACGATGGAAGAGCATTTTGGCACCACGATTGCCGATCCATACCGGTGGCTGGAAGGCGATGCACGCAGTCACCCCGAGGTCGCGGAGTGGGTGCAGGCGCAAGACGAACTGGCGCGAACACATCTGGCCGGGCTGCCGGGCCGGGAAACCTTCCGGCAGCGGCTGGCGGCGCTCTTTGATCATGCCCGCCTGACCGCCCCGATAAAGCGCGGAGACCGTTATTTCTTTACCCGCAATCCCGGGCTTGACGACCAGGCGGTTCTCGTCATGCGCGAAGGGGCGTACGGCCCGGAGCATATCCTCATAGATCCGAACGCATGGGCCGAGGATGGCGCGGCGGCCCTGGCAGAATGGGCCCCCAGCGAAGACGGGCGGCATGTTGCCTTTGCCCGCCAGGAAGGTGGAACTGACTGGCGTACCATCCGGGTTCTCGATGTCGAGAGTGGAAACACCCTTGCCGACGAAATCGCATGGGCGCGCTTCACCGCCATCGCTTGGGCACATGACGGATCCGGGTTCTTCTACTCCCGTTTTCCGGAGCCGCCCGCGGCGAACGGATTCGAAGCGCCAGTCACCGGGCACGCCATCTATTTCCACGTGCTCGGCACAGCGCAGGCTGACGACCGGCTCGTTCACGCGACAGCGGAAGGTCAGCTCCTCATACAGACCGTCGGCGTGACAGCGGACGGGCGTTATGGCGTGATCTATTCTACTCCCGGCGCGGGCAGCAACACACTGTCAATCATCGACCTACGCGACCCGACGTGGACGCCGCGCCCTGTCATCGAGACTCAAGGGCATAACTGGTTCGTGGCCGGCAATCAGGAGACCCGGTTCTTCCTGATGACGGACCATGGGGCCGAGCGTGGCAAGATCGTCACTTTCGACCTCGCCGCGACCGAGCTGCGCATCGTCGATCTCGTCGAGGAGCGAGACGACGCTACGCTGAACGATGCCGCCCTCCTCGGTGGACGGCTTGTCATCACCTATCTCGTCCATGCCAAGACCGAGATCCACCAATACATGCCCGACGGCAAACCTGATGGAACAGTCGAACTTCCGGGCATTGGCAGCGCGGGCGGTTTTCACGGACGTCCAGACGACGACGAGGCCTTCTTCGTCTTCACCGGTTACGACGCGCCAATGACGATCTACCGCTACGATGTTGCCAGCCGACAGCTCGAAGTCTGGGCCCAACCCGAGGTCGCGATTGATCTCGGCCGCATCGCCATCGAACAGCACTTCTACCAATCGAAAGACGGCACGCGCATTCCGATGTTCGTCGTGCGCCGCGCAGATGTTCAGGCGTCGGTACCGACGATCCTTTACGGCTATGGCGGCTACGGCATCAGCATGGTCCCTTATTATTCGCCTCCCGTCCTCGCATGGGTGGAAGCAGGCGGGGCCTACGCCGTCGCCAATTTGCGCGGCGGCGGGGAATATGGCAAAGCGTGGCACGATGCCGGGCGGCTCGCGAACAAGCAGAACGTCTTCGACGACTTCGTCGCCGCCGCCGAATATCTGAAGCGCGAAGGCATCGCCGCTGCCCACGGCATCGCAATCCAGGGGGAATCCAATGGCGGGCTATTGGTCGCGGCCGTGACCAACCAGCGCCCAGACCTTTTCGCCGCGGCCCTTCCAGGCGTCGGCGTGATGGACATGCTGCGCTTCGCCCGTTTCACGGGCGGACAGTTCTGGATCGGGGACTACGGCGATCCAGGGAAGGAAGCCGACTTTCGCAACCTCCTGTCCTATTCGCCCTATCACACGATCCGCTCGGAGATGCCCTATCCGGCGATCCTGGTCACGACGGCGGATACCGACGACCGCGTCGTGCCGGCCCACAGCTTCAAATATGTCGCGGCGCTTCAGGCAGCGAACCTCGGCGACAAACCGCGGATCCTGCGGGTCGACAGGCGGGCCGGCCACGGTGCCGGGAAACCCACCGGTAAGGCAATCGACGAAATCACCGACCTCTGGGCATTCGCCGCGCATTGGACCGGCCTCGACGCTACGAAGATGGATTGACCACTTGGCGGAACATCCCTTCACTGTCAGCGCGGCAGTGCAGGGCCGGGAGATACGGGATCATCTGGTGCGGGAGTGTGCACTGTCCCGATCTGCTGTTACGGATGGCTATCCACACACTGATCATCCGCGGGTGGAGCCACGGTTCGCCCCCGGCATACGGAAGATCGAGCACAGTCAGGCTACCGCACCCCGATCGGCGGTCAGGATGGCGCCCGTAATCAGGCTCGCGGCAGGACTTGCAAGAAAGACCACAAGGTTCGCGATTTCGCGTGGCTCGCCGAAACATCCCAGCGACGTAAGGTTGTGCTGGAAGTTGGCGGCCGCACCGTCTGACGGATTTACGTCGGTATTCACCGACCCGGGTTGCACTAGGTTTACGGTAATGCCGTTCGGACCAAGTTAGCGCGACAGCCCGCGGGTGAAAGAGGTGAGTGCCGCCTCGGACATCGTATAAGTGCGGAACGTCGGGCGAAGCCGAGGCGTCAAGCCCGCAGCTCACGGAGCAGACCTTCCAGGTTTCGCTCGCCGTCCTTGGTCTGTGCCCCTGCCTTAAGCCCGCCCCGGATGAGCTTCTCGGCCGCAGGACGTGCGAACAGCCCCGCCCAGGCGTCGTGCTCGCGACTGAAGCCTTCCCGCAGGTTTACGGGCGGCACCGCTTTTTTTGCGGCGGCGATGACGCCTTCGGGTAAAGCGGCGATATTGCGCGCCAACCGGTCGACGAAGCCATCAAGCTCCGAGGCAGGCAGTGCCCGGTTGATCCAGCCATAGCGTTCCGCCGTCGCCGCGTCGATGAGATCGGCGCCAAGGATCACTTCTAGTGCACGGCCGCGCGTCATCCGGCTGGACAGATATTGCGTGGCCCCGCCGCCCGGTGTGATGCCCATCAACGCTTCGCATTGGCCAAGCCCGGCTCGACCCTCGGCGGCAAATGTCATGTCTGCCGCAGCGACAAACTCGGCACCGCCCCCACGTGCCAGTCCGGCGAGTTTTACGATCGTTACCTGCGGCTGTTCGCGCAGAAGTTCGCCGAACGCCTGGAACGGGTTAAGGCCTTCAGGAGCCTCGCGAACCAAATCGTCGAAGGCGTGCGGTTCATCGATCAATGTCATGTCGACATGGGCGATGAAAAAATCCGGGTCTGCGCTCTGGAAAACCAGCACGCGCGTGTCAGGGTCATCGCGAATGGCGAGAAGAAAGCACCGCATCTCGCTCATCAAGGAGACATCGAGAACGTTTACCGGCGGATTGTCGATGGTGATCGTCGCAACACCGTCTGCCCGGGAAATCCGGAGGCGGCGGAAATCTGTGTCTGTCATATGTAAGGTCTCTGTTCTTCGGGAAATTCTGGTGCTGGTGTTTCGCGCCATTGATCCTAAAGTATTCATCAGATACCTAGCGTCAATTACGCACCTGAAGCATCCCAGGGATGCCGGAGGATACCGATGGATGAACCAAGAAGTGAAAATGACCCGGTTTACCGTGCCGACTGCCCGAGCCGGGTGATCCTCGACCAGATGGCCGACAAGTGGTCGATGATGGTGCTGGCGGTGCTCAGCGAGCCGCGTCGCTTCAATGCGATCAAACGCCGTCTCGATGGCGTCACCCAGCGTGTGCTGACCCAGACGCTGCGCAAACTGGAACGCAACGGCATGGTGACGCGCAGGGTTCTGGATGGACGCGTGCTCGGCGTCGAATATGCGCTGACGCCGCTTGGCAGGTCGCTGCAAGAGCCGTTCTCAATCCTGTTCGAATGGACCATTGAGAACATCGATGTGATACAGGACTGTCAGCGTAGTTTTGACGCACGCCAAGATCAGCCTGCGGTCTGAACGGTGGGCGGTGCGAACAGGAAGGTCACCTGGTCTCGAGCGCGGTTATTCGTCATTTTGACAACATACGGACGATCCACGTTGAAGGAAGGACAGAAGCGCCGATTTCTCCCAGCCGTTGCCTCGGATGGGACTTCCGTCCATATCTCCCCGAGCCTGATAATTTATGGTGCAACCATTCCACCACCAATCAGCGATGCAAAGACCTCGACGGCTTCCCTCTGATGCAAAGTCTGACGCACTACTGCCGACGAAAGCGCTTCTCCCGCGCCGACGAAGCCGATGCAACGCTTCTCTAATTCTTCTGCCGGGAGAGTGTCGAAGGGCATAAGGACTGCAGTGAACATCTGGACCGAGTTGTCGAGCAATTCCTTAAATACGACGGCTTTTTCCTCGCTCCCGGTTAAAGCTGCGCCGACGGTATGGAATTCATCCGTTACGTCAGCTGCGCAACCGATATAGGCTTCCGCCAGTAGACGAATGGTTTCCTCCAGACTCCGCGCACCGGCTGCCATCGCGGTTCGAAAGGCCTTCACCCGCTCCTCATCAATCCACCGGTAAAGCTCGATGAGCAGACCTGAACGGGTACCGAAATGTTCGTATGCCACTGGTTTCGAAATTCCGGCACGGGAGGCGAGATTACCCAGCGTCAGACGGTCTGCACCTTCATCGCGGACGATCAACAATGCAGTATCGAGCAGTTGCCGTCGTCTTTCTCCTTTCGAAAGCCTACGTGATGAGGTCCGTATGCCGACATGATTGGAAGTGCCTGTCACTGTGGGGTCCTTGCGTAACCTACTTTTAGTAGGTACAACAGCCTACCATTTGTAGGTTATCCCAGGTGAGGACATACGACAATGATTTCCCATCCTATTCTCCTGATGGGTGGCACGGGCGCGATCGGGCGTCTGACTGCCCGCGCGCTTCGCTCCGTTTACCCGGATGTTCCTTTATTGATCGGTGGGCGCGATCTGCTCAAAAGCCGCAGCGCCGCTGGTGAGATCGGGCGAGCAGAGGGCGTCTTGATCGACACGCATGCTGACGATCTCGGTCTCGGTGATCGCCAGATAAGTGCCGTTGCGATTTTTTACACTGACGAACGATTGGCTAGCCTGCGCTTCGCTCAAAGCCGCAGGGTACCACATCTGGGGATTTCTTCAGGCGTCTATGAAATTGCTCCCGAAGTTGCGACCTATATGCACGCGCCAGACGCCGCGGCAGTCGTCCTTGGCTATGAATGGCTGGTCGGCGCCACAACCGTTGCTACCCTCACATGCGCCAAACCATTTGCCCGACTTCACGAAATCAGGATCGGTGCCCTTGTCGATGAGCAGGATGGTGGCGGTCCAGCCGTCGCCGAGGATTTTGAGCGGCTGAACCGGATGATGCCCGCCGCCCTCACCCGTCGTGACGGCAGCTATATCTGGCGTAGTGAAGAAGACGCCAAGGCCGAGTTCCATGCAATCGATGGTACCAGAACAACTGCGACAGGCTTTTCGTCTATCGATGTTGCCGGCCTGGCGGCAGCAACCGGGGCGCCGAATGTACAGTTCAACATCGCGACCGGCGTGAGTACGTCCCGTCGCCGCGGCGAACCCAAGTCGACGGAGATCATCATCGAACTGGCTGGTGAGGGTCACGACGGACAGCCGCTTTACAACCGTTATGCAGTGTTTCACCCGGGCGGCGCTGCGCCCTTGACTGCACTAGGCGTCAGCATGATCCTTGAACGACTGATCGGGCTGGACGGTAATAGGCCGACCCCGGCAGGGCTGTATTTTCCTTTTCAGGTTCTCGATCACGCCACCTATCTCTCCCGGTTGCACGCGGAAGGCGGCAGCATTGTCCCTCTTGACGCTAATTGACATAATTGGCGGACCGGTGAGAAATCGTGTGTAGACGTCGGCTCACGTCAGGCCCGGGACATAGAGATTGAACGTGGTGGACGACATTCAGCCGTTCAATTATGAGACGTTTCCAACACGCGCTCCACGATTGTCATGAATCCGCACGCGGCTCCGCGTCATTCGGGCCTTAGTTTTCAAGGTGTGTCGAAAAGTCTTCAAAACACTCGACCAGCATCTCGGTGAGCACCCGTATCTTGCGTGCGGGGTGCTGCCCCGGCGGCCGGATCACATAGATGCCCAATTTGGGCGGCGGATAGTGCGTCATGACCGGGACCAACGCGCCGGAAGCCAGATGCTCCTTAATTAATTCGTCAGGGACACCGGCAAGGCCAATTCCCGCAAGTGCTGCAGCCACAAGAGCCACGGCATTGTCGGCTTTGAATCGGCCCTGGGGCTTCAGCGTAATGATCTTATCCCCATCCATCGCCAGCCAGGTTTCAGTTCCCTGCATGACAACCTCATGCGTGAGGAATTCCTCTGGCGTTTCGGGTGAACCGTGCTTTTTGATGTAGTCCGGTGTTGCAACATATTTGGCCGTCGTCCAGCCGACGCGTCTTGCAAGCATATTCGAGTCGGCAAGATGGCCAACTCTTATCGCGCAGTCGAACCCTTCTGCAATCAGGTCAACGAACCGATCGGTATAGCTGGCGTGAACCTGTAACTCCGGATGGCGCTGCGCCAGAGATGCGAGCACAGGGGCGAAGTGCGTTGGACCGAATGTGAGCGGAGCTGCTATTCTTAGTCGACCGCGAAGGTCGCCGGCGGGCAATATCGTCTCCTTGGCAATGTCGATCTCGGCGCAGGCTTTTGCAGCGTGTTCCCGGAAGGTGATCCCAGCCTCCGTAAGGGCGGCGCCGCGCGTCGTGCGGGCGAGCAACTGCACACCCAAATCCTTTTCAAGCCGAATAAGTCGCCGGCTGACCATCGACTTGGAAATGCCGAGCCGCCGCGCGGCTGGAGAAACCCCGCCAGTATCGGCAACTTCCACGAAGGTCCGCAGGTCTTCGATGTCCAAATCAACGTTCCTGTATTCACGAAAGACGAGTGCTCGAATCGCTCCGACCGTATCACAAATAGAAGGAACGGGGCCGGCCCTAGCGTTCCTCGTTTCGCGACACAGCTTCACGGGATCGGGCGCTACCGCATCATAAATGAAAATGACACTGTCCATCAAGGCGCCCTCAGAGGCAGTGCGCGCCTGCCGACTTCCCCACGCCTCAACATCAGCAAAGGATGCTTCCATGACCTTTCGTAACGGCCTTGATTCGCTTCTACGACCCGAAGATTCCGTTCTCGTTCTGATCGATCACCAGCCCTATCAGCTCGCAAATCTCAACAGCCACGACCCGCAAGCTGTGGTCAACAGCACGACCGCGCTGGCGAAGCTGGCAAAAGCCTTCGATGTTCCAACCATTCTGACCAGCGTGATCGCGGGGCGCGGCGGACTTCTCTTCAAGCAGATCACCGACGTGTTTCCCGGCCAGGAAGTCATCGATCGCACCTGGGTGAACACCTGGCAGGACGAGAATGTGGTGAACCTCGTCAAGGCGACCGGCCGCAAGCAGCTGATCATCGCCGGCTTGTGGACCGAGGTCTGCGTGGCGATGCCCGTCATCCAGGCAGCCGGCGAAGGCTGGGACGTGACCGTGATCACCGATGCATCGGGTGGGATTTCGAAGGAGTCTCACGAAGTTGCCATCCAGCGCATGATCGCCGCCGGCGCGAACCCGATGACCGTGATGGCGCTCGCTGGCGAATGGCAACGCGATTGGGCGCGCACCGGGCATGTCGAGCAGCTGACCGAGATACTCATCCAGCACTTCGCCGGCAGCGGCATCGCCTACCTCTGGGAGCAGCAGCTTCTCAATACGCCTGTGCCGGGCAAAACCGCCTGATCCGAACCGGCTATCGGGAAGGGGAAGGGCGCGTAACCGCAAGCGCCCTCCCCGTTGCATTCATCAACGCCGGTTGACAGCGAGGCGGAGTTTACATCGATGCCGCAGGCCATTGTGAAACGGCACTGACGGTCGCAAAGGCGACGGCTATTCCGGTGAGAGATATTGGGTGCCGGAGCGGTTGAGCAGCGCCCTTCCCTCGCGGCCACCCCATCAACCAAAGAGTTTCGAAGGAGCCTTCATGGAAATTGGTATCGACAGTTTTGCCGCGATCCTTCCTGATCCGACGACGGGAAAGCTCCCTTCGGCGACCGACCGCATGGCCGATCTTCTTGAGGAAGTAGAGGTCGCCGACAGGGTCGGGCTCGACGTATTCGGCATCGGCGAACATCATCGCGCCGAATTTCTCGATTCCGCACCGGCAATCATACTTGCGGCAGCAGCGGCGCGCACCAGCCAGATTCGATTGACGAGCGCGGTAACGGTATTGAGCGCCGCCGATCCTGTAAGACTCTTCCAGGAGTTCGCGACCCTCGACCTGATTTCCAGAGGGCGCACCGAGCTTGTCGTCGGTCGTGGTTCGTTCGGCGAGGCCTTTCCGCTCTTCGGCCTGGACACACGGGCATATGACGAACTCTTCGCCGAGAAGCTCGACCTGTTCCTGAAGCTTGGCGAGACAAGCAATCCCGTCTGGGAAGGCCAATTCCGCCCGGCGTTGAACGGCCATGGGGTCTTTCCGAGACCACACCAGCCGCGACTGCCATTATGGGTCGGCGTTGGCGGCACACCGCAGTCCTTCGCGCGCGCCGGTGCGCTCGGCCTCCCGCTGATGGTGGCGATCATTGGAGGAACGTTTGAACGGTTTCGCCCGCTCGTCGATCTCTATCGCGAGGCCGGCATACGCGCGGGACACGATCCCGAGAAGCTCAAGGTGGGTGTTCATGTCATGGGCTTCGTCGGCGATACCGACGCGGCGGCAAGGGACGCCTTCTTCCCGGGCTGGGCGCATCTGACGACCAAGGTCGGACGCGAACGCGGCTGGTCGCCCCCGACGCGTCAGCAGTTCGAAGACATGGCGGCCCCCCAAGGCGCCTTCCTGATCGGCGCCCCGGCGACGGTTGCCGAGAAGATGATCAAGGCCAGCAAGGCGCTGGGCGGTCTATCGCGCATCACCTTTCAGATGAGCACCGCCTCTCTGGAAACGGCGGCAATGAAACGCTCGATCGAGCTTCTCGGCACCGAGGTCGCGCCAATTGTAAGGGCTGCGGGAAAGATCTGATCGGGAAACGGAATCGAAGCGGGGTGGCCATATGGATATCGAGGATCTGCGGACATTCGTCGAAGTCGCCGATGCCTGCGGCGTTTCTCCCGCGGCCCGGCGGCTCGGGATATCGAAATCAATGGTCAGTCGCCGCCTTTTCCGGCTTGAGGACGCCCTGGGTATCCAGCTTCTTGCGCGAACGACCCGCGGTGCCGCACTGACGGAGGCCGGGGTTGTATTTCGGGAACATGCGGCGAAGGTTTGCGCCGAAATCGATGCGGCGAAAGACGAGATATTGCCAGTCGGTGATCTTCGCGGGCGCTTGCGGGTCGCCGTGCCACTGACATCGGGGCCGGTGCATTTTGCGCCCGTGCTTTCCCGGATGGCATGGCTTTATCCAAAGCTGCAAATACAGGCCGACTACAGTGATCGCTTCGTGGATTTGATCGCAGAGGGATTTGACTGTGCGATCCGGGTCGGCGCACTGCGTGATTCAAACCTGATCGCGAGGCGAGTTGGTCAGATCTATGGGCAGTTGGTCGCAAGCCCTGACTATATCAAGATGCACGGCTCACCGGAAAAACCGGATGAGATCAGCTCTCATCAGGCTTTGGTGGGAGCTGAAGCGTGGCGGTTCATGGATGGAGACAAAATCGTCACCGTGCAGCCACAGGGACGGTTCAAAACCGAAAACGGAATGGCACTTGCCAATGCAGCCGCGGCCGGGCTTGGCCTCGCATGGCTCCCAGACTGTGTCACGCGACATTATCTTGCTTCCGGCGCGCTCGTACCGGTCATGACCGCATATCCACTGCCCGTCGGCAATGTCCACGTCGTGCGCCCGCCCAGTCCGCATCCGGTACAAAAGGTGCGCGTCCTTTCAGAGTTGCTGATCGAAGCCTTCGAGCGAAATGCGCCTGTTTGGAGTGCAGGGACATGACGGCCTTCACTCGCACGCTGCTCATGTTTCGAATTGGCCTGTCGCGACAAACGACGGCTTACAGCCTGCAACTGAACGACGGGCTTATGCCACGACACCGAGGAGATGCTCTACCGGTCCGGACGCTGCGCCTGCAGCTCGTCGGCCTGGGTTGATCCAATGAAGCGACAAGAACATCCGCGTGCCGATGATCAACCAGAGAAGGCTTCAACGACGATTACTCACCATCGGGATGTGACAACCCGGTCTTCCCATCCGAAAACCTAAGGAAAGCAAAGAAACCATGACGACGATTACAATGCAGGACGGCACCCGGATCTTCTACAAGGACTGGGGTTCGAAAGACGCGCAGCCCATCATGTTCCATCATGGCTGGCCGCTCAGCGCGGACGACTGGGACAACCAGATGCTGTTCTTCCTCGGCAAGGGCTACCGCGTCATCGCGCATGACCGGCGCGGCCATGGTCGCTCCGACCAGACCGATACAGGAAACGAGATGGCCACATACGCGTCCGACGTCGCGGAGCTCGTCCGGGAGCTCGATCTGAAAGAAGCGGTTCACGTCGGCCACTCGACCGGCGGCGGCGAGGTGATCCGTTATGTCGCTCGCAGCGAGCCGGGTCGTGTGTCGAAGGCCGTTCTGATCGGCGCGGTGCCGCCGATCATGCTGGCGACGCCGCGTTATCCCGGTGGCCTGCCGATGCAGGTGTTCGATGGATTTCGCGAAGCGCTACTGCGCAATCGCGCGCAGTTCTTCCTCGATGTCCCAACCGGCCCCTTTTACGGCTTCAACCGCGAAGGCGCCGAAGTTAGCGAAGGACTGATCCGCAACTGGTGGCGGCAGGGCATGATGGGCGGCGCAAAGGCCCACTACGACTGCATCGCCGCCTTCTCGGAGACGGACTTCACCGAAGACCTGAAGGCCGTTTCGCAGCCGGTTTTGCTGATGCACGGCGAAGACGATCAGGTGGTCCCGATCGACGCTTCGGCTCGCAAGGCGATCGACCTGCTGCCGAACGGTACGCTGAAGACCTATCCCGGCCTGTCCCACGGGCTGTTCGCCACGCATCCCGAGCTGATCAATGCCGATCTGCTGGCGTTTATCGAAGGCCGTGAAAAGGCATGAGCAATGGGGGGCAGGCACCCTGCCGGGTGCCGCTTCCCAATATAAATCACGGGCGACGGCTTATCGTCGGCCGCCCCGTCGCCCTTCGATCATGAACAACGCAAAGCAGGAAAGGCACATAGATGGCTGAGGTAAGCCTGGGGCAAACGATTGGACCGGCAGTTGTCCTGATGGGAGCAGCTGTCATCGCTGTGCCGTTGTTCCGCCGGCTGGGGCTGGGATCGGTACTCGGCTACTTCGCCGCTGGCGTTCTTGTCGGGCCATCGGTTTTGGGCCTCTTCACAGACGCCCAGTCCATCCTCCACTTTTCAGAGCTTGGAGTGGTCATGTTCCTGTTCGTGATAGGACTGGAACTGCGCCCGAAGAAGTTATGGGCGATGCGGACCCAGATTTTCGGGCTGGGCCTCGCTCAGGTTTTCGCAGCCACAGCCGTCCTTACGCTGACAGGTGCGTTGCTCCTTGGCCTTTCCGCGACCGTCGCTTTCATCGCAGGAGCGGGCTTTGTCTTGTCCTCAACTGCCGTCATCATGTCAGTACTGCAGGATCGCGGGGAGATTTCGACCGCTGAAGGACAGAAGTCAGTCGCTATCCTGTTATTTGAGGATCTGATGATCGTACCGCTGCTGGCGGTGGTCGCGTTTCTCTCACCACTCTCACATGGAGAGGCAGAATGGACTGATGCCTTCGTGGCCGTTGCGGCGCTGCTCGCGCTTCTCGGCGTATCCCGCTGGGGTCTTAATCCGTTCTTCGCATTGCTGGCCCGCACACACACCCGCGAAGTACTGACGGCAGGCGCGCTGCTCGTCGTACTCGGTGCAGCATTGCTGATGGATGCGGCCGGATTGTCGATGGCGATGGGTGCGTTCATTGCCGGAGTGATGCTCTCGAGTTCGAGCTACCGGCACCAGATCGAAAGCGATATCGAGCCGTTTCGCGGCTTGCTGATGGGACTTTTCTTTCTTGCGGTCGGTATGTCGCTGAACCTTTCGATCGTCGCGGACGAATGGCCGCTGCTGCTGGCCCTTCTGGGCACGTTCACGGTCGCGAAGGGCGCCGTGGTCTATGCGGTCGCGCGTCTGTTCGGTGGCTCAAACCACCAGGCCCTGCATCGCACATCCATGTTCCTTCAGGGTGGCGAATTTGCCTTCGTCCTTTATGCGGCAGCAAGCTCAGGCGGTGTGATCGACACTCGGGAAAACGCGTTGTTTGCCACTGTCGTGATCCTGTCCATGGTGCTGACCCCGCTGCTCACAATAGCGACCGACCTTCTGCTTCGTACGGAAGAGTCGATGGATGGCGTCGATCACGCCCGTGATCTCAAGGGGCGGGTCCTTGTCATCGGGTTCGGACGCTTCGGTCAGATCGCGTCACAAATACCTCTATCGCAGGGCGTCGAGCTTTCTGTCATCGACAGGGACCCTGACCGCATCCGCGATGCCGGACGGTATGGGTTCAAAGTCTTCTTCGGCGACGGAACCCGGCTCGACACACTGCGACACTCCGGTGCGGGGGAAGCCGACGCAATCATGATCTGCGTAGACGATCCGAAGGCCGCGCTGAAGATCGTGGAACTGGCGCAACACGAGTTCACCCAAGCAAAGCTTCTTGTCCGCAGCTACGATCGTGACCACGCGATAGATCTGATCCGCGCCGGTGTCGATTACCAGATTCGCGAAACGGTCGAATCCGCTTACCTATTGGGAGCCGAAGGTTTGCGGGCATTGGGCTACGGGGAAGCCGATATTGAAGATGCCACAATCGACATTCGTCGGCGCGATGCCGAGCGCCTGTCTGAGCAGGTTCATGGGGACATCATGTCGGGCAGCAACCGGCTGCTCCTTCAACCCGTGCAAAAGCCGCTCTGATGATCCGGATTTCTGCGAATGCTCCTGTGAGATTTCAGACATGAACCCGCCAGGGAAAATGAGGCGTACCGGTATTGGGGCATTACAGCTCGCCGGCAAGAGGTTTCACGTCACTGATTCAGGCGCGCCTTCCCGCGTTGCGGGAGCGCCATCATGAGGATACTTCTCATTGAAGACGAGGTCGAGTTCGCCAAAGCCTTACGTAGCGCGCTCGAACGCGACCGTTTCGTGGTTGATTGGGTAACGAGCCTGTCGCTCGCCAGTGAAGCATCACGGTCGCGAGTGCACGAACTCGTTCTGCTCGATCGCACGCTGCCCGATGGCGACGGCCTGAGCCTCATTCCGCAACTGCGGGTCAACACTCCGGGCGTCCCGATCATCGTGTTAAGCGCCCGCGGCGAACTGACCGACCGGGTGGCCGGGCTCGATGACGGCGCCGACGACTATCTGGTCAAGCCTTTCGATCTGGAGGAAATGCTTGCCCGTATTCGCGCGGTTCAGCGCCGTCCGAACGATCTTGCGCCAGACGAGATCGTCATCGGCGACCTCGCGTTCGACATGGCTTATGGCGAGGCCAGGGTGCGCGGCGCGCGCCTAGATTTGCAGCGACGGGAAGTAAGGGTGCTCACCACACTGTTGCGCCGGCGTGGGCGCATCGTCGTGCGCGAGTCCCTTGAGGAAGCGGTCTACGGCTTCGACGACATGATCCAGTCGAATACACTCGATTCCCATATCTCACGGCTGCGTCGGAAACTCAGCGGTGCGGGCGCCGGTGTCGAAATCCATACGGTCAGAGGAGTGGGCTATCTGCTCAGGGAAAAGGATTGAGGCGCCGACAGTCATCATTGAAGACACGCCTTGTTACCGGATACCTCGTCCTTCAATTTCTGGCGATCGCCGCTACCGCCGTCGGTTTCATCGTCTTTTTCGTCAATTCCTCGCTCGACGGGATGTATGTCGAGGAGATCATCGTAAAAGTGGCCGCAGATTCGATCGTTCGTGATGCGACCGGAACCGCGGTTGTGGAAGTGACGCCGGAGCTGGCTAAACTTCGAAACGAAACGCCGGCCATCTGGTTCGCGGCCCGGCTTGGCGACGGCAATACGGTTACCTTTGGCCGGGTGCCAGCGGAGTTCGCCTCCCTTGTTGACCACCTCGACAAACTGGCTTCCGCGGACATGCGCGGGCAGTTCGCACCATTCACCCTTTCCGCCATCGTGCGACAGGCATCCGGTCCCATAGGTGACATGAAGATCATCGCGCACGGTCGGGTCAAACCTTTCACAGCGCTGATCACGTTGGCGTCGAATATCGTCGCCATCACCATTTTCCTGACCCTGGCGCTCGTCTCCATCGTCGCGACGCCAATGATCGTCAAGTGCGCCCTGGCCGGCGTCATCAAGACCGCGGAGGAAGCGCAGGGGATCGATGCCGAACGTCGCGGTCTTCGCCTTTCCGAAGACAAGGTGCCGCGTGAAGTCGGCCCGTTGGTTCGCGCCTTCAATGAAGCTCTAGGTCGCCTTGATGAAGGCTATGATCGTCAGCACCGCTTCATCGCATCGGCAGCCCATGAGTTGAGGACGCCGATCGCAATATTGCGGATGAAGATCGACGCAGCGAAAGACAAAGGCATGCGTTCGCTTTTGCCGGATGTATCTCGACTTGCGAACCTCTCGGAGCAACTGCTCGATCTTCATAGATTGGACAATGGCACGCCGAGCGACCGGACCGACCTCGTCGTCCTCGCGCGCAGCGTCGCTGGAGACATGGCGCCGATGCTGATCGCGTCGGGGAAAACAATCGAAGTTGTTGTCGTGCAACCCGGTTCTATCATGGGCAACGCCGGATCGATCGAACGTGTGCTCACCAATCTCATACAAAACGCGGTCGAGCACGGCGGCGACAAGGTCGTTGTGCGGATCGGCGGACCCGTGTTGGAGGTCGAGGATAATGGTCCTGGCATTCCGGGGGAGGAACATGAGCGTGTATTCGAGCCATTTCATCGGCTTCGACCGCGCTCATCCGGCACTGGCCTGGGTCTCGATCTGGTGAAGCAGGTCGTAATCCATCACCGCGGCAGCGTCACCATAGCAACGGCGTCCAGCGGGGGAACAATTATGCGGTTGAAATTTCCCGCGGTTCGGGACTGACCCCCAGCCAATGCTAAGGCAATGTTTCCATGCACAGCTAACCGGACGAAGCGATAAATCCGGCTGATGGTTGTTACATGGTCCACACCACGATTCGCATCTGCCGTGCGCGGCACCCCGACAGGCGCCCTCTGCGATAGGTGAGGTTAATGATGACTGTAGATGATCGATGGGCAAGACCCGGCTGGCCGGAAATACTCATTGGACTCGTAACATACGTGCTTCTTCTTTCTTTCGGCGTGCTGATGGGATTTCTCCCGGGAAACGACCCTGTTCTTATGGGAATTATCGGCTCGACAGCAGGGGGAGTCGTCGGCCTCGGCGCCTTCGCCGCAGCATATAGCCTCCGAATACGGAATCTACGCCCATTCGGCTTCAAATCAGTCTCGCCTCGCTGGCTGATGATCGCGGCAGGAACGGGCATCGTCGGCTATGGCCTCAACCTGATCATACAGTTCGCGTATCTGGCCCTGTTCGGAACCGGCGATCCTCAGGGCATCCTGCATGCGGCCGCGCGTGGTGGCCCGCTTCCGTTTTTCTTGTCCTTGCTGGGCGGCGCCATCTTCACACCCTTCTGCGAGGAAATCCTGTTCAGAGGTGTCGTTGCGAATGCACTCAACCGCTACGGCGCGTTTGCGGGCGTCGTTCTGAGCGCGATCATATTCGGACTGGCGCATGGCGTCAGAGTGATCCTGCCCATTGCGGTCATGGTCGGCCTTCTGGCCGCTATCCTTTTCCGGGCAACCGGATCGATCTGGCCCTGCGTCATCCTGCACTGCGTTTATAACGGGATGAACAGCATCGCGTCAGCGTCCGGCTTCGCACCGATGCAGTAATAACGCACCGCGACGGCTGAGAACCGCAACCGGGCTGTCAGTGAATCCTCTTCGAATTCGGACAATGTTGCCGCAACGTTGGCCTGTTTTTTGAGGCCACGGGGCCGTGATGACGGGCTTGCGGGGTACCGCTCCGCCTTGCTCGTGTCGCCGAAGACGCATCCAACGCTCATTTTTCAAGGAGATCAACAGAATGCTGCTACGTCCTTCCGTCGAACATCGTCGGTCTACGATAATCATATTCTCCATAGCCCTGATCGGCCTCGCTGCAACAGGGTGTGTCTCCGCCGAAGAACGGCAGTACAGGGACGCGAATACCTGCCAGAGCTTTGGGGCACCCTACGGGTCCCGCGCTTATGCGAACTGCATGCTGGAACAACAGGCGCGGCGCGACAACGTGCAACGGGAATCACTCGAGCGGACCCGCTTGACCCAAGAAATCGCAAGAAACGCTCAGGATATGGCCGATCGCGCCCGCTGGGACCGCTGCAGACGCGATTCCGACCGGCGCGAGTGCCGTCGCTAGGAGCAAACCTCAGCAGTTGCAGTGATGCGCCAGCGTCGCATACCGAGGCTCAATAACTGTGCTCGCTGCCATACGTGCTGACGAATGCATAGTGCAGCGTTCCGGTTTCAGCGACACAGCTCCTCATAAAAAAGGACTACAGAAACTCGCGCGGAAACAATAAAAATCATGCCTCCACGGCAGCAAAGGATCTGACGATGACTGCTTGCACCAGCTCTGGTCTGCCGCGCTCGTCGACATCGGTCAGTCTTATCTGTCCGCAGATGTCCACTAAACGAGAGCCGGACCGCCTCCGACGCCCAGCTTCGTCCGCACCTCGGATTCTCCGTCCGAGAATTCATAAAACCAGATATGAGTAGGAAGTGATCATGCTCAAGCTTGCTGCAACGGTTGTTATTGCGACCGCCCTTCTGTCCGATACGGCTATCGCCCAACCGGTCAAGCCCACTATCGTCCTTGTTCATGGCGCGTTTGCTGACTCGTCAAGCTGGAATGGCGTCATCATCAACCTCCAAAAGGACGGCTATAAGACGGTCGCTGTCGCCAATCCGTTGCGGAGTGTCTCGAATGATGCACGCCTCGTCTCCGACGTTGTCGGAAGCATCGAGGGCCCGGTGGTGCTCGTTGGTCATTCTTACGGAGGCCAGATTATCTCCAACGCTGCGAATGGGCACAACAACGTCAGATCACTCGTCTATGTGGCTGCCTTCGCACCGGATTCTGGCGAATCTGCATCCGATCTCGCGGGCAAGTTCCCCGGCGGCACGCTTGGGGAGGCGCTCGCGGCCCCCGTCAAGCTCACTGACGGCGGCGTCGATCTCTACATCGACCAGACCAAGTTCCGCAACCAGTTCGCACACGACGTTGCGCCAGAGGCCTCGGCACTAATGGCCGTTGGCCAGCGGCCAATCACTGAAGCCGCCCTGACGGACAAGTCCGGCGAACCGGCCTGGAAAACGCTGCCGTCCTACTTCGTCTATGGCGACAGCGACAAGAACATTCCGGCCAAGGCGCTTGCCTTTATGGCAGAGCGTGCAGGCTCCAGGCGGACGGTCGTAGTCGAGGGGGCATCGCATGTCGTGATGGTCTCGCATTCGAAGGTTGTGACAGATCTGATCGAAGAGGCTACGAAATAAGCCTGCTTTCGGTCGATATCCGACCACCGTTGCGCGTATTTCCACCCGTGGCACGATACGCAACCAGCTTCAAAATCTGATCGAATGCTGAATTGGGGAGTATCACATTGAAAGCTGTTACAGTTTCGAAGACAGGTGCAGAAACTCACTTCGTTCTTGCCGAACACACAGAACCTGGGGCCACGCCGGACGAGGCAATCGTCGCGGTACGAGCGTTCTCGCTGAACAACGGCGAGGTTCGCGGTGCACTCTATGACGGTAACGATGGCGATCGACCCGGATGGGATTTATCCGGCGTGGTCCAGACGGCCCCTGAAGGATCGGGTTTCCAACCGGGTGATCGCGTGGTGGGCTTGGTATGGAGCGGTGGCTGGGCAGAACGTGTCACCGTGCCGACAAGCCGGCTTGCCAGAATTCCCGACGACGTCAGCTTTGAAGCGGCCTCGACCCTCCCTGTCGCAGGTCTGACCGCAGCCGTAGCGCTGCAGAAGAAGGCGATTGGTCCGGGAAGCCGTGTTCTCGTCACGGCGGCGACGGGTGGTGTCGGAATTTATGCGATCCAGCTCGCAGCGGCTGCAGGCGCCCACGTGACGGCCTTTACGCGGGATGGCTCGACAGCGGAATTCCTGCGCAGCCTTGGCGCGAACGATATCGCGATCGGCGTCGAGGCCGGCGAGAAGGGTGGGCCATACGACCTCATTCTGGAGGGTGTCGGAGGCTCGCTTCTGGGCGAGGCGCTGATGTGGCTGGCATCGCGCGGTGTCTGCGTTCTTTTCGGCGATGCTTCGGAGGAAACACTCACGACCTTTGACGCCCGTCGCTTCCGCCTTCAATCCGGTGGAGCATATGGCGGAACGGTTCTCTACGGCTTCTTCCTCCTCGAGGAGCTGACCCGGCCGGAGCACGCCGCCGATGCGTCGGCCATTCTTGCCGATCTTGCGCGGCGGCTGTCCGATGGAAGTCTCCGTCCGGTCATCGGAAAGACTGTACCTTGGGCCGACATCGACGCGACGGCCCGCGAACTTCTGAAAAGAAAGTTCGCGGGAAAGGCTGTCCTTACAGTGGGCGGATGAGGAAAAGCCTCGGGACTTAATTGCTCTCCGGTATGCGTGCAATCACCTTGATCTCGAAATCGAACCCAGCCAGCCAGTTTACTCCGACGGCAGTCCAGTTGGGATAAGGCGGCTTGGTGAAATTCCTCTGCCTGACGTCCATGATCGTTGCGAACTGGCTGTCCGGGTCCGTGTGGAACGTTGTGACGTCCACGAGATCGTCGAACGTGCAGCCTTCAGGTTGTCGAAGGCCAGTTGAACCTGGCATTCGAAATCAGGTTCGGGTGTTCCATCGCCGCGGCTGCCGACTTGCCCCGAAACGAAAAGAAGATCGCCCGATCGGATCGCTGCCGAGTAGCGATGTTCTTCGTAAAGAGCGTGTCTGTTGACCGGAAAGATGGCCTGAGGTTTTGTCACTTCTTGTTCTCTCTTAATTGTTGTCGATGGGTATGTTAGCCAATCTGGTATCACATTCGATCACTTCAGCTGTTCGGGCAGTGGGATGAACTCGGCCTCATCGCCGGGTGGTAGACGGAAGCGACCATGCTCCCAGTCGCCCTTGCGCCAGGCCTCTTTCGCGGCGTCGATTTTTTCCTGCGACGAGGCGACGAAGTTCCACGAAATATAGCGTGGTCCATTCATTGTCTCCCCGCCGAGCACCATTAGGCGCGCGCCTGCCTCGCCCGCGGTCAGGCTGATCCGATCCCCCGGACGGAACACCATCATCTGTCCAGCGGCAAACGGAGTTCCGGCAATCAGGATGCTGCCCTCGACGACATAAACACCGCGATCTTCGTGATCGTCGGGCAGCGGCAGCTTTGCGCCGGCGGATAGAATGACATCGGCATAGAAGGTCTCAGTGAAGGTTTTGACCGGGGCCTGCGCGCCCCAAGCCGAGCCGAGGATCAGCCGGACCTGCTTGCCTTCATCCTCGATGAACGGCAGCGCCTCGCGGCCGTGATGCTCGAAACTGGCCGCAGTGTCTTCCGCGTGATCCGGCAGCGCAACCCAGGTCTGGATTCCGAAGGCGGTGCCAGGACGGCTGCGCATCTCTTCGGTGGTGCGTTCGGAATGGGTGACGCCATTACCGGCGATCATCCAGTTCACCTCCCCGGGGTAGACCATCTGGTCGGCCCCGGTGCTGTCGCGATGATGAAATGCGCCCTCGTAAAGATAGGTCACGGTCGCCAGCCCGATGTGCGGATGAGGGCGTACATCGATGCCACCGCCAGTGAGGAACTCAGCCGGTCCCACCTGATCGAAAAAGATGAAGGGACCAACCATCTGCCGTTTCGGAGCGGGCAATGCACGGCGCACTTCGAACCCACCCAGATCGCGGGTGCGCGGGATGATGAGGGTCTCGATTGCATCGAGACTGCCAGTCTCAGGGCATTCGGGGTTCTGTGTGGGATTCCAGCTCATGTCATGTTCCTTCGCTCAAACTGGCAATAGAGGCCGCCACAGGTGGCGGACGATTTGGGGGTTGCTCACCGATATTGAAGTCATTCAGCAGTCCCCGATCCAGCGCGCCTGCGTTTGTGACAGGTACGTGCCCGCACTGGCGCTCGATCCAGCTATCGATGACAAAGCCTCCCACGACCCGGCCAGGATCGGCCACGTTTTTCCAGACGCCCCAACGGATTGCCGCGCCACGCCGATTGGAAGCGCCAGATCCCGGCGGCGAACTCGGTGACCACATCTTTTGGCAGGCACAAACCGCTTACGACAGTGCTTCAAAGGACAGTGCTTCAAAGGACAGTGCCATTTATATTTATGTTGCGGTAGCGCCCGTTCACGCGAAGCTGTGTCGCGCTAAGGGGAACGGCAAGTTCCGCAAGTCGACCTTGGGAGCGTTCGAGGTACACCTCGATTGGCGGAGTTACTTTCTCGCCGCGTTTGTTCGTCGATTACGTGTGAAATGCTTGGGCGGTTCGGCGATCCTTAAAAAGACAGCAATGGGGTGGAAACCAGCAAGGCTTCTCTTGGAAGGTGAGCACCGAAAGCATCCATCGGCGAGAGTCGTTTCCCCCGAGAGGCGATGGAGTACCGGTATCGGCCCTATCGAGCGTCTTCTTGGCAGTCGCGGCTATTTCGCCTTCGCCGCGCCATAACGCAGGCCATCCAGCAGCAGCATGAGCATTCGTTCGGTGTGCGCCGGCCCATCCTCCCCCGAGGCCACGGCAAGGTTTCCGATCGCGCGCAGCAGATCGTAGGGCGCAATGTCAGCTCGGACTTCTCCCGCAGCGGCAGCAGCATTCAGCAGCATTGACAGAGCCGGTTCAAATCGGCTCCGGAAATAGTCCGGCAAGGTGGCGAATGCCGGATCGCCGGAATGAAGCGCCGCGGCCAATCCCTGTTTGGTGGCGAGGAAGTGCGTATAACGCTTCAGCCAGGCTGCCAGCGCATCGGCTGGCCCCTGCTCAGCGGCAAGCAGCGCTGCCGCATCGGCGCAGGCATCAACCTCCCGGCGAAACACCGCGGCCACCAGGTCAGCACGCGTCGGGAAACGGCGGTAGAGCGTACCCAGCCCAACGCCCGCCTGCGTCGCAATCTCCCGGATGGGAGCATCCACCCCCGAACGAGCGAACACGATTTTGGCGGCTTCCAGAACTGCTTCCTCGTTTCTGCGAGCATCAGCACGCATTCGCGGTGCGGGTACTTCGGCATCGCCAGGAGCCGATGATGGGGCCTCGCCTGCATTGCGGAGTTTGGTCGACAACATTTTTGCGATCACCTCTTGATAAACGGATCAATGATCCGTATTTATAGTATAGCGGATCATTGATCCGGATTTATAGTATAGCGGATCATTGATCCGGTTTCCAGTTCGGAGGTTAGCAGTCCCATGTCCAGCCCGTGCGCAGAAACCCGCGCGCCCACTGCCGGATTACCCGCCATTGTTTCGATCTCTCCCATTACTTTACCGTCGCCGGGACGAGGCGTTGACCTGCACGTTCGGGTTTCCTTACCGATCTCAGGCCACACGTTGCCCATCATCATCTTCTCGCACGGCAATGGCCAGTCGTTTCATGCCTATGGCCCCCTTGCTGATTATTGGGCAGCACATGGCTTCGCCGTAATCCAGCCGACACATCTGGATTCGCGGATGCTCGGCCTTGCCGCGAACGATCCTCGCCGCCCCCAACTCTGGCGCTTCCGTGAGCAAGACCTAGCCACCGTTGTCGGCGGGCTCGATCGCATAGAGAACGGAGCATCGCTGATCCAGGGGCGGCTCGACCACTCGCGTATCGCGGTCGCCGGCCATTCATGGGGCGCCCAGACCGCCAGTACCTTGCTTGGCACCACCCATCCCGATCCCGACGACGGATCGGTAGTCGACAGGAAGGACCACCGCGTGAAAGCGGGCGTGCTGCTGGCACCGCCAGGCAGAGGCGATGGCCTGACCGAATATGCAGCCCGTACCTACCCATTCATGTATCCAGATTTCTCGACCATGACGGCGCCGACCCTGGTCATCATCGGCGACCGTGATGTCGGCAGGCTTTCGACACGTGGCGCCGAGTGGTGGCGTGATGCCTACGATTTGAGTCCCTCACCCAAGGTATTATTTACGGCCTTTGGCGGCGAGCATGCTCTTGGGGGCATCCCCGGTTACGAGGCACGCGAGACAACAGACGAACGGCCCCGGCGGGTCGCCGCAATCCAGCGCCTTTCAACCTCCTTCCTCCGCAGCACGCTCTATCCTGGCGACCCCCCATTTTCGGAGACGGTAGCGGCGTTGGCAGCGGATTCTGCGCCGGAAGGCAGCGTCGAGACGAAATAAGACGCCGGACACGCCTTCTCCGCCCCCCATAACACGTATCCACCCCTTACACGGTCGCCCTATAGCATCGCCACAAACAGGAGTTTCAGATGAACACCATCCTCATCACCGGCAGTTCGTCCGGCTTCGGACTTGAGACTGCCCGCTATTTCCTTGATCGCGACTGGACTGTCATTGCCACGATGCGCACGCCTCGTGGGGATCTATTGCCCGCATCCGAACGGCTGCGTGTCGTTGCACTCGATGTTACCGACGCTGCCAACATCGCTCGTGCTCTGGATGAAGCAGGGCCGATCGACGCCCTCGTCAACAATGCCGGCGCCGGTCTGATGGGTGCGCTGGAAGGCGTGTCGATAGACGCAACACGCCAGCTTTTCGAGCAGAACACGTTCGGCACCATGGCGATGTCGCAGGCAGTAATGCCCGGCTTCCGGGCGCAAGGGGCGGGCGTGATCGTCAATGTATCGTCCGCCGTGACGCTCAAGCCGTTGCCAATGTTGTCCGCTTATACGGCAAGCAAGGCAGCCGTGGAGGCATTCAGCGAAAACCTTGCCTTGGAAATTGAACCGTTCGGGGTGCGCGTGCGGCTCGTCACTCCCGGTCGGGCGCCAGAAACCTCCTTTAGCGCGACCGCCCGCGATCGCTCGCAGAACGGCATACCGGCAGCCTATGCCAGCTGGGCGAAACAGGTGTTCTCGGCAACGCCACCGCAGCCGACCGAAATCACCACTGCGAGCGACGTGGCAAGAGCGGTCTGGCAGGCCGTGACCGATGCCTCCTCGCCGTTTCGCATCCCAGCGGGCGCAGATGCCGTAAAGCTTGCCGCACAGGTCGTATGACGGCATACTTCTGCCCTTTCACCGGCCGGGCCCTTCGATGATATCCGGCCGTCCCGCTCGGAAGAATCCAATGGACCAATGCGCTCCGTCATCCCAACTTCATTCGCGCCTAAGAGACACTGAGCGATGACGAGCAACTTGGTTCCATGACGCGAGCGCCGATCAACTCCCGTTTTGCGCCTGTTGGTTTAGGAGTTTGTGTTTTGCGGCGGGGATTTAGCACCGACGCTCGTAGCTGTGCGGGCAAGCGCCGGGATCTGGTAACAAAGCGACTTTCCTCCGCCCGTCGGCATGAGGACGAAGGCATTGTTTCCCGCCATGACATGCTGGATGATATCGCCCTGGCGTCCGCGGAACGTGTCATAGCCGTAAACGGTCTTGAGTATCTGCAACGGGTCGGCGGTCACGGCGGCTTTCTTCTTCGTTGGATGATTTGCGCATCATGGCCAAATCCGGATTTATCGCAATCTCGAAAGGCTGAATCGGCCACAGAAAGAGAGACAGATTACGACTCAGATGATGCATAGGCATTTGAGGGCTTAGAACGCAAAAGCCCTCCGATGAGGAGGGCTTATTCGTTTGATAAGTCTTGAAGATTTTGGTTGCGGGGGCAGGATTTGAACCTGCGGCCTTCAGGTTATGAGCCTGACGAGCTACCGGGCTGCTCCACCCCGCGTTACCAGTGTAAATCCCTATGGGATTTATCGCGACTGCATCACAGGGAAGCTGTGATGCCTACTGCCGGAGCAAATTGCCGAAGGCGATTTGTCTCCTGTAAGGGACGCACGAGGCGTTTGCCTTATGTTTTAAGTCCCGGAACGACAAAAGGCCGCTATTAGCGGCCCTCTTGTATCGGCTGGGCCGAAGTTTGATTTGAGAAGATTTGATGTTGCGTTTTGCAGACCTGGCAGCGACCTACTCTCCCGCGTCTTGAGACGGAGTACCATTGGCGCTGGGGCGTTTCACGGCCGTGTTCGGAATGGGAACGGGTGCAGCCGCCCCGCGATAACCACCAGGTCGGCAAAACGCAACATTGATCATGTTTTCACATGAGTGTTGTTTCGAGAAGCTGGGTGGCATTGCCACTTTTTATCTTAATTACACGTCTTTCCGTGACTGGTCCGTTTGCCTGCCTTGCTCGAGATCGAGCGTGGCAGCCATACAGGACGCTAGTCCGTCGCGCCTTTTGGCGCGGCCCGTCCGGAGCCCTTCGGGCGTCAGGACAGAAGAATGATGTCATCGAACTTTGTTTGATGAACATGAACAATGGGAACGAAGAAGTCGATCGAGCTATTAGTAACGGTAAGCTTCACATGTTGCCATGCTTCCACACCCGTCCTATCAACGTGGTCGTCTTCCACGGCTCTGATAGGGAACACTCGTTTTCAGGTTGGTTTCCCGCTTAGATGCCTTCAGCGGTTATCCATTCCGTATATAGCTACTCTGCTATGCCCTTGGCAGGACAACAGATCCACCAGAGATACGTCCATCCCGGTCCTCTCGTACTAGGGACAGATCCTGTCAATATTCCTACACCCACGGCAGATAGGGACCGAACTGTCTCACGACGTTCTGAACCCAACTCACGTACCGCTTTAAATGGCGAACAGCCATACCCTTGGGACCTGCTCCAGCCCCAGGATGCGATGAGTCGACATCGAGGTGCCAAACAACCCCGTCGATATGGACTCTTGGGGGTCATCAGCCTGTTATCCCCGGCGTACCTTTTATCCGTTGAGCGATGGCCCTTCCACACGGGACCACCGGATCACTATGACCGACTTTCGTCTCTGCTCGACTTGTCAGTCTCGCAGTCAGGCGGGCTTATGCCATTGCACTCGACGACCGATTTCCGACCGGTCTGAGCCCACCATCGCGCGCCTCCGTTACTCTTTCGGAGGCGACCGCCCCAGTCAAACTACCCACCATACACTGTCCCGGATCCGGATAACGGACCGCGGTTAGACATCCACGAAGATAAGGGTGGTATTTCAAGGATGGCTCCACAAGAACTGGCGTCCCTGCTTCAAAGCCTACCACCTATCCTACACATGCCTTGGCGAATGCCAGTGTAAAGCTATAGTAAAGGTGCACGGGGTCTTTCCGTCTGACCGCAGGAACCCCGCATCTTCACGGGGAATTCAATTTCACTGAGTCTATGTTGGAGACAGCGGGGAAGTCGTTACGCCATTCGTGCAGGTCGGAACTTACCCGACAAGGAATTTCGCTACCTTAGGACCGTTATAGTTACGGCCGCCGTTTACTGGGGCTTCAGTTCAGAGCTTGCACCCCTCCCTTTAACCTTCCAGCACCGGGCAGGCGTCAGACCCTATACGTCGTATTGCTACTTCGCAGAGCCCTGTGTTTTTGATAAACAGTCGCTACCCCCTGGTCTGTGCCACCCCATCATAGTTGCCTAAAATGGGGTCACGCTTCTTCCGAAGTTACGCGTGCAATTTGCCGAGTTCCTTCAACATAGTTCTCTCAAGCGCCTTGGTATACTCTACCTGACCACCTGTGTCGGTTTCGGGTACGGTCTATACGGTGGAGCTATTTCCTGGAACCTCTTCGCCGCACATTCAATCCAATAAGAATGTACAACACACGAGATCCGTCACTACCACCAGGCCCACGAATATTAACGTGGTTCCCATCGACTACGCGTGTCCGCCTCGTCTTAGGGGCCGGCTAACCCTGCTCAGATTAACTTTAAGCAGGAACCCTTGGTCTTTCGGCGAGGGAGTCTCTCACTCCCTTTATCGTTACTCATGTCAACATTCGCACTTCCGATATCTCCAGCAGCCCTCACGGGTCCGCCTTCACAGACTTACGGAACGCTCCGCTACCACATGCCTTACGGCATATCCTCAGCTTCGGTGCATGGCTTTAGCCCCGTTACATTTTCGGCGCAAAGACCCTTATTTAGACCAGTGAGCTGTTACGCTTTCTTTAAATGATGGCTGCTTCTAAGCCAACATCCTGGTTGTTTTGGGATCCTCACATCCTTTCCCACTTAGCCATGACTTGGGGACCTTAGCTGGAGGTCAGGGTTGTTGCCCTTTTCACGACGGACGTTAGCACCCGCCGTGTGTCTGCCGACTAGTACTCCTCGGTATTCGGAGTTTGGTTAGGATCAGTAAGACGGTGAGTCCCCATAGCCCATCCAGTGCTCTACCCCCGAGGGTATTCGGTCGACGCTCTACCTAAATAGATTTCGCGGAGAACCAGCTATTTCCGAGTTTGATTGGCCTTTCACCCCTAGCCACAAGTCATCCCAATCTATTGCAACAGATACGGGTTCGGCCCTCCAGTTGGTGTTACCCAACCTTCAGCCTGCTCATGGCTAGATCACTCGGTTTCGGGTCTAATGCAACTAACTCAATCGCCCTATTCAGACTCGCTTTCGCTGCGCCTACACCTACCGGCTTAAGCTTGCTAGTTACACTAAGTCGTTGACCCATTATACAAAAGGTACGCCGTCACCCTTGCGGGCTCCGACTGTTTGTAGGCATCCGGTTTCAGGTTCTATTTCACTCCCCTCGTCGGGGTGCTTTTCACCTTTCCCTCACGGTACTTGTTCGCTATCGGTCATGCACGAGTACTTAGGCTTGGAGAGTGGTCTCCCCATGTTCAGACAGGATTTCACGTGTCCCGCCCTACTCAAGGACAATGACTGTTCTACGCGTAAGGGGCTATCACCCTCTATGGCCGACCTTTCCAGATCGTTCCGCTTTATTCATCATTGCCACTGGCCTGGTCCGCGTTCGCTCGCCACTACTTGCGGAGTCTCGGTTGATGTCCTTTCCTGCAGGTACTTAGATGTTTCAGTTCCCTGCGTTCGCTTCTTACCCCTATGTATTCGAAAGTAAGATACCTTATAACAATGCTTGGAAACCTGTTCAGTTCTGTCCTCACGG